>DATIVR010000185.1:0-4790 GCA_035465695.1 Gammaproteobacteria bacterium
GGATGCGGGTACGAACTCAGGCCGTCGCGTTCCACCTCCTGGCGGAAGTTGAGCAGCTGCTGTTCGGTGAAGCGGCCTTCCAGGAAGGAGCGGGCATAGATGCCGGGCGAGGAATGGCCCTGGATGTATACAAGGTCACCGCCGTTGTCCTTGCTGGGCGCGCGCCAGAAATGGTTGAAACCCACCTCATACAGGGTGCCGGAGGAAGCGTAGGTGGCGATGTGGCCGCCGATGCCGCTGTGTTCCTTGTTGGCGTGCACCACCATGGCCATGGCGTTCCAGCGGAGGTAGGCCTCGATGCGCTTCTCGATGGCGCGGTCGCCCGGATAGGCGGGCTGCTGGTTGGCCTTGATGGTGTTGACGTAAGCGGTGTTTGGGCTATATGGCAGGTAGGCCCCGTTGCGGCGGGCCTTGTCGATCAGTTGCTCGATGAGGAAGTGGGCGCGTTCGGTGCCCTCCGCCTCCAGCACCGAGGCCAGGGCATCGAGCCACTCGTGGGTCTCGACCGGGTCGGCGTCCTGGATCTGATTCATGTCATTCGCCATGGCAGGGCCTTGTTGTTTCGTCGTTTCGGACGCCGCTCGGTCCGGCGGGATAAAAATCCCGCCGCCGCGGGGCGTCACGGTGATTTTTGCGGTCCCGGTGCATGATCTCGCCTTTCGGCGGGGCCGGAAGCCCTATATCATCTCAGTCCGGATTCTCCGGACCGGGGTACCCGATGGCATCCAGGCTCCCGCACAGCCACAAGTTCGAGATCAGACAACCCCTTGCAGCGGCAGACACGGACCGGGTGGATGCCCTGGACGGCGTCATTATACTGCTCCCGGAAAGCGCCCTCCAAAAGCGCTGGCCGGAATTTGCCCACTCCGGACGCCTGCACAAGCGCCTGCAGGGGAAGAAGACCCTCGCCCCCATGCGCATGGACCTGCCCAACTCCCGCGGCACCACCGCCGTCGTGGCGAGTTACAAACCTGAAGTCTCCGCTTTCGAGCGCCTCACCCTGGCCCGCAAGTGCGTGGCCAAGCTGCGTGAGACGGAACCTGCGAACATCGGTCTCCTCCTGCCGGCGGCGGAGAAGACCGGTCATGCAGACATGGCGGAAGCCATCGTCGCCGCCGTGGCGGCGTCCAACTTCGATGCTCCCCAGTTCAAGGCCAAGCAAGACGATGCACGCCACATCGCGAGCCTCACCGTATTCGGAGGCCACAAGACCCGGGATTTCACCCGCACCCTAGCGGAGGCGGAAGGCAATAGCCTCGCCCGCTGGCTCACCCTGCTCCCCGCCAACCATCTCACGCCCGCCGAGTACCGCGGTCATGTCGAAGCCCTGGCGAAGCGCGAAGGCTGGAAGCTGGAGTTCCTGGACGAGAAGAAGCTCGCCAAGCTCGGCGCCGGCGCGTTCCTGGCCGTGTCCCGCGGCAGTGCGAAGCGCGATGCCGGCATCGTTCACCTCACCTACAAGCCCGCCAAGGCCGCACCGCGCTCCAAGCCGCTGGCACTGGTAGGCAAAGGCATCTGCTACGACACGGGCGGCGTGAACCTGAAGTCCGCCAAGTCCATGTTCGGCATGCACGGCGACATGCAGGGCTCGGCGGCGGCGCTCGCAACCCTGCTCGCCCTTACCCGCCTCAAGGTGCCTTACCAGGTGGACGCCTGGCTGGCGCTGGCCCGCAACGAGATCGGCTCCCGTGCCTATACCCAGAACGAAGTGGTCACCGCCTCCAACGGCGTCACCATCGAGATCGTGCATACCGACGCGGAAGGCCGCATGGTGCTGTCGGATACGCTGGCCTTGGCGAGCCGTGACGAGCCCGGCCTGATGCTGGACTACGCCACGCTCACCGGCAGTTGCGTCGTGGCTCTCGGCACTCGCTATGCCGGTGCCTTCACCCGCAGCCGCAAGCTCGGCAGGGCCATCATCGATGCCGGTATCCACAGCGGCGAGCGCGTCTGGCCCCTGCCGGTGGACGCGGACTACGACGAGGATATCGAGAGCAGCGTGGCGGACGTGAAGCAGTGCATCATCGAGAGCCAGGCGGATCATATCCTGGCGGCGCGCTTCCTGGGCCGTTTCGTGCCGGATTCAGTGCCTTGGGTGCACGTGGACCTCGCTGCCGCCGAACACAAGGGTGGCCTCGCCCACGTTCCCACGGACGTGACGGGCTTCGGCGTGCGCTTCACTCTCGACCTCCTGTTCGATCAGGAGCAGGCGCCGCGATGACGGATGTACTGACCCTCACCCGGCCCGACGACTGGCACCTGCACCTGCGGGACGGCGGGGTACTGCAGGACATCGTGCCCCACACGGCGGCGCGCTTCGGCCGCGCCATCGTCATGCCTAACCTCAAGCCGCCGGTTACCACCCTCAAGCAGGCGCTGGAATACCGGGAGCGCATCCTGGCGACGGTGCCGCGGGGTAAGTCCTTCGAACCGCTCATGACGCTCTACCTGACCGAGACCACCACCGCCGAGGAGATCCACCGCGCCAGGGCCGACGGACGCGTGCACGCCGTGAAGTACTACCCGGCCGGAGCCACCACCAACGCCGACGCCGGCGTGCGTGACATCCTGAAGTGCCAGCGAGTGCTGGAGACCATGTCCGACGTGGGCCTGCCGCTCCTGGTGCACGGCGAGGTGACGGATCCGGCGGTGGACGTCTTCGACCGGGAGACCGCTTTCATCGACACCGTGCTGGCGCCGCTGGTGGAGCGGCTGCCCAACCTCAAGCTGGTGTTCGAGCACATCACCACCAGTGTCGCAGTGGACTTCGTGCTCTCGTGCTCCGACCGGGTGGCCGCCACGCTGACGCCCCAACGCCTGCTGCACAACCGCAATGCGCTCTTCAAGGGCGGCATCCGCCCTCACTATTACTGCCTGCCGGTCCTGAAACGTGAGCATGACCGGGAAGCGCTGGTGCGGGCCGCGGTGAGCGGCGATCCCAAGTTCTTTCTGGGCACCGACAGTGCGCCCCATGCGAGACACCTGAAGGAGAACGCCTGCGGCTGCGCCGGCGTCTACAGCGCCCACGCCGGCATCGAGCTCTACGCAGAGGTGTTCGAGGCGGCCGGCGCGCTCGGCAAGCTGGAAGCCTTCGCCAGCCATCATGGCGCGGACTTCTACGGCCTGCCCCGCAATGATGGAAAGATCAAACTGATGAAGAAGAGCTGGACGCCGCCCGCGAGCTATGCCTTCGGAACCGACAGCCTGGTGCCGTTCCGCGCAGGCGAAGAGGTGCACTGGAGCCTGGTCTGAGCGTATCTTCCCGCGCGCGCTTGCTTTATCCTGCACCCATGAACCAGCTCCCCGTCCCGCATCCCTACTCCCAGCGTTTCCGCGGCTTCCTCCCGGTGGTGGTGGACGTGGAGACCGGCGGCTTCAACTCCCGGACCGATGCCCTGCTGGAGATCGCCGGGGTCATGATCGACATGGACGAGAACGGCGTGCTCAGGCGCGGCGAGACCCATGCCTTCCACGTGCAGCCCTTCGAGGGTGCCAACATCGAACCGGCGGCGCTTGCCATCACCGGCATCGATCCGCACCACCCCCTGCGCCCGGCGTTGCCGGAGAAGGAGGCGCTGAAGCGCCTGTTCCGCGAAGTGCGCACCGGTCTCGACAAGTACAGCTGCTCCCGCGCCGTGCTGGTGGGTCACAACTCCTTCTTCGACCTGCACTTCCTCAACGCCGCGGTGGAGCGCAGCGGCGCCAAGCGCAACCCGTTCCACCCCTTCACCAGCTTCGACACAGCCACGCTCGGCGGCATCGCCGTGGGCCAGACGGTGCTGGCCCGCGCGGTGGAGGCGCTCAACCTGCCTTGGGATTCCGGCGCGGCCCATTCCGCCGCCTACGACGCCGAGAAGACCGCAGACCTCTTCTGTGAGATCGTGAACCGCTTCCAGCCCATGTACCGCGACGCGCTGGCGCGCTGAAACGCCCACCCCCATGGCCGGCGCGGTTCCCCGGACGCCGTCCGCCGCCCGCTTGCGCACGCGGTTTTTTGGTCTAAACTTCCCATAGGCTTCACGCCACGGAAAAACCTCAACAGGGACGTCTTCAAGGACTCACTTGAATCGGACGTCATTGACCCGACGCCTACGGGCGGCGGGTGCGTGTGCGCCTGCGGCACGCGGCCTGATCCGGGTGGAGCTTCGTCACATGGAAACGTGACGATGCAACAACGTAACAACAAGAAACCAAGGAGGGAAAACATGAAACCCTTGATCCTGTTCAGCCGCGATACCAGTGGCAAGAGTCCGTCCGAACATCCACCCAAGCAATACGCCCCGGGCACCCGGCTCGCTTATGACCCCGCCCTACCAGGTCGCCTGCAACAGCAGCATCGAGACATACTCGACGCGTTGCAAGACGTCATCGATGCAGTGGATGGAAAGAAGTACCGCCAGGCGCATAGCCTCCTGCTAGACTTCCGCTCCCACTACCAGGGGCACCTCTACGAGAAGAAGCAGCGCTTCATCCCCTACCTCAACCACTGCCTGGCGGGCGAAGGTAAGCACAGCGAAGTGACGCTCAGGATCAGCACCGTGAGCCGGCACCTGGAGCACCGCATCATGGACGTGGTCAGACGTTTCGAGCAGGACGGGATAAGCGACGCCAGCCGGGCGGATTGCATCCGCGAGCTGCAGCACATGCAGAAGGATCTGGTGCGCCATATGCGGGAGAAGGAGGAATTCATCTATCCCATGTATCAGCCGCCCGAGGCCTATCAGGCGAACTGAGGATAAAGAAACGGGGCCTCAAGGGGCCCCGTTTCGGTTCTACCTTCCCTAAATCCG
>DATIVR010000186.1:0-4834 GCA_035465695.1 Gammaproteobacteria bacterium
CGCGCCGGCGATCTGGTCGAGCAGCCCTTCGCGGTATGCGGTTTCGGAAGCGGCCACCGGCGTGGTGCCATCGTAGAACAGGTCTTCGATGCCCATCCCGCTCATGGTCGCGAGATAGCTGCCGTCGGGGTCAAAGGGCAGCAGGTCTTCCCCGTTCTGCGGCACCATCAGGAAGTGGGCGAGGCCCTTGCCGTTCCGTGCGTGGTCCGCGATTCGCTTCACGAAGCTGATCATGTAAGCGGCTGCGTCGCCGGCCTTCAGCTGGGTGCTGTCCCCGTTGTTA
Source organism: Gammaproteobacteria bacterium (assembly GCA_035465695.1). Lineage (GTDB taxonomy): Bacteria > Pseudomonadota > Gammaproteobacteria > Natronospirales > REEB76 > DASUBN01. The sequence continues at coordinate 284 of DATIVR010000186.1, forward strand.
GGGGCGCTCCAGTATTCGAACTCGTCCACCTTATCCAGGTACACGCCATCGAAACCTTGCGCGATCACCTTGTCCACATAGCCCAAGATGATCTTCTGCCAGTCTTCGGACCAGTACTTCACCGCGAAATTGCCGGCCCAGGCCGGATCCACATTGCCCAGCCAGCACGGCGCGCTGGTGGAAGGATGCACCGTGCTGCCGGTGCCGCTGGTCCAGGAGGAGAGGAAGTAGTACCGATAGCTCTCGGCTTCCCCGATGCTGATATACGCGAGCGCCTTCTTGCCGGCGGCGTGCAGGGCCTGGATCTGCTGCGAGGTATATTGGCCCTGATCGCTGCCATCCCGCGAATAGTCCATCACGATGATTGCGAATTGGGTGCCACTGATGGCTGTGGGGTCGGCATTCTGCAGCTGATAGGCGAAGCTGGGTCCGGTGAGGGGAGTGCCTTGCGTATCGGCGATGGAGACCGACGTCGGAGTGCAGTCGCCGCCCTGCGGGACGATGCTGATGTCGCCGCTACCGCAGGAAGTGCATACGACAGCCAGGGCCAGGCAAACCACCCGGCCTGCGGCACCCAGATACCCGCTGCGAGCCATTCCCGACATCGGACACCCCGATCGCGGTAAATCCCCAAGCGACACCGCGGCGTGGACTATCGATACTCCTTAGATTGGCCTTGCCCCTGGACTCTAGTGCGGGACCAAGTCGTCCTTGGGCGCTGAGTTGGCGTCAGCCGCCGCAGCCGCCTTCTTCGCGGCCTTGTGGGCGAGCTTCTCGTCCCGCTTCTTCTGCTTGGCGAGATCGCGCTGGCGCTTGTCGAACTTGTAATTGACTTTGCCCACGGGGATTCCTTCTATGAAGAAGGCCAGTATAGGCCAGTCGGGACATGGGAGCTGGCGGGCATGAAAGGGGATGAGGACATGGACGCCGAGGCCAGCAAGATCGTGGCCGCCAATGGGACCGCTTGCGCCTGATTCGGGTTCCGGTGCAAGGATCGGGGATCGAGGGGGATGCGGATTTTCGGGAATGATTGGGCGCAGACCACGTCGTCTGATCAGGCCTGGCGCGGTCAGAAGAGATCGGGATGCGGGAAGTCTTCGTAGCCGAGATAAAGGGTATAGGTATCCTGCGCGGGTTCCGGCGTGCTCTTCTCTCGGGGCGTGTGTGGCACGAAGCTCGGAGCGAACTGACCCGCCTTGGCTTTGCTCGTCGTCAGCCGTCCATTGGCCATCGATTCACCCAGGTAGCGCCCGGCCGGAGCGTAGATCTCCGAGCCGCGTCTGCGGCCCACGTGCTTGCCATGATGGGACCAGAGATCGTCGCCGTCCCAGAAACCGAAATGCCCGCCTGACCACATGAACACCGACTTCACAATATTTGTCCTTGACGATAACACCGCATCCCTCGATTTTTCTCGGCGCAAAGACTACTCGCGTTGCAAGGAAATTTCGAGTGCAAAATTCAGGTGAATACCCCAATCGGATTGCGGTTCTTACCTAATCTACTTCACGGATGTCTTACGTGATTATGTCCCGTGTCGGGAATGGGACGGGAACAGGGATGAGCAGTGCCATGGACGCATCTTTGGCAGAGCCGAGCGCCTCATTTCGCAACGTCGATGCGGACCGGGAAGATACACTGCGCCTATTGGCAGTGCGCCGCCGCATCGTGGCGGTGGCCAAGCACAAATTTGCGCGGTTCGGTTACGAGGCGGTCTCCCTCCAGGATATCGCCCACAGCGCGGATGTCCCCTGGCTGGACTTTCGCATCCATTTCGAGGACAAGGCCGCGTTGCTGACCGCCATCCTCGACCAAGGCTGGCGGGAGCTGATACCTCGCCTCACCGATGCAGCATCCAACTCCATCAGCGCGCGCAACGGCATCCTGAGCGTCCTGGCCGTGATGACCAACGTGATGCAGAAGGACGAAGACCTGGTGCGGATCATGTTGTGGGAAGGCCGCCGCCCAGATCCGGAGTCGGGTGAACTGGCGCTCACCAGCGGCTACCGCCGCTTCATGCAGATCTGCACCGACCTCGTGGTCCGCGGCCAGCGCGATGGCAGCGTGAGGCCCAACCTCCATCCCCGTGTCATCGCCTCCATGATCGCGGGGACCCTGGACGGGATGCTGCGCGACCGCCTGCTGGGCGAACAGAACGATACCGTCACCCCATACACCGGCACCTACCTGATGTCCGCATACGATGCCTTGGTCTCCGGCCTGAAGGCCTGACCTCGCTCGAGGCCATGTCGAAGCAACCCGCGCGCACGAAATGATCGGGCACAGCCCACGACATCGTGAGAAATTCAATCCCCTCCCACTGTCACAAAACTTTCACTCAAACTGACCGTGGACTGTTAAATGCCGGGGAGGGGCTATCCATCCCGCTGCCAGGTGTTCACCATCCGCTCATCGTGAAGAGGGAGCGAGATGATGATCACCGAAGAGACAGCACGCAAACAGTTGGAGACCTTGCACCAGGAAGGCAGCGCCTTGCTCAAGGCGTTCATGGCCGAAGAGGAAGGCGATTCGTTCGAGGAAGGCTATCAGCGTTGGTACTCCCGCGCCCTGCCGCTCATGAAGCGGCTGGCGCCGGACCGGTATTCCGAGTTCCAGCGCTTCTATTCCCGCAGCGGCAGGTTCGAGGTCCACTACAGCCGCAGGCTGGCGATCCAGGATTACTTCCTGGGCGTGGAGGACGACTTCGCGGACGTCCGGGAAGAAGCCGGCCGCTGCTTCACCAGCCAGTTGGCGCTGCTCAAGTCCGTCTCGGAGCGCCTGGCCTGGGGCCGGATGGATACCGACGAGCAGACCGAGCGGGGCCTGCAACTGGCGCTGCTGGAGACCGCCCGGGACCTCATCAAGGTTAACGAACGCTCCGCCGGCGCCCTGGCCGGCACCGTGCTGGAAGTCTGGCTCGATAAGCTCTGCGCCAAGCACACCCTCAAGTTCCGCAAGCAGCGCCCGCCGCTGCGGGAATATATAGGTGCGCTCCACACCTCCAAGGTCTTCGACATCCCGGTCCACGCCCAGGCCGTCTGGCTCGCCGAAATCGCCACCCGATCCACGGCGGAGGGTGAGTCCCCGACGAAGCTGCAGGTCCGCGACCTCATCGACAGCTCCCGCTGGCTCATCACCAATGTGTTCTAATTGATGAAGATCCTGCGGCGAGATCGAGCCGAATGCCTCTGATCGAGACCCAATCCTTCGAGATCTCCTGCCCTTACTGCGGCGAGACCATCGAAGTCCTGGCTGATCCGTCCGTGGAGCAGCAGAGCTACATCGAGGACTGCCCGGTGTGCTGCCGGCCCATGAATATGACCGTCACGGTGGACGACGAGGGCAGGGCACACGTGCATGCCCAATCCGAAGATGAGACGTAGTGGACAGCGGGCTTTATTTTCTTGGCCCGGCTGCTAAGCTCTACGGCCATGGACCCTGTTCTCTCTTGCAGCCCAAGCGGGCCGCGGCCTGGACCTGCTCCAAGCGCATGGCGCGAAAAGGGAGTACGCTGGGTTCAAATTGACTTCCCTGGCGGCGGCATCTCGCCCCCCACCCCGGTACTCAATTAACCGGGGAGCTGCCGCTATGCAGGACTTCGTCGTCGATCGTCTCACTCAAGACCACGGCAACATCGGCCGTGTGCTTTCCCTGATGAGTCTCCAGTTGGGTTTCCTGAACAAGGAGAACACCACGGGTCTCGCCTTGCTCGGGACCGCGGTCAACTATCTGAGTTACTTCCCGGGGATACTGCACCATCCCCTGGAGGAGCTGATGTTCGACAGCGTGCGCAGGAGCGCACCGGTCATGGGCGAAACCTATGGGCGGCTGGTCCGCGAGCATGCGGAATTGGCCAGTGCCGCGGTCGGCCTCTCGGCGTCCATCGGTCTGCAACAATTGGGGCACGATGCGGATCTAGCCCGCCTGCAGTTGCAGGGCGAAGAATATGTCATGGCCTATGCGAACCACCTGCAGTTCGAGGAGGCCGAGGTGTTGCCGCAGGCACTCGAGGTGCTGAACAAGCGGCAATGGACCGATATCCAGACCCGCTTCGTCTTCAAGCGTGACCCGCTGTTCAACCGCGAGCGGCTCTCGCTCTACGAGAATCTTTACGATGCCCTGATGGGGGAGTCCGCCAACCTCGATAAGGCCGTCGCCACGGAATAGACGACCACGGCCTCGCGGCCGCTTATCCGCCGATCACCTCATCCCCCATCCAGTAGAACGCCAGCACCGCAGCGAAGAGGGTGCCGGTGCACCACAACGTCCAACGCCATCTCTGCCACGTGTCGCGGAAACCGGAGAGCTGCACCGGCAAATCCACGGCGTAGCAGCTGGTGTAGCAGACGTTCGCGATCACCGCGAGCACGAAGAGCGGCAACAAGCTGGCGATCTGGATCAGGTCGTGGGATCTCGGCCACGTGAGCACCACGGCCAGCACCACCACCGCCGCCAGCACCAGGTTATAGGGCAGGCGGCGAACTTCCCAGTAGCGCAGCGCATCGGTGAGGACAGCCCGCAGCGGGATGGTCGCTGAATCTTCCATGTTTA
>DATIVR010000187.1:0-1842 GCA_035465695.1 Gammaproteobacteria bacterium
TTCTGGTTGATGAACTTGTGCGCCCATTTGATGCCGTCCCAGCCAAGCTTCACCGAACCGGCGCCATCCACATAGAGTTCGGCGCTCTGGGCATCCACTTTGGTGACCACCGCGGGGAAAAGACCTCCGACGTGATCGCGGTCACCGACCACCTTGTCGAGATCATCATCCGTGAGCCTGGCTGGGAGATCCACGTGGGCCGTGGCGCCGCGCCAGCCATGACGTTCGTCGTAAGCCTGGAGGCCGTCGCGCACCGCTTTCACGGCCAGGGGCTGCAGGCGACTGTCAATGGTGGTCACCACCGAATAACCCTCCGTGTAGGCATCGTCGCCGTACTTGTCGACCATGTAGTTGCGCGCGAGCTCGGCCATATAGGGAGCCGCCACTTCCGTAGCATCGCCATGGAAGCCGGCGGTGTCCGGTTCCGCCATGGCTTGGGCATACGTGGTCTTGTCGATGTAGCCATCCGCCAGCATGCGCCCCAACACGTAGCCGCGACGCGCCAGGGCGCGCTTCTCGTTCACCAGAGGATTGGCCGCCGAAGGCGACTGGAACAGGCCGGCGATCATGGCGGTCTGCGCCAGCGTGAGGCTGGCGACATCTGTGCCGTAGTAGGTCTGAGCGGCGGCTCCCACGCCATAGGCACGCTCGCCGAGATAGCCCTGGTTCAGATATAGCGCCAGGATCTCTTCCTTGTTCAGCTCATTCTCGACGCGAAAAGCCAGGAAGGCCTCGCGGGCCTTGCGGCCGAAACTCTTCTGGGTACCGACGAAGGTGCGGGCCAGTTGCATGGTGATGGTGCCGCCGCCTTGGTCGCGCTCGCCGGTGGCGGCGAAGTGCAAGGCGGCGCGCAGGACGCCCTGGACATCGACGCCGGGATGGGTCCAGAAGTTCTCATCTTCCGCCGCCACCACGGCATTTACCATATTCTTTGGAATCTGCGTGTACTCAAGTGGAATGCGACGTTTCTCGCCGTATACCGCCAGGAGCCGGCCATCTCGGCTGTAGACCCGCAGCGGTACTTGAAGGTGGATGTCCTTCAGGACCGCTACCGAAGGAAGGCCGGGGGATATGGCCAAGTAGGCCCCGAGGATGCCGAGCAACCCCAACCCAAAGAGGGCAAATAGGAAGGCGAGCACAAGATATAGGGGTCGGGGCAAAAACGGCATGGAACCCTCAGTTCGAGATCGCAGAAAACGGGGTCTTCAGACCCATTTTCTGAGAGGCCAAAATGGCAAAAATTTTAGTTGATTTAATCATTTGTTGATATATATTGAAGCTGTGACTTAAGACATGGGACGGCTATTTTTTAGCCGGTTTTGGGGCGCTCTACTCGCTATCCTAAGGAACTTAGACGTGCTGTTCAGGCCTTCGTCACCCCCGCTGTTGGGCATCGACATCAGTACCTCGTCGGTGAAGCTCATCGAGCTCGCCAAGCAGGGTGGATCCTATCGGGTGGAGAGTTTCGCGGCTGAACCGATGCCGGCCAATGCTATCACCGACAAGGTGATCATGGATGTGGACGGCGTCGGGGACGCGGTCCGCAAGGCCGTGAAACACGCGGGTCCCAAGTCCAAATATGCGGCCGTGGCCCTGTCGGGCCAGGTGATGACGAAGACCATCCAGATGCCCGCCAAGCTGTCCGACAAGGACCTGGGCGAGCAGATCGAACTGCAAGCCGACCAATACATCTCCCAGCCTATCGAGGAAGTGGCCTTCGACTATGAGATCGTGGGTCCCTCGCAGACCGATCCGGACCTCGTGGATGTGCTGCTGGTGGCGGCACGCCGCGAGAGCGTGGACAAGCTCGTCAACGTGCTCGACATCGCCGGTCTCACCGCC
>DATIVR010000188.1:0-2196 GCA_035465695.1 Gammaproteobacteria bacterium
TCCTTCGGGTCGCCCTTGCCGCCGGCATCCTTGTCCAGGATCTTGCCGAAGCCGGTGCCCGGCGCATCCACGAAGACCAGGTCAGTGGCGTCCAAGAGACTGTACTGGTTATCCACGAGCTTGTAGGAGGGCGGAGCGCTGTGCACGCCGTCACCCAGCACCGCGCGGCGCGGGCCGAACGAGGCCATATGCAGCCAGATGGTGGAGGAACCGGGCCCGCCGTTGTAGATGAACATCACGGGACGGTTGGCCGGATCCTTGCCGTTGGCGGTGTACGCCACGTAGGACATCTCTGCCGTCGGCTCGTCCTTGTCGTTCTTGAGGACCAATAGGCCCGCGGTGGCGGTATAGGCGATGCTCTTGCCGCCCACGGTCACGGAAGCCTGGGTGACGGACTGCTGGTCGACGATCTTTCCGGCGTTGCCTGGGGCGGCCTTGGCATTATCGGCCGCGAAGGCCGGTAAGCTCAGGGCCAGGCCCAGCAGGAAGGCGCCTGTCATGGATGCGGGTTTCATCGGAGACTCCTGTTGCGTTCTGTTCGGGGATTTCTCTGAAATCTGATATGGCAGACGATATTGGACCCCGGATGGGCATGGCGGTTCCCGCCATCTAACGCAGTATCTCCACCAGCAATACCCAGGATTCCATCACCGAGAAGGTGAACACCAGCATGGTGCCGGCGCCAATCCAATACAGGCCCTGGTAACGGCCAAGCAGCAACAGCAGACCGCCCACCACATAGGGCACCACCTGCAACTGACCCAGGAGCACGAAGCGCACCGTCTCGTAGCGAGGGCGTTTCACCTCGGCGTGACCGATGATCACCTGGCGCGCCGTCCAGATCTCGATGGCCCAGGCCCATGCAGCCATCACCATGATCTCGCAGGCCAGGGTCCACAGCGGCTGGTTCATGAGACTCGCCATGCTGCTCACCAGGATCAACATCAGCATGGCGATGGCGGCGCCGGCCCGAGCCGGGAGATGGCGGTAGTTGATGATCTTCTTGACGTTGACCGACAACGCGACCATCACCAGACCGGCCAGCGCAGAGGAGGCGCTGGCAGCGGCGATGAAGAAGTTGGCCCAATTCTTGAGTTGGTCGGCGGTCATGTCGCGTTATGACGATCGAGTACGCGATAGCCTACTGCCTCCGCCACATGGGTACTGCTCACTGCTTCACTTCCGGCGAGGTCCGCGATCGTGCGCGCGACCTTCAGGATGCGATGATAGGCGCGGGCCGACAGGCCCAGTTGTTCCATGGCCCGCTCCAGCAACTGCTGTCCTGTCGCATCCGGCTTGCAGTGCTTGTTGATCTCACGGGTACCCAGCCGCGCGTTGGGCTTGGACTGGCGCTGTAGCTGGCGCTCCCGCGCCGCCGTGACACGCCGTACCACCGTGCCGCTGGCCTCGCCATCGGGCGGGGTATCGGGCCGTAGCGCCTCACGCGCGACCCGCGGGGCTTCCACGTGCAGGTCGATGCGATCCAATAGCGGTCCAGAGACCTTGGAGCGGTAACGCTGCACTTGGTCCGGCGTGCAGCGGCAACGGCCGGAGGGATCGCCCAGGTAGCCGCAGGGACATGGGTTCATGGCGGCGATGAGTTGGAAAGCCGCGGGAAATTCCGCCTGGCGTGCGGCGCGGGATACCACGATGGCACCGCTCTCCAGGGGCTCACGGAGCACTTCCAGTACCTTGCGATCGAACTCGGGCAGTTCATCGAGGAACAGTACCCCGTGATGCGCCAGGGATATCTCGCCCGGGCGCGGGAACGATCCGCCACCTACTGATAAGGTCGGAGAAAATTGAGACTGGCTATTCTTGGACAAACAACGAGTTACAGCCAGTCTCAACGAGATGGCTTCCTCCGTTTGCGTGTCGAATCTGCGACTGGGGGTCATCACCCTATCCTAGCCCCTGATTCTGCTTATAGGCGGGGAGCCCGCTATGTACCTGGACGCGTGGGAAATAAGAAGCCGGCGCCGTAAAAGGGGTTAAACGGTCGCCGGCTGGGAAGGCGTCACATCGAAGGGGAAACAATGTCTGTGGAGGGAGGCCACAGTAGCCCTAGGGATAAGGCCATACGCCGACCTGGATTATAGCGTCTCTAGGACAGAACCCCAGCTTTCAAAGCGACTCCGCCTCCGTGACCTATACTTCGGCGGGGATAAATCGGCATCCGCATTCGCGGGCTGCTCA
>DATIVR010000189.1:0-42170 GCA_035465695.1 Gammaproteobacteria bacterium
ATATTCCTGGCGGAACTCGATGCGGTCTTGCGAAGTCCAGGTGTTGACCACGTGGAAATAGGTGGTCTTGCCGTCCTTCTTGACCTGCCAGGGGAAGGTCCAGACCTTGCCTTCGATGCTGATGCGGCCGGGATGCACGGCGCCCGCGCCCTCGGCGGGGATGGGATAACTGGAGTAACCCTTGAGCGGGTCATACATGAAGACCACCAGCGCCTTGGACGCGCCATCCACGAACTGGTTGCAGGCGTAGAAACCAGCACTGCGCCAGCAGTCGTTGCGCAACTGATATCGGGCGTCATATCTCTTGCTGTAAGGCGTATCCAGGTATTGGATATCGGACTGCCAGACGCCGGCATAGGCGGCAACCACGTCGAGTCCTGCTGGCCGTGCGGTGACCGCCGGCGCGGGCGTGGTGGACGCGGGAGCCTCGGCGGCAGCGATGACCGGACCCGTGACCAAGATGAAAGCCGTGCAAACCAGCAACAGACGCCGGGTCATCACTGTCTCCTCAGGGTGGGCGAGCTCACAGCATAGCGCGGCCGCCTGATGCACTGGGCGATTCCTCACACAGGGTGGTGATGACATAACATCCGGGAGCGCCGGCTACGCGCGTCTCATATCTTGATAGTCGCTAGCCATGCGCCAGTGTCCTTGCCTGTTTCCAGCTGGCTGCTCGTGGACTTTGCGTCGTTGGGATCTCTAGCGGCAGCACGCGGGCTTGCCGCCCTGCCGCTCCAGTTGCCGGGGCGGACATTCCACCGTGCCATTGGAACAGAACACGCAGCAGTCGCCCTGCTTCGGCTTATGCAGCGCGTGGCAGACCGCGCACTCATAGAAATACTGGCAGGCATCGGTCGGCATGGTCTGCCTTTCCTGATGGCCGCAGGTCGGGCAGGTGAGGGTGGATTCAAGGATCGTGGCGCTCATCGGCCCATTCTAGTCCCAGCTATGCTGCGCGACACGATGTAAGGGTTTCCGTCATAGATCTGCGGTAGGCCATCGGCACCGGCTCTCCGAACTGTCCTCGATTGCGCGTCCGCATCGGGAGCAGTCGAATGGGTGGTTTCCACCACCACCCTCAGGAGCCTGCCATGCTGGACCATGTCTCGTTGAACGTATCGGATGCCGCCAAGGCCAAGCAGTTCTATTCCAAGGCGCTGCAACCGCTGGGTTACACCGTGTTCAAGGAATACGACGGCGGCTTTGGCATCGGCGAGGACGGCGAATCCTCAGTCTGGGCGCAACAAGCCAAGGTGGAGAAGCCCACGCATCTCAGCTTCCGCGCCGATGACCGCGGCCAGGTGGACGCTTTCTACAAGGCGGCCCTGTCGGCAGGCGGCAAGGACAACGGCAAGCCGGGCATCCGGGAGAAATACTCGCCGGACTACTATGCAGCTTTCGTGTTGGACCCCGACGGTAATAACGTGGAAGCCGTCTGCCACTCGTAAAAACTGCTGCGCTCGGCAGGGCGTTGTCTGTAGCAAGGATGCGTACGTGCCGCGGAGTACAGGGATGTGCGGGAGCGGCGAGGGCGCGGACTCGCAATCGAATGAGCGAGTGCCCCGCTGCGCTACGCATCCAGCTCCGCTTGCGGCCCAGGCCCCACGTCCATGTGCTCCCGTTCGCCGCATGCGGCGAACCCTCCCGCTCGCCTCGCCCGCCTAGCCCTGCCTTCGCTCGCGACGTTTTTACGCGAACAATTTTCCGGCATCGCATTCATGGAATTCTAGCGCTGCTGAAGCCAAGCGCTCGGCGGCATGCCGAAGTGGCTGCGGAACGTCTGCGTGAAATGACTGTGGCTGCTGAAGCCCAACTCCAAGGCCAAGTCGGTGAGACGGTCCTGATAGGCCGGTAGTCTCTCCAAGGCGGTCACCAGGCGCAGGCGCAGGAGATGCTGATGCAGGCTGCCACCGGTGGCCTGGCGGAAAGCGCGGCAGAGACGGAACGGCGAAACATCCAGCCGCTCCGCGAGCGCCTCCAGCGTGACCGGTCCGGTGAAGGACTGCGCCACCAGGACTTGCGCATCTGCCGCCAAGGCCGCGGCCCGCTCGAAAGCCGCGCCCCGGAGGCGCGGCACGATTTCACCTTCGGTGCAGAGGCGCAGCAGGGTGAGGGCGGTCTCCTCCACCATCACGCCGTCGCGTAAGGTGGCCGCCACCAGCAGTTCACGATGCAGCAGGTGCAGCTCGCTACTGCCGGCGAGAGTGCTCTTGTCGAAGTAGCGCTCCGGCTGTCCCCGCCGCGAGCGCTGCGCTTCGCGCAGCACTTCGGGGGCGAACACCAGCGAGGTGCAGCGATCACCGCCCGGGATGGGATGGTCCACCATGTAAGGCTCGCCGGCATCGAAGAACACCACCTGGGTGGCATCCGCCACGTGCTTTCCCAGCCGGTCACGGCGCACGAAACTGCCGCTGCGCACCAAGGCGATGCTGGCGACAGGACAGTGCTCCTCATGGCGGCCGGGACCGCAGCCTTCGGTGCAATGCACGTCGCCCACCGTGACCAGCGGGCTGGAATAGAGAGTCCGGTGTTCCAGGGGCATAGCTACAGTCTAGTCGTTCCAGAGTCTCACGCTGTCAGGATCCTGCATCTGCAAGTTCTTGAAAGCGCGTGGCTTCCGGCCGGTGTGGAATGGCGGCCTCAACCACAGCCGAGGACAAGACCATGCTGGACCATATCTCCCTGAGCGTCACGGACGCCGACAAGGCCAAGGGCTTCTACACCAAGGCGCTGGCGCCCCTGGGCTACAAGCTCGTCTCGGAATACGAAGGCGGGTTCGGCATCGGCAGCGATGGCGGTTCGACCGTCTGGGCCGGCCAGGGCCCCGCGCAGAAACCCATCGCCCATCTAGCCTTCCGTGCCGCGGACCGCAAGGCTGTGGATGCATTCCACAAGGCCGCGCTGGCGGCGGGCGGGAAAGACAACGGCAAGCCGGGGCTGCGGGAGAACTACTCGCCTACCTACTATGCGGCGTTCGTGATGGATCCGGATGGGAACAACGTCGAGGCAGTCTGTCATTCCGCCAAATGACGGCTAGGCGGATAGCGGCTCCGGCTTGTGCAGGAAGTACCCTTGTCCTAAGTCCACGCCGAGCCTGGCGAGCTGGTTCTTGGTGGTCTCGTTCTCCACGCATTCGGCGATGCACTGGATGGAACGCATGCGCGCGAGTTCCGAGAGGGTGCGCACCACCAGGGGGTTCACCGGATCCTCGGTGAAGTTCTGCACGAACTGGCCGTCGATCTTCACGTACTGCACCGGCAGCTTCTGCAGGTAGCCGAAGCTGGCGACACCGCTGCCGAAGTCGTCCAGCGCGAAACGGTAGCCGTCCCGCGAGAGCTGATGCATGGTCTCCACGGCGCGGGTGAGGTTCTCGAGTGCCACGTTCTCGGTCACCTCGAAACATACGTCCTGGGCCTGGACGCCGTAGCGGGCGCGGTGCTCGTTCACCTGGCGCTGGAAGTCGGGGCTGTCCAGGGTGCGCGGATCGAGGTTGATGCTGAGGCGCACGCCGCGCTTCTCGCCGAGGAAGCGGAAGGCCTGATCCACCACCCACAGGTCAATGCGGCTGGCCAGGCCGAAACGCGCGGCGGCAGGCAGGAAGGCCGCGGGCGGCAGGATGGTGCCGTTCTCGTTGAGCCGCAGCAGCACTTCCAGGAAGCGGCCTTCCTCCGCCGTGGCGAGCGGGATGATGCGCTGCCCGTAGAGGCGGAAGCGGCCTTCATCCATCGCGGTCTCCAGCTGCGACACCCGCGCCAGCGCCGAGTGGTGCTGGAGCATGCGGTCATCGCTGCGATAGAAATGGATGCCGTTGCGGCCGCGGCCCTTGGCGATGTAGCAGGCGATGTCGGCGCGGCTGAGGATGTCGCCGGCCCGCTCGCCCGGCTGGAACATGACGACGCCGATGCTGACGCCGATGCTGAAGATGAGCTCGCGCTCCTTGAAGCGGTAGTCCAGCACGGCGCGGCGCAGTTCCTCGGCCAACAGTTGCACCATGTTCTCGTGGGCGTCCACCACCAGCACGCCGAACTCGTCGCCACCCAGACGCGCGATCACGTCCGGCCGGTGCACCAGCGCGCGCAGGCGCTTGGTGAGGTCCACCAGCAGGCGGTCGCCGGCTTCGTGGCCACGGGTGTCGTTGATGAGCTTGAACTGATCGAGGTCGAGATACAGGAGCGCATAGCGCTGCTTGCGATCCGCGCCGGCGGTGAGCTCGCGCAGCGCCTTCTCGAACGCGGCGCGATTGCGCAGTCCGGTGAGCGCATCATGGGTGGCCTCGAAGACCAGGCGCTCGCGCAGGTGCTCAGCTTCCGAGACGTCGCGGAACACCACCACCCCGCCCATCACCTTGCCGTCGCGGCCGCGCGCCAGCGTGATGGCGCCTTCCACGGGACGCAGCACGCCGGCCCGGTCGCGCAACAGGCGCCGGGTGAGGATCTCGGAACTTGCACCATGCACCAGCGCATGCCGCACGGTGTGCTCCTCGGTCTCGCCGCTCGCCAACGACAGCGGGAAGACGTCTTCGATGGGACGTCCCACGGCGTCGGCCGCGCGCCAACCGGTGAGCTTCTCGGCCACGCCGTTCATGAAGTGGACCTTGCCGGTGGCATGCGTGGAGATGATGCCTTCGCCGATGGCCTGCAGGGTGACCATCGCGCGGTCCTGCTCGGCGCTGAGCGCGGCGTCCGCCGCATGGCGCTCCGCGAAGGCCGCCGCCACCAGATAGCCGGTGAAGGCGGCGGCGGCCACGAAGGCCACACGCATGGCGGCCACGAAAGGATCCTGTGCATCCCGGAGGTCCAACGCCAACACGCAGAACGCCATGAGCAGGGCCGCGCTGCTGGCGCCCGGCGCGCCGGCGCGCGCCGAGATCAATACCGCCAGGGGCAGCAACAGGAAATAGAAGCTGGACTCCACGTCGCCGGGCAACTGCGAGATGCCGTATACCGCGGCGACCATCAGCAACATCGCTCCCGCCCATTCCAGCAAGGGACGTGGGCCGGCGAAGGGCCAGCGGCGCCAATGGGCGATGAACGGCGCCACCACCAGGATGCCCATGGCATCACCCAGCATCCAGTTGGCGGCCTGCATCGGCACTGCGGCAGCCGATATGAGGCCGTTCAATTCCTGCCCGAAAGCTCCCAGCACGCCGCCCAGGAGCGCCGCCGGCAACGTGGCGGCGAATACGAACAGGATCACGTCTCGGGTGCGGTGGAATTGGGCGTCCACGTCCAGCAGGCGCAACAGGCCGACGGCGGCCATCGCCTCGGCGAATTGCGCGATCGCATCCACCGCGCTCATGCCCCAGTTGCGGCCGATGTAGTGGGTGCTCAAGAGCTTGCCGATGATGAGCACCGGCCACCAGCGCAGACCGTATTGCCAGAGCAGCACTACGCCGATACCGGCGGTGGGCCAGAGCGGCGTGAGGCCGTCGAAATGCAGTTTGAGGTAGAGTCCCGAGTAGTCGCACAGGCCATAGAGACCCGTCAGCGCCACCGCTGCCGCCACGTAGTACAACGCCTTGACGAAGGCTCCCATGGCGCGCGTCGACCCCAGGCGCGATGATTGTGGGAATAATGTTACAAGCTTAACATGGCGCCGCGGCGCCCCAGGGCGGGCCGCCCGCCACATGCCTAGACCGCCAACGAGAGCCGGATGTTCCAACTCCACCCGCAACTTGCCCAAGACTGCCGCGACCTGGGCCGGTTGGCGCTGTGCCGCCTGTTACTGATGGATGACTCCCAATATCCCTGGTTCATCCTGGTGCCGGAGCGTCCCGATATATCGGAGATCCACCAACTGTCGGATGCGGATCGCATGCAGCTGTGGGAGGAGTCGGCACAGCTATCGCGCGCCCTGGTTAAGGGCTTCGCGCCGGACAAGCTCAACATCGCGGCGTTGGGCAACCAGGTGCCGCAGCTGCACGTGCACCATGTGGTGCGTTACCGCCACGATCCGGCGTGGCCCGCGCCGATATGGGGCAAGCTGCCACCCCGACCCTACTACGGCGCCGAGGTGGAGAAGCTGCGTGCGCTGATGGGTTCACTGCTCGGCGGCGCGCTGCGAACCTGAGACATCCCCGTGCGAGAATGGGCGCGGCCATGAATACCTTGCCCGAGATCCCCTTCGCTTTCACTGCCGAACGCCTGGACGGGTTCCGCCAGGATCAGGCTTGGCTCGCGGCCGCACTCGCAGATCCCGGCACCCTGTTCGTCCCGGTACGCGGCGGGGTGAACTCCTATATATGGCGCGATGGCACGCCTCACGCGTTGCTGCTGGATGCGGCCACGGCAGCGCCGCTCAGAGCCGCGGACTTCTGCTGCGTGTTGCTGGGCGAGGTGAATGGCAAGCCTTGTTTTGCGCTGGGCCTGGACACCGACGTGGTGTTGCCGGAGGCCCGGCACGATGACCTGCGCTCGGTCAGCGCACTGCTGTCGTACGAGGACCTCGGGCTGCTCGGCTACGCCCGTGCCATGGTGCACTGGCATCGCCAACACCGCTACTGCGGACACTGTGGCGCGCTGATGCAGAGCGCGCGCGCCGGTCACGAACGCAAGTGCGGTACTTGCGGGATGCAGTGGTTCCCGCGCATCGATCCCGCCATCATCGTGCTGGTGACCGACGGCGATCGCGCGCTCCTGGGCCGCCAGGCCTCCTGGCCCAAGGGCCGCTACTCCACCATCGCAGGTTTCGTGGAACATGGCGAGACACTGGAAGCGGCGGTGGCGCGCGAGGTGCAGGAGGAGACCAACATCACGGTGCAGGCACAGCGCTACGTGGCCTCTCAGCCCTGGCCCTACCCCGGTTCGCTGATGCTGGGCTTCCGCGCCGAGGCACTCAACTCCGACATCCGCAACAACGATGGCGAGCTGGAACATGCCGCCTGGTTCACGCGCGACGAGATCGCGCATTCGGTGGACAAGGGCCTGATGATGCCGCCGAGCCGGTCCATCTCCTACCGGTTGATCCGGGGCTGGTTCGACGAGGAAGCGGGTCGCGACTTCGGCGCGCTACGCCACGTGGACCCCAACAAGGCCGGCAAACGGTGAACCCCACGAGCCGGTCCACGGCGCCTGATCAGGCCGCCATGGCGGCGCTTGCGGTGCTCACCCTCATCTGGGGTTACAACTGGGTGGTGATGAAGGTGGCGCTGGCCTACTGCGGCCCCTTCGTGTTCGCGGCGTTGCGCACTTTCCTGGGCGGCGCGTGTCTGTTACTGCTGCTGGCGCTCGCGCGCAAACCGTTCTGGCCGAAGCGGCCGTGGCGCGCGGCTTGGCTTGGTCTCTTCCAGACCACGTTGTTCATCGGGCTGGTGTGCTGGGCGCTGGTCTCCGGTCATGCCGGCAAGAGCGCGGTGCTGGCCTATACCATGCCATTCTGGGTGATCCTGCTGGCGCCGTTCTTCTTGCACGAGCGGCTGAAAGGCCTGCAGTGGTTGGCGGTGTCATTGGCCTTGGGCGGACTGCTGCTCATCTTCGCGCCCTGGCACCGCACGCCGGACCTGTCCAGCAGCATACTGGCGCTGCTGGCGGGCATGGCCTGGGGCATCTCGGTGATCGTGGCGAAGAAGACACCGGTCGATGGCGGCTGGGACCTGCTCTCGCTCACCGGCTGGCAGATGCTGTTCGGCTCGCTACCCTTGATCGTGGTGGCGCTCTGCGTGCCGGCTCCGGCCATCCATTGGACACCGACCTTTGTCTGGACACTGTTCTATAACGTGGTACCCGCGAATGCGGTGGCCTGGGCACTGTGGCTGTTCGTGGTGGGCCGCCTGTCCGCGACCTTGAGCGGTCTCGCTTCCCTGGCCTCGCCCATCGTCGGGGTATTGGCGGGATGGTTGCAACTCGGTGAAGTGCCAAGCGTCTCGGACAGCGCCGGCATGTTGCTGGTGTTCGCGGCCCTGGGGCTGCTGCCACTGGCATCGCGACGTGGCCGTTAAAACGGGCCGCTGCACCCCTCTCTATATAATGCAGGCATGTGCCTGCTCACTCTCGCCTGGTGTTCGCATCCTGACTATCCGCTGATACTCGCCGGTAACCGCGATGAGCGCCATGCGCGGGCTTCGGCCGCGGCGGGTTTCTGGTCCGATGCGCCGGAGGTGCTGGGAGGCCGGGACCTGGAAGCCGGCGGCACCTGGTTGGGGCTGACCACCGCGGGCCGCTATGCCGTGGTGACGAACTATCGGGACGGTTTAGATCCCGCCAAGGCGCCGCGCTCCCGCGGCGCCCTGACCGCGGAGTTCCTCAAGACCCATGTCAGCCCGGAAGAGTACCTGCATGAAATGCGGTCACGCGCCGGCGAGTACGGTGGCTTCAGTCTGATAGTGGGTGATCAGGGTTCGCTCTGGTACTTCGCCAACCGCGGCGGCGAAGCACCCAAGGCGGTCGCTCACGGCGTGCATGCTCTCAGCAACCACTTGTTGGACTCGCCCTGGCCCAAGGTCCAGACCGCCAAGGCGCGCCTGAAGCTGCTGCTGGATACGGATACATTGAGCATGGACGCGATGCTGAAGATGCTGGCGGACCGCACCCCGGCGGAGACCGGCCTGCCGGATACCGGTGTCGGCGCGGAGCTCGAACGACGGCTTTCCGCGGCCTTCGTGGCGGATCCGCTGTATGGCACGCGGTGTTCCACGGTGGTGATGCTGCACAAGAGCGGCAGCCTGCGCTTCAGCGAGCGGCGCTTCGATGCGACCGGCGCAGCGGTAGAGACCCGCCACTTCCGTGTGGAAAGCGCCGCATGAAGCGCGTCCTTGCCTGTGGCAGCTGGCCATCGCCTCTCTCCGTGGAGCAGGCTGCTGGCGCGCAGCGGCGCTTCCTGCAACCGCGGATATCCGGTGGCGCGGTGTATTGGTTGGAGGGCAGGCCCGAGGAAGGCGGCCGCGTAGTGTTGATGCGCGCGCGCGACGGGCACTGCGAGGAACTGACGCCGCGACCCTTCAGCGTGCGGACCCGCGCCCATGAATACGGTGGCGGCGCCTATGCGCCTGCCGCGGACGGCGTCTACTTCTGCAACGACGCGGACCAATGCATATATAGGGCAGGAGCCGGGACTCCGCAGCGCATCACGGTACCGGGCCCCTACCGCTTCGCGGACCTGGTGCCGGACCCGGCACGGCAGCGGCTGCTGGCCGTGGCGGAAGATACCTCGGACACCGCCTATCGCGATCTACTGGTCGGCATCTCGCTGGCGGACGGCAAGGTGGCGCCGCTGCGCGAGGATGCGGACTTCTTCAGCTCGCCGACCCTGTCGCCGGACGGCACGACTCTGGCATGGGTCAGCTGGGACAACCCGCAGATGCCCTGGGACGGCAGCGAACTGTGGCTCGCGGAACTGACTGCCGATGGCTCGCTACACGGCGCCCATAGCATCGCGGGCGGCGCGCAGGAATCGGTGTTCCAGCCGTGCTGGTCTCCGGACGGGGTGCTGTATCTCGTGTCCGACCGCACCGGCTACTGGAACCTGTATCGCTATGCCGGCGGCGACTGCCAGGAGGTCTGCCCTGACCGCGCCGACTACGGTTATGCGCAATGGGTGTTCGGCATGTCCGCGTACGGATTCCTCTCGGCGGAGGAGATCGCGGCGGTGCGGGTGCAGCAGGGACGGTCGCAACTGGTGCGCGTCCACGTACCGACCCGTCAATGGCAAGCGCTGGACAGCCGTTATAGCCATATCGAGCACCTGGACGTGGCGGCAGGAAGTGTGGCGATGGTGGCCGGCGCCGCGGATAAGACGATGGGCGTCGTGGCCGGTCGGCCACCCGAGCTCACGCCTCTCGGCGAGGAAGGCTTCACCTGGCCTCCAGCGAACTTGAGCAGCGCCGAAGCTCTGAGTTTCCCGACCTCCGACGGCGAACAAGCGCAACTCTGGTATTACCCGCCGTGCAACGCCGAATACCAGCCCCGCGATGAACTGCCTCCCCTCATCCTGCGCTGCCACGGCGGACCCACTTCCATGAACGGCGACGCCCTGGATGCGCGCATACAGTTCTGGACCAGCCGTGGTTTCGCCTTCGCCGATCTCAACTATCGCGGCAGCACCGGCTTCGGCCGCGCGTATCGGCAAAGCCTGGCAGGCCAATGGGGCGTGAAGGACGTGGAAGATTGCGCGCACGCACTCATGTATCTCGCCGCTACCGGACGCGCGGACCCCCGGCGCGCCGCGGTGAGCGGTTCCAGCGCCGGTGGTTTCACTGCGCTCGCGGCGGTGGCCTTCCGCGACGTGTTCCAGGCCTGCTCGGTGCAATACGGCATCAGCGAACTCGAGACCGCCATGCGCGACACCCACCGCTTCGAGGCGCGCTACGGCGACACGTTGCTGGGACCGTGGCCGGAGGCACGCCACGTCTATCGGGCACGCTCACCGCTGTACGCGGCGGACCGCATCAAGGCGCCCGTGATCTTCTTCCAGGGTTCCAAGGACAAGGTGGTGCTGCCGGATCAGACCGTGCGCATGCTGCATGCGCTCCGCGAGCGGGGCGTGCCTGCAGCTTGCGTGCTGTTCCCGGAGGAAGGCCATGGCTTCCGTCGCGCCGATACGTTGCGCCAGGTGCTGGCGGCGGAACTGGCCTTCTATGCGCGAGTGTTCGGCTTCACACCCGCCGACGCGGTGCCGGTCCTGGAGCTGGGGACGGAAAGCTGATGCGGCAGATACCGGCAGCGCTTGTGGTGCTGTTCTGCTTACTGTCCGCGGTCGTCCTCACTCCCGCCGCAGCGCAAACGCCGCGCATCAATGTGCGGGTGGACGGCATCAGCGGAGCGCTGTTGAAGAATGTGTTGGCCTATCTCAGCGTGGTCACCTATCAGGATGCGCCGGACCTGACCGAGAGCCTGGTGGAGCGATTGCATGCCCGCGCACCCGGGGAGATCCAGCGCGCCCTGCAACCCTATGGCTACTACGACGCCCAGGTGGATGGCAGCCTCACCTCCACGGAGGACGGCTGGACCGCCCACTACACGGTGACGCTGCCGCCGCCGGTGCGGATCCGCCACATCGACATCATATTGAGCGGCGCCGGGCGCAACGACGATGCCTACGACCAGTTCGTCCGCGACCTGCCTTACCAGGTGGGCGACCAGCTGGACCAGAAAGCCTACGAGAGCAGCAAGCGCAAGCTGCAGGACCTGGCCGCCAACCAGGGCTACGTGGATGCCAGGTTCACCGAGACACGGCTGGCGGTGAACCCGCAGGAGCGCTGGGCGGACATCACGCTGCGCTTCGCCACCGGCCCGCGCTATTACTTCGGCGATGTCAGCTTCGTGCAGGACTTCATGGACCCGGCGTTACTGCAACGTTACGTGAAGTTCCGGCCCGGCGATCCTTTCGACAACTCAGCCCTCCTGAACCTGCAGTACGCGCTCAACGACTCGGGCTACTTCGGCAGCGTGACGGTGCGGCCGCAACGCCAGTTGGCAGGAGCCGGCCGGCGCATCCCGGTGCGGGTGGTGCTGACGGATCGTCCGCGCAACACCTATGCCATCGGTCTCGGCTACGGCACGGACACCGGGCCGCGCGCGACGTTGGGTTGGACCGACCGGCGCCTGAACCGCGAAGGCCATACCTTCTCCGCCCAGGCGCAGGTCTCGCACGTGATGGACACGGTGCTGCTGGCCTACACGGTGCCGCTCAGCGACCCCGCCAACGACAAGTTCATCTACAGCCTCGGCAACGCGCGCCAGACCGAGCTGGGCAGCTTCACCAGCTACACCACCATGTTGGGGCTTAGCCGCGCCATCGTGCGCGGACCCTGGAGCGACAGTCAGTACCTGCTGATCTCCCACGAACGCGATGACGTTCCCGCCACGCCGGCGACTCCCACTACGCCGGCCGTCCCCGCTACCGCCACCAACACCACCCTGGTGATGCCAGGCTTCGCTATCGCGCGGCTGGAGTCGGACAACGTGGTGCTGCCGACCCAGGGATATCGCGCGTCCATTGATCTGCACGGCGCCAGCAACGCCTTGTTCTCCGACACCACGTTCCTGCAGGCACATCTGGTCACCAAGCTGCTGGTGCCCCTTGCCGACGATACCCGGCTGCTGTTGCGCGGAGAGCTGGGCGCCAGCGCCGTGAAGAGTTTCGCCGAACTGCCAGCCACCCAACGCTTCTTCGCCGGCGGCGACCAGAGCGTGCGCGGCTTCAGCTACAACAGCCTGGGGGTGCGTGACTCGCATGGCGACAACCAGGGCGGCAAGGACCTCACCGTGGGCAGCGTGGAGATCGACCATTTCTTCGGTCCGATCTTCGGCATCGACGGCTTCATCGACGCCGGCGATGCCAACAACAGTTTCACCACTTCACTGCAGAAGGGCTTCGGCGTGGGACTGCGCTGGCGCACGCCGGTGGGGATGGTGCGCTTCGACGTCGCGCACCCCGTGAAGCGACCGGACCTGGACCGTTTCCGCATCCACATCAGCCTGGGGCCGGACCTGTGAAGCGGCGGTACCGCATCCTGCTCGCGGTGGGGGCAATATTGGTCCTGTCGGTGGCAGCATCGGCCTTGTGGCTGCGCAGCGAAGCCGGCCTGGGTTGGATGCTGAGGCAGGCCGAACGTCGCAGCAATGGTGCGTTACACATCGGGTCGCACCAGGGCGCTCTGGGCAGGCCGATCCTGCTCAAGGACCTGGAATGGGACGCTGGACCGCTGCGCGTGCACGTGGACAGCGCACGCCTGGAGTGGCAGTCGGCGACGGCGCTGCTGGGCCGGGCGCAACTCAGCAGCCTGGCGGTGGACGGGGTGCAAGTGAGCATCCGCGCCGGAGCGGCTGGCAAATCCGCCAAGCCGCTATTCCCCATGGTGCCGCCGGCGATGCCGCATCTTCCGGTGCGACTGGTGTTCGAGGATGTGAAGATCCGCGATCTCAGTTTCTCTCCGGACCCCTCCGCGCCTCCCATCCGGCTCGACCGGCTGGACTTCGCCGCACGGGTGGACAACGACGCCATCTCGGTGCGGCAGCTGCAGGCGGAAGGACCGACGGTCTCGGCACGCGGCAGTCTGCTGCTGGCCATGAACCGCGACTATGCGCTCGATGCCACTTTCGATTGGGACTATACACAGCCCGGTTGGGCGCCGTTCCACGGACACACCGAACTCAAGGGCGATGACCGTGACCTGGCGGTGCATCAGACTCTGGCAGCACCCTATTCCATTGTCGTGGATGGTGCGTTGTTGGATGCCTTCACGGCGCCTACGTGGCGGGGCCGGGTGCAGACCGCCCGCCTCGCGTGGGCGCGGGTCCACGAAGGTTGGCCGGATTACAGCACCGACGTACGCCTTGATTTCCACGGCGGTCTCGCGAGCACTTTCCTCAAGGGCGATGTAGACGCAAGCGGTCTGCCGGCAGGGCCGGTGCGCAGCAAGCTGGACGTTGCGGTACGGCGCGCGGCACTGGACATCCGCTCGCTGGAAGCCGCGCTCGCCGGCGGCGGCAGACTCAGCATGCAAGGTACGGTGGACTTCGACGCGGAACAGCACACCCGGCTGAACGGCAGTTGGCAGAACCTGTCCTGGCCGGTGGCCGAAGGCCGGTTGAGTTCGCCGCAAGGTAAGTTCAGCCTAGTGGGAGACAAGCAGCAATTGAGCGCCTCTCTCACCGGCGCGTTGGCACCGCAGGCCACGGTGCAGGCACAAGTGAAGGTCGCGCTGCGCGGCAACCATGCGTGGAGTGCGACCGCCACCGCCACGGATCTGGCCAACGAACTGGTGCTGCAGAAGCCCTGGATGCAGGCGCTGCAACCCACGGGCAATTGGCGGCTGGCGGCCCACGGTGACATGGACACCGTGCAACTGGACCGCCTGCAGGGCGGCTGGCTGGGAGGTGGTTTGACCGCCACGGGCCTCTACCGCCGCGGCGTCCGCCAGCGCTGGCAATTACGTGCGGTGTTGCAGCAGATCAGGGTGGCGCGAGTCCTGAGAGACTGGCGCGGAAGACTGGACGGAGTGGTGACCGCCCACGGCGACTTCGGTGCGGGCGCCAGGCCGCATACGGAAGTGCAGCTGCAGTCCCTCGCCGGCACCTTGCGCGGCAGCGAGCTGACTGCCCAGGGCCATGCGGTGTTCGATGGAGCGGATTGGGACCAGGTGCTGTTGGATGCAAAGCTCGGCGATGACACTCTGCACCTGGATTCGGACAGTGCGCCCGGCGGCAAGCTGCGTTGGCAGATCGACGCGCCCAGTCTCGCTCAAGCCTGGCCCGATGCAGAAGGCTCGCTCCATAGCCAAGGCACGCTGGACGCCGGCGCCCACCTCTCGCTGCTCGATCTCAAGCTTGACCTGAGCCGGTTCGCATGGCACCGATATCAAGCGGATTTGCTGCACGTGTCTGCACATGCCGGCAGGGACTCCCATGGCGAGGCGGAATTGCACGGAGAGAACCTCATCGTACCGGGGATGCAGGCGCGGAAACTGGATCTACATGCCTCGGGCGCGATCGCGCGCCATGACTTTCTGCTAGACCTGGATTCGGACCGCGGCGCGGTGCATCTGGCGGGCACCGGTGATTACGCCGCGGGACGCTGGCTAGCGACGCTCAGCAAGGTCGCGGTGACACCTACAGGCGATGGCTTGTGGCAGGCGGCGACGCCCTGGACTCTGGACGTGGCGGGGCACCACCTGCAGCTGCCGCGCGCCTGTCTCGCCCATGACAAGGCCCGCGCCTGCGCCAGCCTCTCCCTGGTCGCCCAGGGTTGGCACGTGCAAGGCGACGTCCAGGCGCTGCCGCTGAATTCGCTGCGGCCTCTGCTGCCGAAGGGACTGCAATACACAGGCGCATTGGATGGAAAATTGGATGCCGCCGGTGACGGCCATGGCCACACGCTGAATGTGGACGCTACGCTTTCGCCTGGCGAGGTGCGCGACCTCACCCAGGGCAAGCCTCTCACCCTGCTCGCCTATAGCGGCGGTGAGGCCCATATGAGTTCAACCCCGACGTTGACCGTTGGACACGTGGAATGGGACTTGGCCAGCGACGGCAGGCTTGCGGTGGATACCCGGATGACCTTCGGTGCGTCTCCTTCCTTGACCGGGAGCATCACCGGTGACATCCGCGACTTCGCGCTGGTGCCGGCGCTGATCCCGGAAGTGAGTCAGGCCAGCGGCCAGCTCGCTCTCGACATCCGGCTCTCCGGCACACCGGCCGAGCCGGCCTTCGATGGAACCAGCACCTTCAGCCAGGGGCAGGTCAGCATCCCGCGCCTGGGACTCAACCTGAGCAACCTGCAGTTCACGCTGGTGGGCAAGGGCGCGCATCTGGACCTGGCCGGTAGCGTGCACTCGGGTTCGGGCGACCTGAGCTTCACTGCCGCCGGCAGCCGTGAGCATGGGGTGTTGCAGGCGCAAGGCAAGCTGCAGGGTGACGACGTGCGGATGCTGGACGTCCCGGAGGCGAAAGTGGACGTGACACCGGACATGACGTTCGCCCTGAAGAACCGCGACCTGCGCGTCGATGGCACGGTGATCGTGCCGCATGCCCTGATCCAGCCCAAGGATCTCTCGGCGGCGGCGCAGGTCTCGCCGGATCAGGTGATCGTGGGCGAACAAGGTGGGCCGCCGGAGGAGCGCTGGCATCTCTATTCGCGCATCAAGGTGGTGCTGGGGGACGACGTGCACTTCGACGGTTTCAACCTGACCGGCGACGTGGGTGGGCAGGTGGTGGCCAACACGGTACCGGGACATCCGGCCACCGGTGCGGGGGAACTCACGGTGCGCAGTGGCACCTACACCGTCACGCCGCTGGCCTTGCTGGGGGGCATCGCTCAGAAGTTCGGCAGCCAGAAACTGGCCATCGAGCAAGGGCGGCTCATCTTCACCGGCGGTCCCATCGCCAATCCAGCCCTGGACATGCGCGCGGTGAAGGTGAATGCCCACCCCGAGATGGTGCAATTCGGCGGCGTGGAACAGAAGGTGGGCGTGCAGGTGCGGGGCCTGCTGCAGTCGCCAGTGGTGACCTTATGGTCCGATCCGCCACTGCCCCAGGCGCAGCTGCTGAGTTACCTGGTGACCGGCAGCGCTGCCACCTTCACCGGCGGCACCGCCAGCAGCAGCACGCCGGGCGTGGTGACCGCCAGCACGCTCTCCGGGGTGAGCGCGCAGAACAACCAGGAGGTGTCGGTACCGGTGTACGGCGGCTTCGATGTGAGCCGATCCCAAGTGCAGACTGCCAGCGGCAGCTATTCCTCAGGCGTGTTCGTGGGCAAGCAAGTGGGTGAGCGGCTGTATGTGCGCATGGGTCAGGTGACCGGCGATCCCACCAGCATCTTCCAGGTCATCTACCGCTTGAGCACCCAGTGGATGTTGCAGGCGCAGTCGGGCTCAGCGAACAGCGCCGACATCATCTATACGATCGAACATTGACCCATATCAGCCGAGGATCGAGATCAGCCAGGCGCGGATGTGGATTATCTCTTCCATGCTCACTGAATGCGGCATGGGATAGGTGTGCCAGTTGATGACGCAACCTTTCTGCGTCAGCCAGTTGCGGGTCTGCTCGCCCAATTGCAGCGGCACTATCGGATCCTGGGCGCCATGGCCATAGAAGATAGGCGTCGTGCCATTTCCGGCACTCACTTGAAGATCGATGCCTTCCCCATTGGGGAGCCAGGTGGAGAGAGCCATGATGCCCGCCAGCCTGTCCGGATGTTGTAGGCCGGTGTAGAGCGCCACCGCGCCGCCCTGAGAGAAACCCGCGAGCACGATGCGCGCGGTGGGCACGCCGCGGGCGTTCTCCCGCGTGATCAACTCCTCCACGGCCTGCTGCGAAGCCTGCAGGCCGGCCAGGTCACGTGGTTGGTTCACGCCGATCTTCACGATGTCGAACCAGGCGCGCATGGGATAGCCGTTGTTCATGGTCACCGGCCGCACTGGCGCATGGGGGAACACGAAGCGCAGCGACAGCGAAGCCGGCAACTTGAGCTCGGGCACGATGGGCTCGAAGTCGTGGCCATCCGCCCCCAGGCCATGCAGCCATATGACGCTGGCGGTCGGGCTCGGAGCCGTCTCGATCTCGACGCAAGGCAGGAGTTCGCTCATGGAAAGGGATTATAAGGCCGCTTTGTTATGATGCCGCGTCACTCGCTCACGGAGGCGCCATGGACTTCAAGGACCAGACGGTATTGGTGACCGGCGCAGCGCGCGGCATCGGCCGCGCCACAGCCTTGGCTTTCGCCGCCGCTGGAGCGCGCGTGGCCGGCCATCAGCGCAAGCCAGGCGATGAAGCGGTGAGAGGTCTTCCTGGTGACGGTCACAGGGCCTTCGCAGCGGAACTCACCGATCCCATGCAGTGCGAACGGTTGGTGCGGGAGGTGGCCGCCCACTACGGCCGCATCGATGTGCTGGTGAACAATGCCGGCGTCTACCACCTGCATCCCCTCGAGGGGCTGAGCTATTCCGACTGGCAAGCGGCTTGGAAACAGACCCTGGACGTGAACCTGGTGGCACCCGCCAACCTGGCCTTCCTGGTGGCGCGGGTGATGCAGATGCAGGGCCGCGGCAAGATCATCAACGTATCCTCCCGTGGCGCATTCCGCGGCGAGCCGGACGCAGTGGCCTATGGCGCCAGCAAGGCCGGCCTGAACCAGATGTCCCAGTCCCTGGCACAGGCGCTGGCGCCCCACAACATCTTCGTGGGCGCCGTGGCACCGGGGTTCGTCAGCACGGACATGGCAGCAGAGATATTGGAGGGACCCGCGGGTGATGCCATCCGAGGCCAGAGCCCGTTGAATCGCGTGGCGACGCCGGAGGAAGTGGCGCAGGCGATCCTGCGCCTGGCTGCGGATGGGATGATGATCGCCACCGGCTGCATCCTCGATTTGAACGGAGCGTCTTATCTCCGTAGTTGAAACGAAAAGCCCCGTCGCGCGAGCGACGGGGCTTTTGTTCTCAACGCACAGACTTACTTTTGGCTCGGGATGAACTCCTCGTCGATCGCCTTCTGCATCAGGTCCGGCGGCAGCAGGCCCTGGGACAGGACGAAGTCGTTGAACTTCTGCCGGTTGAACTTATCCCCCAACTCCACTTGCGCCCGGCCGCGCATGGTCAGGAAGTTGTGATAGCCGTAGTAATAGCTGGTGGCCTGGCCCGGGAGCTGGAAAGCGAAGCGGTTCGCCTCCTCCTGGGCGAAAGCCGGCGATGCCACCACCTCCCGCATCAGGAACTCCTTGGCCTGATCTGGCGTGATCATGCCTAAGTTCACCATCGGATCCAGGAAGGCGCGGGCGGCCCGCAGCAGGCGATCGCGCAGCGCGATCATCTGCCCTTCCAGCGGCTCATAGGGCTGCATCTCGGCCTCGGAGTACAAGGCCCAGCCCTCCACGTTGGCGCTGTTGAAGGCGAACAGCGCGCGGGCGATGGAAGTGTGGTTCTCTATCATGCTGGCGAACTGCAGCTCGTGGCCGGGACGGCCCTCGTGAGCGGTCAGGGTCCAGGCCGCCGCATCGAAGGTGTCGTCGTCCATGCCGCCTTTCTGGCCGGCGTTGTCAGGCAGGATGAAACTGCCGTACTGGCCGGTGTTGCCGATGAGCCGCGGCGCATCCATGTGCGGCGCCGGTTCCGCGGCGGTCTCGGCCTTGGAGCCCATGCGGATCATCATCTGGCGCTGGGGCAGCGTGACGATGTGTTCCTTGCGGATGATGGCTTCGATCTGCCTCAGGCGGTTGCGGTAGAACGGCAGGATGTTGTCGGGCTTGAGCTGCTGCTTCTTGAGCTCGCGGATCACGTCCCGGTAGTCGCTGCTCTTCAGGTGGTCCTGCTTGGCCACCAGGATCGCCATGCCTTCAAGCTGATGCTGGATCTCGGAGAACGAGAATTCCGCTTCCTTGATCAGGGCGCGCGGATCCTCGTCCACGCCCAGGTCATGCAGGTTGTTGGTGTACACCTCCTCGGGCATGCGATTGGCGGCGCGAGCATGTGGCATCACATCGCTCTGCACCCAGGCGGAGTAGTCGGTCAGCTGGGCCTTGAGCTTGGCCCATGGTTCCTGCCAGCCCTGCACCTTGCTGCCGGCGAGCAGTTGTTCGATGCCCGGGATGTACTGCTGGTCATCTTTCAGGTCCTGTTCCACCTGGCCCTTGTAGGGTCCGAGCAGTTTCGGGTCGCGCTTCAGATCGTTCTCGAACAACACCTTGGCCTGCTCGGTGATGGGCGGACGGCCCGGCAGCAGGCCGGTATAGGACTGCAGCCGCTTCACCACCGCCTGCTGGCGTTCCGCGGGCACCTGCGGATCGATGAGCGTCTGCACGCCGAAGAACACCATCTGCGCGACGTTGGTGTAGTTGAGGAAGTACTTGGTCTGCAGCTCGTTGTCATGCTTGGCGTTGGCCGCCGCCGTGATCATGATCTGCAGGTCCTGTCTGAGCTTCGGGTCGGTGGCGGCCGCGAGCTTGGCGTTGAGTTGGGTCAGGTCCTGGTCCAAAGCGACGTCGGCGCGCTGCACGAAATCCGGCGTGAGGCTGGAGGCCTGATCGTCCAGGCCGTCCACACCGAACTGGCCGGCCTGTTCCGGCGCCAGGTCGGCGAAGGTCTTGAGCAAGATCTGGGCGTCCTGGTTGCTCTCGGCGACCCAGGCCGGGACTTGGGATTGAGGTGGGGGCTGATCCGCATACAAGACTTGGGACACGCCGGCCGTGACCAGGGCCACGGCCAGTACTAGGGGCTTGTTCATGGGTATTCCTCCGTATTGATCTTGGTTTCAGTCGGCGGGACCCGGGCCTTCCCGGCCCGGCGCCCTCCCTCGCCTAGGTGTGATACTGTTATACAACAGTGATATCAGGTTTGGCAAGAAGTCTGTCGCCCTGCCGACGGAGGCGGCATTCCTAATCTTGGGGCGTCAGGGCGTGAGGCAGCCGGAATCGGTGATGGCGGGCAGGAACTCCGGGGGGCGGCGCAGGTGGCTGGCCTGCTCATAGGCATAGGCAATGGCGATGAGGGTGGGCTCGCTCCACTTGGCGCTGAAGAAGCTCATGCCCACCGGCAGGCAGTGCACGAAGCCGGCCGGCACCGTGATATCGGGATAACCCGCCACCGCCGCCGGTGAAGAGCTGCCGCCGGCAGTGTGGTCGCCATTGATGAGGTCGGTGGTCCAGGCCGGGCCCCCAGTGGGCGCCAGCAAGGCATCCAGGTGATCCTTGGCCAGCGCCGCATCGATGCCTTCGGGACCGGCAAGGCGCTTGGCCTTCTCCAGGGCGTCGGTGTAAGCCTTGTCGGTGAGCGGGC
Organism: Gammaproteobacteria bacterium; assembly: GCA_035465695.1. Classification (GTDB taxonomy): domain Bacteria; phylum Pseudomonadota; class Gammaproteobacteria; order Natronospirales; family REEB76; genus DASUBN01. Next base: position 20,204 of record DATIVR010000189.1, read on the forward strand.
CCTTCGCTTCGGCCTGTTCGAAAAGATCCTGGCCGAACCAGGGCATCTCTTGCCCCGCGTGCTGCTTATCGAAAGCGATCAGGTCGGCGAGGCTGTGTACCGCGAGCCCGCTGCGGCCGGCCAGGTATGCATCCAGGTCATGCTTGAAATCGTAGAGCAGCACGGTCTGCTCATCGTCGCCATACTCGTTCAGGTGCGGGATATCGACCGGATCCACGATCTCGGCGCCCTGCGCCTTCAGTACCACGATCATCTCATCCAGCAGTCGGTCCACATTCGGATCGAACCCCGCGAGCTTGCGCACTACGCCGATGCGCTTGCCCTTGAGCGCGCTTGCATCCAGGAAGCGCGTGTAATCGGTGGCGTGCTGCGCCGCGTCGGCGGTCGCGGGATCGCGCGGATCGGGGCCGGCGATGACGCTCAGGATCGCCGCGGCATCGGCGACGCTGGCGGCGATGGGCCCGGCGGTGTCCTGGTTGTGGCTGATCGGGATGATGCCGGCGCGGCTCACCAGCCCGAGCGTCGGTTTGATGCCGACCAAGCCATTGGTGGCAGAAGGACAGACGATGGAGCCGTCGGTCTCCGAGCCGATGGCGGCCACGGCGAATCCCGCCGCCACGGCGGCGGCCGAGCCGGAACTCGAGCCGCAGGCATTGCGGTCCAGCGCGTAAGGATTACGGGTGAGACCGCCGCGGCCGCTCCAGCCGCTGGTGGAATGGCTGGAGCGGAAGTTGGCCCACTCGCTCAGGTTGGTCTTGCCCAGGATCACGGCGCCGGCGGCTCGCAGCTTTGTCACCAGGGTCGCGTCCTCCTGGGCCGGCGCGCCGGTCATGGCCAGCGAACCCGCGGTGGTGAGCATGCGATCGCCGGTATCGATGTTGTCCTTCAGCAGCACGGGCAGGCCGTAAAGCGCACCATGCCCGGTACCCTGCCCCAACTTCTCCGCGATGCTCGTGGCATCCGGGTTCAACTCGATCACGGCATTCACCCGCGGGCCGGCCCAATCGAGCTTGGCGATGCGATCCTGGTAATAGGTGGTGAGCTGGGCGGGCGTAGTCTGGCCCGCCGCGAGCTGCCGTTCCAATCCGGCCACCGAGCTATCAGTGAGTACCGCCGGTGGCGCGGAGGCGCAGCCGAAACACAACGCCAACAGGGACGATGCGCCGGCGGCGCGTATCAGCTTGTGCGGCATGACCCACCCCAAAGGAAAGAGGGGCGCTGTAGTTCACACCGGACTCGTTGCGCCCTTGTCTGATGATCAAAGCGGCATAAGTATGGTCTTATTCCCGTGTTTTGTAAGGGCCTTGTAGTGATGCCACGCAGGCGCGATAAACCGGATTAAATCCCTTACAAACGTTAAGTAAAATGTAGTCGCGATCCTTGTTAAATTGTCTGACAGACATCTCTCCAATCCTTGGCTGGTATCGAACATGAGCATCTGGTTCAAGCCGTTCAGCGTCGACGACATCAATGCTTACCAGCGGGATACGCTGGTGAGCCATCTCGGCATCCGCTACACGGAGGTGGGGGAAGATTTCCTCTCCGCTACCATGCCGGTGGATGCGCGCACCAAACAACCGGCGGGAATTCTGCATGGCGGAGCATCGGTAGCACTGGCGGAGACCCTGGGCAGCACCGGCGCGAACATGGTGCTGGATCGCGACAAGAAGCTCGCCGTGGGGCTCGAGATAAATGCCAACCACATCCGCGCCATGCGCGAAGGCGAGGTACATGGCATCGCGCGGCCACTGCACATCGGCGGGACCACTCAGGTGTGGGAGATACGGGTCAGCGACGGCGAAGAGCGTCTGGTATGCGTGTCACGCATCACGATGGCCGTATTGGACAAGGCTTCCCTAGCCAAACACAGCGTGCCCTGAACCGCATCAGGTACGGACTCGTTCCTTCGCCAGAGGCCGCTCGATAGGCAGAGTCGTGCCGGGCTCTGGTCAGGCGTCAGCGGCCCCGAGGTTAGTCGCAGGGCTCGAAATAGACCACCACCGGCGGCCGCTTCGGGTCGTAGGTGGGATGACCCGGATAATGCTCCAGCATCGCTTCCACGCTGGTCTCGCTGTCTGCGGCGATGCGCGCCGCTTCCTCTGCAGAGATGAGGTTGAGGTCGAGAGTGATGACCCGGCCAGTGGAACGGAACTGCTTGACCGCCTTTATCTCCACCAAGCGCTCCCGCTGCTGGCGGCCGAACACAGTCTTCTCGTCGTACATGTAGAGACGGTCGCCGGCTTCGACCTCGGCGCCGTAGGGACAGAACAGACGTGTGGCGGTGGTGATGTCGTGCACATGGCTCGGCAACATCTCCGGCACAGCAGAACCCCTGATGAGACCCATATCCCCTCCCTGACCGGCCCCTCCACCGGCTTAAGTCGCTCTATTTATATAACATAATCTGGGAGTTTTCAAGGAGACTACCAGTGGCTCATGGCGTCCTGGGCAGCCTTGTTAAGGGGTCTCGCCAACAGGCCGGTCGGGCTGATGGAGACGCTGAACTGAGCGCCGTCGGCCATGGGCATATAGGTGGCGCTGCCGTAGACGGCATCCACCCATGGCAGCCAGCCGGCATTGCGCTGGGCGAGGCTCCAGAGGTCCACGCCTTGGTCCACAGAGAGATCCAGCACGCTGTGATAGTCATGGCTCTCTTGCGCCGTGTTCCGGTAACGGCCTTCGACACGATCCAGCCGGTACAGCGGATCCATCCCCAACACCGTAGCCATGCCCTTCCACTTCAGCACCCGCGCGTCCAGCTGCCAGTCGTCGCCGCGCAACTCGACGTGGCTCACCTTGCCGGTGGCGTCAGTCAGGGTGGCGCGAAAATCCTGCGGACCTACTGCCGCGAAACTGAGGGTCGCCACTGGTTCCTCGTACGTGAGCCGCAGGTAGGTACGCAGGTCCCAGGCGACTGCGGCGACGAAGGCGAAGACGAACAGGAATAGCAGGCCGAACATGATGCGCGATCCGCCCGCGGCCATGCGACCGTGGAACAGGCGTCTGAACCCGCCGAAGAACAGCATGAGGCCCCACAGGCCGAGCAAGGTCACCACCAGGCAGAAGCCCCACAAGGCGTAATGCGCGTCGGCCATGGTCCGGTTCTCCGCTAGGACCACATCACTCTAGCACCGTGGCGTTTATACTGGCCGGATGCGCGTCATCCCGACCCGTTTCCTCCCGTTGCTCCTCATGCTCTGGCTGGCAGGCTGTGGTCAGACCGGACCTCTGTTCATGCGCATGCCCAACGTGAGGTTCCCCACGCTGGCGCCGCCGCTCGCCACGGGCGGCCAGCCCATCTGGCTGCCGCCGGGGACCACCCTGCCCGCACCGGTGAGCGCCACCGCGCCGGTCCCGCCCGGCACCACGCATCTCGTGCCGCTGGCCGTGACCGCGGCCATGCCTTCGGCCACCACGCATGTGACGCCAGCCGCGAGCACCCATCCATGAGCAAGGCACCCAAGCCGCCGCTGGTGCTGGTGGACGGTTCTTCCTATCTATACCGCGCCTTCTTCGCCCTGCCCCCGCTGACCTCGCCCACCGGCGATCCCACCGGCGCCATCTACGGCGTCGCGAACATGATGAAACGGCTAATGGCGGATTACGCGCCGGAGCATGTGGCGGTGGTCTTCGACGCCAGCGGCAAGACCTTCCGCGACGAGATCTTCGAGGAATACAAGGCCACCCGCGAGCCCATGCCGGACGACCTGCGCTCGCAGGTGGAACCGCTGCACGAGCTGGTGGAGGCACTGGGTTTCCCGCTGCTCAAGGTGGAAGGCGTGGAAGCCGACGACGTGATCGGCACACTGGCCAAGCGCGGCGTGGAGGAAGGCATGCGCGTGCTGATCTCCACCGGCGACAAGGACATGGCACAGTTGGTGGATGGCGACCAGGTGACGCTGGTCAACACCATGAGCGACACCAGGCTCAACCGCGAGGGCGTGAAGGAGAAGTTCGACGTCTGGCCCGAGCAGATCGTCGACTACCTCTCGCTGGTGGGCGACAGCTCCGACAACATCCCGGGCGTGCCCGGGGTGGGCCCCAAGACCGCGGCACCGCTGCTCACCTATTTCGGCACCTTGGACGCCATGTATGAGCGGCTCGGCGAAGTGCCGCAGGTGCCGGTGCGCGGCGCCAAGACCCTAGGACCGAAGCTCGCGCAGCACAGGGACGCCGCATTCCTCTCGCGCCGGCTCGCCACCATCCACTGCGCCGTGGACCTGGCGCTGGGTCCCAAGGACCTGCACATGCGCGCCCCGGATGCGGCGCGCCTCAAGGAACTCTACAAGCGGTTCGGTTTCAAGACCTGGTTGCGGCAACTGGAGGAAGGCGGAGGTGAAGTGACCGCTTCGCCCAGGGCCACGGCGGCACCCGCTCCCGCAGCCCCGCAGACGGCGGCGCTGGCGGTCAAGGCCGGTGAATACACCATGGTCACGGACGCTAAGCTCCTGCAGCGATGGCTGGACCAGGCCGCTGCGGCGGAATACTTCGCCTTCGACACCGAGACCACCGACATCGACTACATGAAGGCGGAGATCGTAGGTTTCTCCCTGGCGGTGAAGGCCGGCGAGGCGATCTACGTGCCCTTGGCGCATCGCTATGCCGACGCGCCGGCGCAGCTGGATCGCGCCACCGTGTTGGCACAACTGAAGCCGCTGCTGGAGGACCCGAAGAAGCTCAAGCTTGGTCACCATCTCAAATACGACGCGCATGTGCTGCTGAACTACGGCATCAACCTCGCCGGCATGCGTTACGACTCCATGCTGGAGTCGTACGTACTGGACAGCGTGGCGAGCCGCCACGACATGGACTCACTGGCGGAGAAGTATCTCGGCTACCAGACGATCCACTACGAGGACGTGGCCGGCAAGGGCGCGAAACAGATACGGTTCGATGAAGTGCGCGTGGAAGATGCCACCCGGTACGCGGCCGAGGACGCCGACGTGACGCTGCGCCTGCACCAGGCCATCTGGCCGAAGCTGCGCTCCATGCCGGCGCTGAAGAAAGTGTTCGACGAGATCGAGATGCCGCTGGTTCCGGTGCTGCTCAGGATGGAACATTGCGGCGTGCTCATCGACACCGCGATGTTGAAGCAGCAGAGCGCCGAGATCACCAGGAAATGCGCCGCGCTGCAGCAGAAGGCCCAGGAGCTGGCGGGAAGCCCTTTCAACCTGGATTCCCCCAAGCAGCTGCAGGCCATCCTGTTCGAGAAGATGCAGATCCCGGTGGTGCGCAAGACCGCGAGCGGCCAGCCTTCCACTGCAGAAGACGTGCTGGAGGAACTGGCGGAGGCCCATGAGCTGCCCAAGGTCATCCTGGAATATCGATCGCTCAACAAGCTCAAGTCCACCTATACCGACAAGTTACCGGAACAAGTGGACGCCAATACCGGCCGCGTGCATACCTCTTATCACCAGGCGGTGGCGGCCACCGGCCGGCTCTCCTCCCAGGACCCCAACCTGCAGAACATCCCGGTGCGCACCGAGGAGGGCCGGCGCATCCGCCAGGCCTTCATCGCGCCCAAGGGCCACGTGCTGCTGGCAGCGGACTATTCCCAGATCGAGTTGCGCATCATGGCGCATCTCTCGGGCGACGCCGGCCTGCTCAAGGCCTTCGAAGGCGGCCTGGACATCCATCGTGCCACCGCTGCGGAAGTGTTCGGCTTCAAGCCGGAAGAAGTGAGTGACGAACGCCGGCGGGCGGCCAAGGCGATCAACTTCGGTCTCATCTACGGCATGTCGGCCTATGGCCTCGCCAAGCAGCTCGGCATCGGCCGCGGCGAAGCGCAGGAATACGTGGACCTCTACTTCCGGCGTTATCCCGGCGTGAAGCGCTTCATGGACGAGACCCGGGTGCTGGCCCGTGAGCAAGGCTATGTGGAGACCGTGTTCGGCCGGCGGCTGTACCTGCCCGACATCAAGTCCAAGAACCCGCAGCTGCGTCAGTACGCCGAACGGACCGCCATCAACGCGCCGATGCAGGGCACCGCGGCGGACATCATCAAGCGGGCCATGATCGCGGTGCAGAAATGGCTGGATGAGAGCCGGATCGGTGCGCGCATGGTGATGCAGGTGCACGACGAGCTGGTGTTCGAGGTGGAAGAGAAAGCCCTGGCCGTGGCCGAGCAGGAAGTACCCCGGCTCATGTCAGGCGCCGCGAAGTTGAAAGTGCCCTTGGTGGTGGATGTGGGCACCGGGAACAACTGGCAGGAAGCCCACTGAGAACTCCTGGTCTCCAGGCGACTCGATCCGCCTATTTTTCCAGCAAGCCCGCTTGTGCTTATCCTGTGGATATTTTGAATATCTGTAATTAATCAAGCAGTTGATTAATATGTTTCGTAACAAACCCCTTGTGGCACAGGGCCCTCAGCGAAAATCTGGACTAGGTCTGGAACAAATTGGTCGCAGAGGGGTCTTAGTTCATGAGCCCCGCAATGGAGCTCGTCCCGCCTATCTCCCATGGGCGGGCCTACATCCGGTCTCCCCCAAGCCTGGTGTAGTACTTCATAACCCCGGCGTTTTCCCCTTTTGGCGCCGGGGTTATTTTTTGCCTGCGATCAGGCGACGGGGGTTCCCTGGTGAAACAGCAACTGCCAGTTGCCGTCCTGCTTGCGCCAGAGGGAGCTGCGCAGGCTGTGCTGAGGCGCGCTGCCGGCGCGGCCGATGCTTACGCAGTAAGTCGCCAGCACGTGGTCCGGAGCCAACGCCTGGATGGCGAAACGGGTGACATCCGCCGTGAAGCCATCTTCCTGCGCCAGTGCCGCGAGGATCTGGCTCTTGTCGTACCGGCGCCCGGAACTGCCGACCTCCTGGAATTCATCGGCCAGCAAGGCCGCCACGGCTGTCGCAGAGCGGCGGAACGCGGGATCCAGCAGCTGCTCTTCCAAGCGGCGGATCACCGGGGCCAGCTCCGATGCCATGCCTTCAATCCACTGCCGTCAGCCAATCCGCAAGGCGCCGTTGCGCGTCTTCCACGCCCTGGCCGGAATGGGCGGAGAACAGCTGCGCGGTGCCCCAGCCCCGCAGTTCGCGCTGCACTTGCGCGAGCGTCGAGGCCGCAGCGCCGCGCTTCAGCTTATCGGCCTTCGAGAGCAGGATATGTACCGGCAATTGGACAGGGCCGGCGAACTCGAGGAGTTGCCGGTCGAAATCAGTGAGCGGGTGGCGGATGTCCATCACCAGGATCAGGCCCATGAGGGACTGACGTGAACCGAGGTACGTGTCCAGGAGTTCGCCCCAGCGCAGACGCTCTGCCTCGGGTACCTTGGCATAGCCATAGCCCGGCAGGTCCATGAGCCGCATGCCGGGACCGGTCTCGAACAGGTTGAGCAGACGGGTGCGGCCGGGGGTCTTGCTGACACGGGCCAGGCCCGAGACGCCGGTGATGGCATTGAGCGCGCTGGATTTCCCGGCGTTGGAGCGCCCGGCGAACGCCACTTCCCGGCCGCTGTCGGCCGGCAGGTCCTTGAGGGACGCCGCACTGGTGAGGAAACGGGTATGGCGGAAGTCCAGACGCATCGCAGGCCTTAGCTAGAGGGGGCTATCGGGCCTAGTGTAAAATCCTGGCCTCTCGCGCGGCCGGCCGCAGCCGGTTTTTTCCGCACCCAAAGCATACAAAGGCATGCCCATGAAGAAGTCCCTGTTGCTCGTCCTAGGCCTAGCCGCTTCCGCTGCCGCCCTGCAGGTGCAGGCCGACGGGGACGCCAACGCCGGTTCCAGCAAGGCCACGGTGTGCATGGCCTGCCACGGCCCGGGCGGCAACAGCGTCAGCGGGCAGTTCCCCAAGCTGGCCGGCCAAAACGCCAGCTACATCGCCGAACAGCTCGCGAACTTTAAGGCGGGCAAGCGCCAGAATCCCATCATGCAGCCCCAGGCCCAGAAGCTCTCGGACCAGGACATGCAGGACCTGGCAGCCTACTTCTCCAGCCAGACCGTGACCACCGGCGAAGCCCAGGCCGGCCAGGTCAAGCAGGGTGAATCCCTCTACCGCAACGGCAACGTCGCCTCCAACGTGCCGGCCTGCGAGGCCTGCCACAGCCCGGATGGCGCCGGCAACGCCGCCATGAAGGTGCCGGCCCTGGCCGGCCAGCATGCCGAGTACGTGGTGGCCCAGCTGCAGAACTACGCCAACGGCAGCCGCACCACGGATCCCAACAAGATGATGGAGACCATCGCGTCCCGGCTGACCCCTGCAGAGATGCAGGCCGTGGCCAGCTATATCGAGGGCCTGCACCGCGCCCAGTAAATATGTCGGTGCACGCAGGGCCGAGCCCGCGCGTTAACACCCTATCCGCATGACGAGGTCGGCATGAAGCCCCTGTCCCTTTTGGCCCTGACGTTCCTGTGCCTGACCGGCCTCGCCCAGGCGGCCGACGCGCCGACGGCAGGGAGTGCGACCTACAAGCAAGGCGTGCAGTACCAGGTGGTGCTGCCGGCCCAGCCCGTGTCCACCAAGCCCGGCCAGATCGAAGTCATCGATTTCTTCTGGTACGGCTGCCCCCACTGCAATGCCTTCGAGCCCTACCTCGAGAACTGGGAGCGCACCAAACCGGCCAACGTGGTGCTGGTGCGCGTGCCGGCGGTGCTGGAGCCGGATTGGGAAGCGGGCGCCCGCGCCTACTACGTGGCGCAAGCACTCGGCATCCTATCCAAGTCCCACAAGGCCACTTTCGACGAGATCCACCAGAACAAGGACGTACTGCAGACCGAACAGGATTTCGAGCGCTTCTACGTCAAGGCCTTCGGCGTCGACCCCAAGAAGTTCGAAAGCCTATGGAGTTCCCCGGATACCGACGCCAAGATCCAGCAGTCCGAAGTGCTGGCGGAACGCTATGGTCTCGGGATCTTCGGTGTGCCGACCATCGTGGTGAACGGCAAGTGGCTCACCGGCGGGGATCTCGTCAACAACGCCTCCCAGATAATGAACGTAGCCAATTATCTGATCGCCCAGGAAGAAGCCGCACTGCCGGCTGCCGCCAAGTAAACGACAACCGATGGGAACCACCATGAAGCCGTTCCACCTGATCGTGTTGTCGCTGTTGATGTCCATAACCTTGCCGGCGCTGGCTGACCAGACAAATTTCTTCCAGGGCATCCAGTACGAGGCGGTGAAACCGGCGCAACAGACCGACGTGAAACCGGGCCAGATCGAGGTGATCGAGTTCTATTGGTACGGCTGCCCGGTGTGCAATGCCCTGGAGCCCTACGTGGAGGGCTGGGAGAAACAGCTGCCCGCCAACGTGGTTTTCAAGCGCGTGCCGGCGGCCTGGCCCAACACCGAATTCTACGTGGATGCCCAGGCCATCGCGGTGGCCGACGTACTGGGAATCGGCGAGAAGATCCGCGAGCCTTTCTTCAATGCGATCCATGAGGACGGCGAGGTGGCGCTGCGCACCGACAAGGATGCGCTGCGCCAGTTCTTCGCCAAGTTCGGGATCAAGCCTGCCGACTTCGATGCCGCCTGGGACTCCGCGGCGGTGAAGGCCAGACTCATCGCATATCAGAAGCTCGCCGACGCCTATGACATCTCCGGCGTGCCTACCCTCATCGTCAACGGCAAGTGGAAGACGGGCGCGGGGCACATGATGCCGCCATCCCAGGTCATGGATTGCGTGAATTTCCTGATCGCCAAGGAACAGACGTCGAACAAATGAGGCGCGTTTTTCGCCCAAACCGAGGTGTGAGATGAAGAAGTGGTGGTTGCTTCCGCTGTTGATGGTCCTCTCCGGCGCGGCGTTCGCCGACATGACCACCTTCACCCAGGGCGTCAATTACGTGCCGGTGACGCCGGCGCAGCAGACCGACGTCAAACCGGGTCAGATCGAGGTGATCGAGTTCTACTGGTACGGCTGCCCGCATTGCTTCGCCCTGGAACCGTTCGTAGTGCAGTGGGAGAAGACCAAACCCAAGAACGTGGTGTTCAAGCGTGTGCCGGCCGCCATGAAGGACTCGGAATTCTACGTGGACGCCCAGGCCACGGTCACCGCCGACATCCTCGGCATCGGCGAGAAGGTCCGCGAACCGTTCTTCAATGCCATCCACGTGGATGACGACGAGGCCCTGCGCACCGACAAGGATGCGATCCGCACGTTCTTCGGCAAGTTCGGCGTGAAACCCGCCGACTTCGACGCCACCTGGGATTCCTTCGGCGTGCAGACCCAACTGGCCCGCGACCAGCAGCTGGCAGCCCGCTATGACGTGCAAGGGGTGCCCACGGTGATCGTGAACGGAAAGTGGATGACCGGCGCCGGTTACCAGATGGAACCGGCCGATATCATGCGCTGCATCGAGTTCCTGATCGCCAAGGAAGAGGCCGCCATGAAGCCGGCGGCAAAGCCCAAGAAGCACAAGTAAGGCGGTCTGAATCTGCTGAGAAACGGGGCCGCAAGGCCCCGTTTTTATATAGGCCTGAGAGCGTCGCGAACGACAGCTTCAAGTCAGTCCCAGGCTTTTTCGATGCCCACGAATAACTCCCGCCCGTCGCCGGGGAAGTAGCGGTAGTTTCCGAAGGAGAAGTCCGCCCGCTCCGCATAAGCCACGTCGGCCGCGTTTAGCACCTTGAAACTCAGGGTGTAGCCGTCCCCCATACCCTGACGCAGGTAAAGGTCCACCAGGTCCTGACCGCCGTAGCGGTGCTGATCGGATTCATCCAGGAAGTATCCACCCACGTGCTGGTACTCCACCTCCGCCGTGGTGGACGCGGTGGGCTGCCAACGCAGGCGAACCGCGCCCAATGTGCGCGGCGCGTACTTCATGTCATTGCCGTACTGGACGGCGTCGAAAGGCGAGAGCTGCGCGCTGTACGCGTAGGTATGCACCGCGTAGGTCCCGTCCACCAGCAGTGTCCAATGGGAATCGAAAGCGTAGCGGCCCGCGAACTCCACGCCGCGGTGACGGGTGCGGCCGTCGTTGACGTTGAAGCCATCCTGGTCCCGGAAGATGAAGTTCTGCTTGACCATGTAGTAGATGTCGGTATCCCAGGCCAGGTCACCGGCCTGCCCACGCCAGCCCATCTCGTAGTCGTTCAGGGTCTCGGAATGCAGGTCCGCCACTTGCTGGCCCGACTGCAGGGAATACAACTCGGACGCCTGGGGCGCGCGGGCGCCACGCCCGGCCTTGGCATAAAGACTCTGGTCGGGTGTCGCGAGCCAGGTGACGCCGGCCTTGGGCATGAGGTTGGTGAACTGGTCGTTACGGTCCGCGGGCCGGTTGAAGAGGCACGGCCCCAGGCTGCAGGGCGAACCGTCCGCCTGGCTGTCACCTGCCGGCAGGAAGTTGACGTAGGTGTAGTGCACACCCTCCAGCCGCAGGCCGCCGTCGAAGGTCCATCTGGGAGTGAAGGCGTGGTTCACGTCCACGTAGCCGGCGAGGGTGCGGCTGTCTGCGGCGTAGTCGTAGTGCAGGCCCTGTTGGCGCTCGAACTTGGAAGTGGTGAGCGAAGACTGCAGCTGGTCCTCGAGGATGGCGCCGTGGGCGTACTCGCCGTCCAGGCCAAAGACGAGTTGTGTGTCCACGCCAGGATGGGTGCGCCAGGCGAGTTGGCTGCCGATGCTGTTGGCCGCGTCGTCCTCCACCGGCTGACCCGGGATGAAGTGCTGCACGAAGGCCTGGGTGTTGCGCCGGACGTAGGGAGTGAAGTCCAGCTCATCGCCGTCCGCGAAGCTCTTCTGCCAGCGCTGCGCCAACAGCCAGCTCTGGGCGTCGCGATAGGCGCCGGGCGTGGGATTGGAATTGCGGGTCGCCTCATCCTTGTAGGCGCCGATGCCATAGATGTAGCCGGCGGTCTTCTGGTCCAGGTTGGTGAAGGCCAGCAGGGATTCGCTGCTCAGGTCGCCTTCGCTACGGTCGTAGCGCAGGTCCAGCTTCTGCTGGTCATAACCGGAATCGGCGCGGAAGCCGCCGTCGTGGGCGGCGTTAGCGCTGATCCTGACACCAGAGACGCCATCCCAGCTGCCCAGGCTGGTCTCCACGCGAGCATAGTGGTGGGGGCCGATCTCCAGGCTCGCATCATCTTTGGGACTGCTGTCCGGCGCGCGGGTGAGTACGTTCACGATGCCATGCAGCGCATTGCTGCCGTACAGCACCGAACCGGGACCGCGTATCACCTCCACGGCAGCCGCCTGCTCGGTGTTGAGCTCGAACAGCGCGTTCACGTTGCAGAAGCCGGCCGGCTGGATGGGGATGCCGTCTTCCAGGATCAAGAAGGCGCCGCAGGCGCCCTGGCCGGTGAACAACGGCGAGCGCAGTCCCATGAGGCTCTCCTGGCCGCCGCCCGCCGTGATCCAAGCGCCCGGCACCACGCTGAACACCTGGGCCGGATGGGTCTCGCCGATGAGCGAGAGGGTCTGGGTATCCACACGGGTGGTGTTGTCGGCCAGTTGCCCCAGGGCGACCGGCGTGCGGGTGTCCGTCACGGTGACGGTGCCAAGCTCGGTCATATCATCGGCGCGCGCCGACAAGGGCGCTGCCAGCGCCAGCAGCGCCGCGAGATACAGCCGGTCTCTATTTGTCATAGATACTGATTCTTGTTCTTGCAGTGCATGTTAGCCGCCATCATCGGCGGGGCAGTGCGTAGGCAATCACATAATCACCACGCGTGCTGGCATCCTTGTATCCACCTGCGGCGATGACCAGATACTGCCGCCCGCCGATGGAATAGGTCATGGGCGTGGCCTGGCCGCCGGCAGGGAGCTTCGTTTCCCACAGCAGCTTGCCGGTATCGGTGTCGAAGGCGCGCAGCCGGTCATCGAGGCTCGCCGCGATGAACACCAACCCGGAGGCGGTGACGATGGGACCACCCAACCCCGGCATCCCGAGGTTCATGTGGATATACGGCGTGTCGCCCAACGGTATCTGCCACTTGATGGTGCCGTGTTGCATGTCGACGCCGGTCAGCGTGCCCCATGCGGGTTTCACGCACGGGATGCCCAGCGAGGACATGAAGGCGCGCCGGCGCATGCCGTAGGGCGTGCCACGCTGGCGCGCGAACTCCCAGCCGTCGTACTGCGGGTCATCGGCCTGCTTCTCCAGCTGGTCGCGCGGCACCAGCGCCACCACGAAGGGCAGGTTCATGGTGTTGGCCACGGCCACCTGGCGCCGGGGGTCGAAAGCGATGCCGCCCCAGTTGGCGCCGCCGGCATTGCCCGGCCGCATCAGCGAGTCCTTCGTGGACGGCGGCTGGAAGATGCCTTCCGAACGATAGCTTTCGATGCGCTTCCTGCAGGCGCGGGTGTCGAAGAACGCCACGCCCCAGGCATCGTCCGGCCTCACCGGGCTCTGGACCACCAGCGCCGGCGGTGCCGCGGGAAACGGCTGCGTGGGTGAAGGCTTCTCGCCGGGCACCGCGTCCTGGGGCACCGGCTTCTCGGTGATGGGGAACAGCGGTTGGCCGGTGACGCGGTCGAAGGTATAGAGGAAGCCGGTCTTGGTGGCCTGGATGACCGCATCCACATGCTTACCGTCATGCACCAGGTCCACCAGCGAGGGCTGCGAGGCCACGTCGTAGTCCCACAGGTCGTGGTGCACCAACTGGTAGCCCCAGACCAGCCTGCCGGTGGCGCCGTCCAGCGCGACCACCGAGTCGGCCCAACGGTTATCGCCGGGACGCTCACCGCCGAAGAAGTCCGGGCTCGCCGAGCCCGTAGGCACGAACACCAGATGCCGCTGCAAGTCCACCGAGAGCGGCGCCCAGGCGTTGGCGGCGCTGGCGGTCTTCACGCCGTCGGCGCTCCACTCCTTGTACACCGGGTTGGAGGCGTCTCGCGGGATCGGGTCCCAACTCCACAGCAGCTTGCCGCTCCTGGCATCGAAGGCCCTTACGATGCCGAGTTCCTCTTCGACGGCGCGGTTGTCGCCGATGGATGAACCCACGATCACCTTGTCGTCCAGGATGGCCGGCGGCGAGGTGACGAGATAATCGCGCCATCCGCTCTTGGAGTCCTCGTCGAAGCGCACATCCTTGAGCAGGTTCACGGCGCCCTGCTCGCCGAAGTCGGCACAGGGCTTGCCGGTGGCGGCGTCCAGGGCCAGCAGGCGGCCATCCAGTGTCGGCGCAAAGATCCGCGCGTGGCAGACGGCAGCGGCCGGCCCCGTGGGATCCACCCACAGGGACACGCCGCGGGACACGCCATCGGAATAGTGCAGGTCCTTGCGCGACTGACTGGCATGCTTCCAACGCAGTACGCCGTTCACGGCATCCACCGCCACCACGTCAGTGCTGGGGGTGGTGAAGTAGAGCGTACCGGCATAGAGGATGGGGGTGGCCTCGAAGGCCGAACGTCGCCAGTCCTTGACGCCCTGCCCCAACTCCCCGGTGCGGAAGGTCCAAGCCACCTTCAGGTCGGCCACGTTAGTAGGGTCGATCTGGGTGAGGGACGAGTAACGGGTGCCGCCGGCATCGCCGCCATAGGCAGGCCAACCGGCGTCGGAGGCCGCCAGTGCGGTACTGGAAGCCAGCAGGCTCAGGATCGTGAACACCAGACTGCGCATGATCAAGACTCCATCCTTGCGAAGATGGTCTCACTCTAGCGGTGCTGCCGCCATTTGCCATGGGGGATGGTGATGAGCGGCGCTCCGCCGTGACGAGCGGCGCCATCTGGGCTACGAAGGAGCTTACTGGAACAAGTGGTTGAGCCGGGACCGATAGCGGCGGGAGAAATTCACGAAACTGCCGTCCTTGAGCACGATGCGGTAGTCGCCGTGATCCCAGGGCTGGATCTCGCGGATGCGGTCGATGTTGACGATGTGGCCGCGGTGCACCCGGGCGAAGTGCGCCTGATCGAGCTTCCTCTCCAGGGTCACCAGCGACTCCCGCAGCGGGTAGGAGTCGCCTTTCACATAGACCGTCACATAATTGCCGTCCGCCTCGATGCGGTCGATGTCGCCGATGCTGAGGATGAACTCGCGATTGAGCTTGCGGACCACCAGCCGCTGCAAGGGCGCCGCAGGCAGGGGGTCCGCCGGAGTCTTCGGCCCACGCGATTCCAGCCACAGGCCGTAGATGCGGAAGGCCGAGAGCGCCGCCACGATGATGCCGTAGGCCACCAGGTCCTTGCGGTATTCGTAGATCCAGTTGGGCCACCAGGCTCCGAAGTCGTAAGGCTCTCCCATGGCGGCGTACACCAGCTTGCGCAGCCCCACCATGGCAGCCACATGCACCAGCGAGTAAGGCAGGGTGATGAGCAGGTGTGCCGGCAGGTTGCGCCACCAGGTGGCGGCGGTGATGGGAAAGCGCTGCAGCCACCAGGCCACGGCGAACACCAGGCACCAGGTGACAGTGACGCTGGAGAACTCCCAGGTCGCGGGTTTCCACCAAGCGATGTAGCCGACATCGCGGGCGTAATCCGTGAGAGTGCTGAAGATGTTGCTGAGGGCGATTGCGAGCAGCAAGGCAGCGAAGAACGCCATCTGCCAGATGGCGATCTTGCGCGCGGTAGCGGCTCCAAGTTGCAGCGGGTGGTGGTCCACCCGCTTATTTTATCTTGCCGCTTACTTGCCGCCCAAGGCCGGCTGCCCTGCCGCCTGCAAGGCCGCGTTCAACGCCGGCTCGCGCGCGGCCTTGAGCTTGTTCCAGTCTGCGATGGCCTGGCTGGCCTTGGCCTGTTGGAGCGCGAAGCCCTTCAGCGCGTCGGGACCAGGAGCGCCATCCGCGTTCTCCACCGCCGGCTGCAGGGCCGCCAGGGCACGCTCCACGTAGGCGAGGCTGCCCACTTTCTCGGGTGCACCGCCCGGCTGGCCGTAACCCGGAGGCACGGCGTGCAACTCGGTCTGTCGGGTGATGGCGACCTCGAAGGACCGCAGTTGCGTCGCCAGGTCCACCGGCACTTTCGGCTCGAGCGCCGCCAGCTGCTTCAGGGTGCCGCTGACTTCGTCCACCGTACCGGCCAGCTGGGCGCGCGCCTTCTGCACATCGAATGCGAGAGCCTGCTGCTTGGCAAGGTCTGATCGCGTCGCTTTCACCCGCGGGTCGTTCCTCACGGTGAGCGGCTGGGTGTAGGTCTGGCCGTCCACCGTGAGCTTCGCGATGTAACTTCCCGGCAGGATCCACACGCCCTCGTCGCCGCCCAGCGCATCGGGCGCCGGATAGCGCAGGTCCCATACGAAACGGTGCAGCCCGGCGTCCGCGTGCAGCGGTGTGGGTTGCGGGAACCATTCCGGCGTGGCGTCGATCTTCGCGAGGTCCGGCGGGGTCTGCTTGTCCGCGCTGGAGAAATGCCGTACCAGCTTGCCCTTGGCATCCTCGATGTCCAGGGTGACCGGCCCCTGGGCGGCCGCTTTCAGCCAGTAATCCAGCACCGCGCCTTGAGGCGGGTTGGGCGCCTT
The DNA here is from genome assembly GCA_035465695.1 of Gammaproteobacteria bacterium. Taxonomy (GTDB): domain Bacteria; phylum Pseudomonadota; class Gammaproteobacteria; order Natronospirales; family REEB76; genus DASUBN01. The sequence goes on from DATIVR010000189.1 coordinate 36,523, forward strand.
GGGTTCATCCTTATGCATGGGGGTGCCGGTGAATTGCGGCAGGTGCAGGCGTACCGCCGGATCCGGCCTGAACAGCGCCGCCGCGGCGTCGCCGGCCTGGCCCAGCTGGCGCAGGGATGCGATGTCATCCAATACCCAGAAGGCGCGGCCATGGGTGGCGATCACGAGATCGTCGCTCCAGGCATCGCGGTGCACGTCCATGTCGCGCACCGAGGTGACCGGCAGATTCATCTGCAACGGCTGCCAGTGGTCGCCGTCATCGAACGACACATACATGCCGAGTTCAGTGCCGGCGTAGAGCAGCCCCTTCTTGACCGGGTCTTCGCGCACGGCATTCACGAAACTGCCATCGGGGATGCCTTGGACGATGGCGTCCCAGCTCCTGCCGCCATCGTGGGTACGGTAGATGTAGGGCTTGTAGTCATCCAGGCGATGCCGATCCACCGCCAGGTAGGCGGTGTCGGCGGAGAAGTGTCCGGCCTCGATCATTCCCACCTTGGACCAGGCCGTGAGCGGCTTCGGCGTGACATCGGCCCAGTGCTTGCCGTCGTCGCGGCTGCGCCAGACCAGACCGTCATCGGTACCTGCCCAGATGTCTGTGGCGGAAAACCGCGACGGCGCGATGGCATAGATCACCCCGCGCCGTTCGCCCACCGTGGCGGTATCGGCCGCGGATACGGTGTCCAGGTTGGGCGGCACGGTTAGCGTCTTGCGGGTCAGGTCCCGGCTCAGGAGCGCCCAGTGCTTGCCGCCGTCGCGGGTGCGGAACAGGTGCTGGTTGCCGAAGTACAGCGCCTTCGGATCCTTCGGCGAGAAGGTGAGCGGCAGCGTCCATGCGCTGCGATAGATGTCCGGATAGGCGAGCGTGGGATCCACATCCGCGGTCTGCTCCGTCTTCCGGTCGAGCTTGTCGACTGCGCCACCGTAGACGATGTCCGGGTCAGCCGGGTCCGGCGCGATGTTGCCGCTCTCCCCGCCCGCGGTGACCTCATGGAACTGGCGCATGTTGATGCCGTCGAACGGATCGCTGGTGCGGCTCGGCACCGCAGCGGCGCCGGAATCCTGCTGCGCGCCGTAGACCCAATAGGGGAAGCGTCTGTCGGTGGCCACGTGGTAGAACTGGCCGGTCGGTTGGTTGAACCAACTGGTCCAGGTGTCGCCGCCGTTCACGCTGATGATCGTGCCCTGATCGACGCCGGCGATCATGCGCTTGCCATCATGGGGGTCGATCCAGAGGGAATGGAAGTCGTCGCCGGTGGGATCGCCCAGGAAGGGCTGGAAGTCCTTGCCGCCATCGGTGGATCTGTACATGGCGGTGTCGCAGACGTACACCTCATTCGGATCCTTCGGATCCACGCTCACGCCGCCGAAATACCAGCCGCGGTTCCAGATGCGCTTGTCGCTGGTCACCCGCGTGAAATGCGCCCCGGCATCGTCACTGCGGTACAGGCCGCCATGCTTGGCATCTGCCAGGGCATACACCACGTTCGGGTTGGACGGGGCTACCGCCAGGCCGACATGGCCCAGACCCTCGCTGTCGATGCCGTTCGCGGTGATCTCGTTCCAGGTGTCGCCGCCGTCTGTGGACTTGTAGACGCCGGAGCCGGGGCCGTTGGAAGGCGGGTACACGTTCCAGGGCGGGCGACGCGTCTGCCATAGCGAGGCGTAGATGGTCTTGCCGTCGCCACCGAAGGCCAGGTCGATGGCACCCGTGGAAGCATCCTTATACAGCACCTTCTGCCAGGTGGCGCCGCCATCCTTGGAACGGAACACGCCGCGCATCTCGTTGGGCCCATATGCATGGCCCAGCGCGGCCACGAAGATGATGTCGGGGTTGGCCGGATCCACCAGTACCTTGCCGATCTGGTACGTATCGCGCAGACCCACATTGGTCCAATGCCGGCCGCCGTCCACGGAACGGTACACGCCGTCGCCATAGGCGATGTCGGAACGCATGTCCGCTTCACCGGTCCCCACGTAGATCACCTTGGGGTCGGAAGGCGCCACCGCCAGTGCGCCGATGGAACCCACGTGCTGCGCATCGAAGATGGGCTGCCAGGTGCGGCCGGCGTCGCGGGTCTCCCACACGCCGCCGTCCACCGAACCGAAGTAAAAATGTTGCGGCTCGCCGCGCACGCCGGAGACCGCCAGCACCCGGCCGCCCCGGAATGGGCCGATGAGCCGCCATTGCAAGCCGCCCAGCAGCGCAGGATCCACGCCGGCCGCCTGGGCGACGGAAGTGGTGACGAGCAGGGCGAGGAGGACGAGGCGCAGCTTCATGCGGAAGTCTCCTGAAGGAAGTCCAGCTTGAGACCGGGATTCCAGTGGGAAGTGCCCGGCGAGATGCAAAGTCTACCGCCTGGGCGGGGCCGATACGGGACAGATTCGGCCGCGAGCCTGGGCCAGATACGAGTACCGGGCCATAATCACGACATGGACGTTCTGTTCCTGTGCACCGGTAATTCAGCCCGCAGCATCCTGGCGGAAGCGCTGCTGAACGCCCGGGCCGAAGGACGGCTGCGTGCCCACAGCGCCGGCAGCCATCCCCGGGGCGAGGTGAACCCTCTGGCCCTCGAGGTGTTGCGCACCTGCGAGATCGACACTGCAGGACTGCGCAGCAAGAGCTGGGATGAGTTCGGAACCGATGGTGCGCCGCACATGGATGTGGTGATCACGGTATGCGACCAAGCCGCCGCCGAGGCTTGCCCGCTCTGGCCCGGCGCCCCGGTGAAGGTGCATTGGGGCCTGCCGGATCCCGCGCTGGTCGCGGGCGGCCAAGCAGAGCGTCTGGCGGCTTTCGCCCGCACCTTCACGGAACTGGAGCAGCGCATCAACAAATTGTTGAGCCTGCCGCTGGAACTGCTTAGTCCGGAGGAGCTGGAAGGTCAGTTGCGCGCACTGGCCTGATCCATGAACGCGCCGGTATCAGTGGCCGCTATCCCAGCCCAACCACGTCCATAACGTCTTGGTGAACGGCGGCAGGCCGCGCGCGCGCCGCAGGTCCTTCAGAAGGCACACGGCGTAACCGAAGGCCGTGGTCAGCACCGCCAGGTACAGGCAGCCGTTGACGAGCAATTCCACCTGCGTCAATTTGGCGGCAGACAGGTCCGGGATCCGCAGCGCCAACCAGGGCCAGACCCGCAGGATCGCGGCCGCCAGCACTACGGCATAGACATCGACAAGGACGCGGGCCGCAGCACGCTTGCGCGTCCACCAGGGCAGCAACAGGTTCACGGCATGCACCGCCATCTCCGCGACGAACAGCACCACCACCGGCCAGAAGAAGGCTTCCGGCAGCCCGTTCAACAGCACCAGTTTCGGCGTCTGCGGGAGATGCAACAGACCTGTCCACCAGACGAGGAACCCGGCGCAGCCGACGAAGGCGCCGAACGACTCGGCTCGGGGGATCAGGCTCTGGTCCGGGATCGCTGGCAACTTCGGCAGGTCGCGGGGCCGCCAGTCCTCGAGGAAAGTGAGCTTGATTTTCAGTCGCTCCAGCACCACGAAAGCGACCGTGAGCAGGCCGACCATGTAGATGGCACCGGTGATGGCATCGCCGATGGAGTCGCCGAGTGCGATGAAAGGATGCGCATGGAACAACGCCAGGGCCGCTCCGCCCACCAGCAGCAGCGGGAACACCACCCACTGCACCAGCTTCAGGCCGAAGGTATACAGGGGATAGAAGGGCTGGCCGATGAGCGCCTGCTCCGACTGATAACGCGCGGCCACCAGCAACGGATGGCCGCACTGCTTCAGGATGGCTTCCAGCTCTGGCTCATGGAGCGGCCGGCCCAGTTCCGCTTCCTGGTCTGCGATCTGTGCACGCAGGTCCTCAGAGAGCTCAGAGATGATGTCCCGCTGCTTGGCCCGGGGCAGCAGCATGCGGATGAAGTTAAGGTAGCGATCGAGAAGTTCCATGGTCGGCTCCTTAGAGGATCTGTTCGAGAGAGCCGTTGATGGCGCGCCACTCGGCGCTCAACTGCTCCAGTATCTGGGCCCCTTCCGGCGAGAGCTGGTAGAAGCGCTTGTTGCGCTTGTCCTCCTCGCGCCACTGGCTCTGGAGCAAGCCCTGGGTCTCCAGGCGCCGCAAGAGGGGATAGAGGGTGCCTTCATCTATGGCCAGCCCATGGCGGCCTAAGGCCTTGCGCAGGGTGTAGCCGTATTGTTCCTGGCGGAGCTCGGCCAGCACGGCGAGGATCAGCGAGCCCCGGCGCAGCTCCAGACGCAGGTTTTCGAAAGCTTCCGTTCCCATGGTTTACCCATGTGCCAAATGGTATGTGGCATATAGTGTATGTCACACAGTATCTGAATTCAAGGGGGCAAAGAAACGAAAAGCCCTCTGCTTTCGCAGAGGGCTTCCATTGGCGCGCCCGAAGGGATTCGAACCCCTGACCTTGTGCGCCGGAGGCACACGCTCTATCCAGCTGAGCTACGGGCGATCGTTGAACTTCTCTATCCTAAACCGACTCTCGTCCATCCCTGGCGCCAATCCAGCTCGGCTTCCTGCCTCGCGCGAGCCGCACTGCGGCTCGCCCAGCTGAGCTACGGGCGCTCAAGACGATGACGCGGGCGATTATACCGATTTCATCTTTAGCTCACGGCGACGGCTTAGGCTTCGCCAACTCCGCCGCGAACAGATTGAGGTCGTTGCCGATGAGCGCGAGTTCCGCCTGCTTGCGGTCAGGCATGGGCACCAGGTCGGTAGGTTCCTGGGTGTTATTGGTGACCGTGACCAGGGCGCTGGTATAGACCTGGTTTTGGGCAGCCCCGCCGCTCGGTATATAACCGACGTCCACATCCAGGGCGCGCGCGACGCGCCGCCCCGTCGGGGTGAATTCCGGCTGGCCGATGAAGAGATGTCCGAGCATGGCGCTGAAACCGGCAAACAGCGACGTATGCCTGGTGGTGGGATTGTCCTCTACCGCCACCTGGAGGGTACCGGCGGTTTCGGACCCTTCCACCGGCCTGAAACTCTGGCCCGCCGCCAGCAGATCGTGGAGCTGCGCCGCCAGCTCTTGTTCACGTTTCGGATCGCGCTTGCCATCTTTGCGGTAAGTGACCGCGAGTCTTACCGGCAGCGGCGGAGTCAACGATACGGGGGCAGCGCTGGTATAAGGCGGTGTGTAGATCGGCTGCTGGGCGCAACCGGCCATCGCCAGACCCAGGGCGAGGATGCTGGCCACGCGAGCTATGAGTCCCATATATTCCCCTTTAGCCAAATTATGTCTGGCACATTATGGAATTTAGGCTACTCTAAATATAGGTCAATGCCGTCGGGGAACGGCCAAGGGGGACCTTCCATGCGTTCACGCGCCCTCGTATCCGCGGGCTTGCTCGCCGTCGCCCTGTGGAGTGGCCAAGTCCAGGCTGCACCGGACAACGGCTTCGGCCTGTATCTGGGCGGCTTGAGCAGCCGCGATTCCTCGCTCTACGGCAACAGCAACGGCGGCCTCGTCGCCATGGACGTGCAGTTCATGATGAACGAGCACTGGTCCCTGAATCCCTATCTCCTGTTAGACAGCGAGAGCACCGACAAGACCTTCAATAACAGGAGCCTCGATGTGCAGAACGGCGAAGGTGGCCTGCAGGCGCGCTACTGGCTGGGAGGCTCCGGCTTCGTGGCGGCCCAGTTCCTGTTCCACGACACC
>DATIVR010000190.1:0-15925 GCA_035465695.1 Gammaproteobacteria bacterium
CTGCTGCTCCTTGCAGCCTGCGCCCACCGCCCTACCCTCCCCGGCACCACCCCGGTAACCCCCACCGGCAATTACGCGTCACGTCCGGACGTGCAGCAGTTCATGGCTGAGGTGCAGAAGAAGGACGGCTTCGATCCGGCGTGGCTGGAACGCGCCTTCCAGGGCGCCCAGAAGCACCAATCGATCATCGACGCCATCACCCGTCCGTACGAGTCGAAGCCCTGGTACCAGTATCGGTCCATCTTCGTCAACGAGAACCGCATCAGCGCCGGCGCTGCATTCTGGGACCAGCACGCGCAACTTCTGGCGGCTGCCGAGGCGAGATACGGTGTGGATGCCGACATCATCGTCGCCATCATCGGCGTCGAGAGCCTGTTCGGGAAGCAGCATGGCGGCTACCCGGTCATCGACGCCCTCTCCACGCTTTCCTTCGACTATCCGCCGCGCGCGCCGTTCTTCCAGGGCGAGTTGGAGCAGTTCCTGGTGCTCTGCCGCGAGCAAAACTTCGATCCGCTGAAGCCCATGGGCTCCTATGCCGGCGCCATGGGCGCACCGCAGTTCATGCCGGACAGCTTCCGCACCTACGCGGTGGACTTCGACGGGGATGGCAAGCGCGACATCTGGGAGGACTGGCCGGACATCATCGGTAGCGTCGCGAATTACTTCCACATGCATGGCTGGCAGGAGAATGGTCTCACCGTCGTGCCGGCGGCGTTACCGATGGATGCGGTGGCGCCGGCGCCCGTGGTCACCACCGTGGGCGCACTGCGCCGGACCGGGGTGTCCTTGAGCGAGGGTCTCGACGATGCGTCGGAAGCCGTGCTGATATCGTTGCAGGACCAGGACCGTATGGAATACTGGGTCGGGCTGCATAACTTCCGCGTGATCACCCAGTACAACAAGAGCCCGCTCTATGCCATGGCGGTGATCCAGCTCGCGAATGCGATCTCCCAGCGCCGGGCGGCCGAAGGTCACGATGCGCCCCCTTGAGCCCGCTTTCATCTTGCTCGCGCTGTCGGCGCTCGCAGCCTGCAGTCAATTTCCGGAGAAGCCGGGGGAAAGCAAGCCCTGGGGGCCGCCCGGTTCCGACCTGCCGGTGACGCCCGCCCACAAGGGGGACTATGGCCCGGACCATCCGGTGGATGTGTCCAACGTGAAAGATGCTGTGCCCACCGACATCAGCCCCAGCAAGACCGGTAATCCTTCCAGTTATACCGTGCTGGGTCAGACCTACACGCTGCTCCCCGCATGCAAGGGTTATCACGACCGCGGCATCGCCTCCTGGTACGGGATGCAGTTCAACGGCGGGCGCACTTCCGATGGCGAGACCTACGACATGTATGCCATGACCGCCGCCAACAAGGTGGTACCCATCCCCTGCTACGCGCGCGTCACCAATCTCAAGAACGGCAGGAGCGTGATCGTGAAGATCAACGACCGTGGCCCGTTCGTGGCCAACCGCCTGATCGATCTCTCCTACGCCGCCGCCTCCAAACTCGACATGTTGGGCAACGGCACCGCGCTGGTGGACGTCCAGGCCGTGGGCCCCGGTGACCTGCCGCCGCCCCCCATCGCGGCGCCGCCGGCGTCCACCGCGAGCGTCGCGGCGCTACCCTCCGTGGCCGCCATCACGCCGGCACCCCCGCCCGCCGCGCCTACCGCCACCGTCGGTGCGCCACAGATCTTCCTGCAGGTGGGCGCCTACGCCGATAAGGACAATGCCGACCATGCCCTCGCCAAGTTGTCCGCCGCCGGGATCGAGCATGGCTTCGTGCTGCCGGCGAGCGCGAGTGACCGCACGCTATACAAGGTGCGCATCGGTCCGCTCCCGGACGTGGATACCGTCGACAAGCTGTCCGCCGAGGTGGCGCGGCTCGGCTTCCAGAATGCTCAGATCGTGATCCCCTGAGCGCTGCCCGCACTGCAGGCCGCGCCGCGAACGGGTAAAATCGGTCGCCATCCGCGCAAGCTGCGCGGCCTGCATATGTCACACCGCCGTCGCACCCGAGGTGTAAGTTGAAGCCGCTCCTTGCCCTGCTGCTGCTTTGTATCGCCACCGCCGCTCAAGCATTGCCCATCCCGGCACCGCCGCAATTCGCCGCCAAGAGTTACCTGCTGATGGACGCGCACAGCGGCCAGGTGATCGCCTCGCTCAATCCGGATCAACACCGCGAACCCGCCAGCCTGACTAAACTCATGACGGCGTACGTGGTGTTCCATGCACTGCGCGATGGCGTGCTGCATCTCGATGACACCGCGCCCATCAGCGAGCGCGCCTGGCACATGGGCGGCTCCCGCACCTTCGCCAAAGTCGGCAGCCAGATGCGGATCGACGACCTGCTGCAAGGCATGATCGTCCAGTCGGGCAATGACGCTGCCGTGGCCTTGGCCGAACGCGTCGGCGGCACCGAAGATGCTTTCGTGCAGATCATGAACCAGTACGCCGAGAAGCTCGGCATGACCGAGAGCCATTTCGTGGATGCCTCCGGCCTCACCAACGACAAGAACCACTACATGACGGCGCATGATCTGGGACTATTGTCCCGCGCGATCATGACTGAGTTCCCGGAGTACATGCATTACTTCTCCGAGAAGACTTTCACCTGGAACAAGATCACCCAGGGCAACCGCAACGACCTGCTCTACACCGACCCCTCCGTCGACGGCCTGAAGACCGGCGACACCGATGATGCGGGCTATTGCCTGGTGGCTACCGCCACCCGCGGCGACCTGCGTCTGATCGCCGTGGTGATGGGGACCAAGACCAAGCCGGAGCGCGGCCGTTATGCCGAGTCCCTGCTCAACTACGGTTCCAACTTCTTCGAGACCCGCAGGCTCTACGCTGCCGGAGCCCCGGTCTCGGACATCAAGGTCTGGAAGGGTGCCGAACCCAGCGTGCAGGCGGGACTGCTGCGCGATATGTATGTCACCTTGCCCAAGGGCGCCGACGGCGCCATGCAAGCCTCGGCGCAGGCCAGCGCCGGGCTGGTGGCGCCGGTGGCTGCACACACCCAGGTCGGCATGGTGAACGTGACGGTGGAGGGCCGCCTTCTCACCCAAGCTCCTCTCTACACCCTGAAAGCCGTGGACCAAGGAAACATCTTCCGCCGCATGTGGGACAGCATGCGGCTGTGGTTCACCAGCCGGAAGAAGTGACGTGGCGGCGCCGCTGCGCAACGCCTACCTGAATGGCGTGTTCCTGCCATTGACGGAGGCGAGGCTTTCGCCCCTGGATCGAGGCTTCCTGTTCGGCGACGGTGTATATGAGGTGATCCCGGCTTATGCCGGCCGCCTGTTCCACCTGCCTGCCCACCTCAAACGCTTGCAGCACAGCCTGGACGGCATCCGTCTCAAGAACCCCCTGAGCAGCGAGCGGTGGACTTCGCTGCTCCAGGAACTGGTGCAGAAGAATGGCGGGGGTGACCAGGCGGTCTATCTGCAGGTCTCCCGTGGCGCCGATGTGGGCCGGGACCATACGTTTCCCGCCCAAGCGCCGGCGACGGTGTTCGCCATGAGCTCGCCGCTCTCCGGCCTGTCGGAGGAATTGAAATCCCAAGGGGCCAAGGTGGTGACCCTGCAGGATATCCGCTGGCAGCGCTGTGACATCAAGTGCACCGCACTGCTCGGCAACGTCCTGCTGCGCCAGCAAGCTGCCGATGCCGGCTGCCATGAAGGGATCCTGATCCGTGACGGTCACATCACCGAAGGCACCGCCAGCAGCCTGTTCGTGGTGGAAGACGGCGTGCTGGTGACGCCGCCGGACGGTCCGGAGCTCTTACCCAGCATCACCCGCGACGTGGTCCTCAAGCTCGCCGAGCGCGTGCATCTGCCGGTGCGCCGCGACCGCCTCCCCCTGAGCGCACTGGAGCGGGCCGAGGAAGTCTGGCTCGCCAGCTCCACCCGCGAGGTCTATGCGGTCACGCGGATCGACGGCCAGCCGGTACGGGACGGCATCCCGGGCGTGCAATGGAAGCGCATGTACGCGCTGTTCCAGGAGCACAAGCAGGAAAGCTCGTGGTAGAAGAATCGCCGCTCAAGTTCCCTACCTCGTTCCCCATCAAGATCATGGGCAAGGATGAACCGGATTTCCATGACGCGGTGGCGGAGATCATCGCGCGCCATGTGGCGCCCATCGCGGAACTGCCGGTCAAGAAGCAACCCAGCAAGGAAGGCCGCTTCGTCTCCATCACCGTCACCATCGAGGCCCAGAGCCGCGAACAGCTGGATGCCTTGTATCGCGACCTCAGCGCCCATCATCTGGTATTGATGGCCCTATGAGAGCGCCGGTCATCAAGCACCTGGGCAAGGTGGAATATGAACCCACCTGGCGCGCCATGGAGAAATTCACCCTGGAGCGAGGCCCCGAGACCCCGGACGAGATCTGGTTCCTGGAACATCCACCGGTATTCACCTTGGGGCTGGCCGGCAAGATGGAACATGTGCTGGCGCCCGGTGATATCCCGGTGATCCACATCGACCGCGGCGGCCAAGTCACCTACCACGGACCCGGGCAACTCGTGGTGTATCCCCTCATCGACCTGCGTCGCCAGAAGCTCGGCGTACGCGAACTGGTGGAAGCACTGGAGAACAGCGTCATCGACACCCTGGCGGGATATGGCATCCAAGCCAGGGGCCGCCGCGATGCACCGGGCGTATATGTGGATGCGCGCAAGGTGTGCTCCATCGGCATCCGCGTACGCCGCGGCTGCAGTTATCACGGCATCGCGTTCAACGTGGCGATGGACCTCTCACCCTTCCAGCGCATCAACCCCTGCGGCTATGCGGGCCTGGAGATGACTCAGGTGAGTGACCTGGGCGGACCCGCCAGCGTGCGACGCGTCGCCGAGGACCTCACGCCGGCCCTGCTGGGACACCTAGGATATAATGATGCCCCTGTGGCCGCCCACGCGGGCGCCTGAACCCAAGGTCTGCATGTCCGATTCCCCCGTCAAATCCAAGCCCGGCCTCGAGCCCGGCGTGAAGCTGAGCGCCCAGGAGAAGATGGCGCGCATCCCCGTGAAGATCGAACCGACCGTCACGCCCTTGCGCAAGCCCTCGTGGATCCGTGTGCAGTCCTGGGCCACGCCCGAAGTGGCGCGCCTCAAGAAGATCCTGCGCGACAATCGCCTGCACACGGTCTGTGAAGAGGCGTCCTGCCCCAACATCGGCGAATGCTTCGGCAAGGGCACCGCGACCTTCATGATCATGGGCGACGTCTGCACCCGCCGCTGCACGTTCTGCGACGTGGGCCACGGCCGCCCCAAGCCCCTCGATACTGAGGAGCCCATCAACCTCGCCAACACCATCAAGGCCATGAGCCTGAAATACGTGGTGGTGACTTCCGTGGACCGGGATGACCTGCGCGACGGCGGCGCTGGCCACTTCGTGGCCTGCATCCGCGAGATCCGCGCCCGCTCGCCCGAGACCCGCATCGAAGTGCTGGTGCCGGACTTCCGCGGCCGCATGGACGTGGCGCTGGCATTGATGCACGAAGCTCCTCCGGACGTATTCAACCATAACCTCGAGACCGTGCCGCGGCTCTACCGCGAGGTACGCCCGGGTTCCGACTACGCGCACTCCCTGATGCTCCTGAAGCGTTTCAAGGAGACGCATCCGGACGTGCCCAGCAAGTCCGGCATCATGCTGGGGCTGGGTGAAGAGATGGCCGAGGTGTTCGAGACCATGCAGCATCTGCGTGATCATTCGGTCAACATGCTGACCGTCGGACAATACCTGCAGCCGAGCAAATTCCATCATCCGGTCGTCAGATACGTGACCCCGGACGAGTTCCAGGAGATAGAAACACGAGGATTGGAGATGGGATTCGACCACGTGGCCAGCGGCGCACTGGTGCGATCGTCGTACCACGCGGACAAGCAAGCCGAAGAAGTGCTGCACGAGCAGGCGGTGTGATCCGGTCTGCTATCGAGACTGAGAAGCGGCCTTCGGGCCGCTTCTCATTTTCGCTGGTTCAATCTCTCAAGGCTTTCAGGAGTGCCTACGTCTGACCAGAGACCGGCATAAGCCTCACCGCTGAGGGCCTCCATCCGCATGGCCTCCTTCAGCAGCGGCAGCAGTGGGAACCTGCCGGCGCGGCAATCCTTGAAGAAGGCGGCCTTATACACGCCGATACCGCTATAGGTGAGCTTGGGCTCCCCCTCCATCCGCAAATGTCCTGCTGGCGAGAGATGGAAATCCCCCAGGGGATGGTGCGCCGGATTCGGCACCATCACCAGATGCGCCATGACATCGGGCTTGAGACGATGTTTCAGGGTCTCGAACGGGAAATCCGTGAACACATCGCCGTTCACCACCAGGAAGGGTTCCCTTCCCAGGTCCGGAAGCATCTTGAAGAGTCCCCCGCCGGTCTCCAGGGGCTCCGGACCCTCGTAGGAGAAATGGATGCGCACGCCATGACGGCTGCCATCCCCGAGCGCCAACTGCAGTTTCTCTGCGAGCCAGGATGTATTGATGTGGATATGGGTGAAACCTGCGTCCCGCAGCCGCTCCAGGTGGTGCAGGATCAGCGGCTTGCCGCGCACCTCGATGAGCGGCTTGGGCAAGGTCTCCGTCAGCGGTCGAAGCCGCTCCCCCTTCCCGGCGGCGAGTATGACTGCCTTCACGGTTCCACGGCCCTCGGGGCACGTCTTTCCAAGTCGTCCATGAGCCGCAGCAGAGACGTGAACTCCTGGTAGCGCTTACCGGTCTCTCTTATATAAGAGAGGAACCTCGGCGTATCCTTCAGGTAATGCGGCTTGCCATCCCGGTAGTTGATGCGGGCGAAGATCCCCATCACCTTCAGGTGCCGCTGCATCCCCATCCAGTCGAAGGCTCGCTCGAACTCCGCCAGTCCCGGCACCGGCAGACCGGCCTTCAGGGCCCGTTCCCGGTACAGCCGCCGCCATCCGACGACCCGTTCCTCCGGCCAGGAGAGGAAGGCGTCCTTGAAGAGGGATGCCACGTCATAGGTGAGCGGACCATGGACCGCATCCTGGAAGTCCAACACCCCGGGGTTGGGCTCGCTCAGCATCAGGTTGCGGGGCATGTAATCCCGGTGGACGTACACCTGGGTCTGCACCAGGGCTGAGTCCTCCAGCAGCCTGAAGGCATCCTGCAGGGTGACCATCTCCAGCGCGTTCAATTCCAGCTTGAGATGCTTGGTCACATACCAATCGGGGTAGAGCATCAACTCCCGGTGCAGCAATGCCCGGTCATAATTGGGCAGTACCCCGCCCCGGCTTGCCTTTTGCCAAAGCACCAGGGACGCCAAGGCGTCCTGGAACAGATGGTCGGCATCTGCGGCGACCTCCTTGAAGACGTCCAGGTAGGTCCGGGTTCCCAGGTCCTCCAGCAACAGGAAGCCGCGGCTGACATCCTCGGCGAGTATCGCTGGCACGTGGACCCCGGCCTCCTGCATCAAACCGGCGATGCGGACGAAGGGACGACAGTCCTCCTGGGGCGGCGGCGCATCCATGACGACATATGAACGTCCGCCCGCGGACGTGCGAAAATAGCGCCGGAAACTGGCGTCTGCCGAGGCGGGCACCAGGACCGGTGCCGCGACCTTTAGCGTCCCGGCCACCCAGGCCGTGAGTTCCTGCTGGCGATCTGGCTGCAAACCCCGACTCCCGACGTTTGAGGGCACCTTCAAAGTGTGCGATTGTACGCCGCGTCACAGCACGGTATCAGGAAGCGGGCTCGTGAAATTCGCGATGCGAGTCGCCCTCATGGCTGTGTGGTTTGCCAGCCCATGCTTCGGGGACACCCCGACGCCGGCGCCCGCCGCAAGCACTAACGTCAGTCTGGCACCGCCGTCCGCGACCTCCGCAGCTACGTTGATGGCTCGCGCGTTTCGTCCCAAGCCGCAGACCTGCAATTCGGAAGCTCCGGGCCGTCAGCCATTACTCTCGCCCGCCCCGGCCAACCAGCCGAGCTGCATGTTGAATCCCTTCAGCAAGAATCCGTGGGCACGTTGCCCGGTCTTTCCACCGGCTACGGTGATGGGCGGTCTCGGCTTGCCCGCCAGCAAGCAACCTTCCTTCATCGTCGGCGATCGCATCGAAGGTACCCAAAGCGGGGTGTCAGCCATCAACGGCTCCGTGCAACTGGATCAAGGTGACCGGCGTATCAGCACCGAGCATATGAGCTATGACTCCAACACCGGTCTCGCCACCATGGACAAGGGGTTGACCTACGCCAGCCCGGACATGGTGCTGCAAAGCACCGGCGGAGGTGTATACGATACCCAGGCCGGCAGCGGCACGTTCAAAGATACCAACTTCTTGATGCCCAGGCGCCACGGTCATGGCACCGCCGGCATCTTCAATGCGCTGGATGACGATCACAGCCAGCTCTATGGCACCACCTACACCACCTGTCCTCCTGGAAACGAAGACTGGTTGCTCAGCATGCCCGACATGTACCTCGACAGCGAAACCAATACCGGCGAAGGCCACGACGTCACCATACACTTCCTCGGCGTGCCGATCTTCTGGTCGCCATATCTGAACTTCCCGCTCAATGACCAGCGCAAGTCTGGATTCCTCAACGCCAACTTCAGCTTCGACGTGATCAACGGCTTCCAGATCAGCGCGCCTTATTACTTCAACCTGGCTGACAACTATGATGCCACGTTGTTCCCGCGCATCATCACCAAGCGTGGAGTACAGACTGGCGCAGAGGTCCGTTGGCTCGATGCCATCGACGAAGGTTCGGTATATGGCGACTACCTTCCCCATGACCAGGTAGCCGACCGGGAGCGCAGCCAGTTCGTCCTCAGCGACACTGCCGACCTCAACGAATTCAACCAGGTCACCACTTTGTATAACTGGGTATCGGATGACCTCTATTTCCGCGACCTGGGAAGCGACCTCACCATCAACTCCACCACGATCCTGCCTCGCCGTGTCCAGTACAACTATGATGACGAGGCGGACTGGATCGCCAGGACCCAGTTCGAGGACTTCCAGACCATCGGCATCGGCATCCCGCGGCAGGCATTCCCCTATCGCCGTCTGCCGCAGATGACGGTGAACTGGAGCAACAACGAAGATGCCACCGGCCCCCAATATTCGTTCTATGCTGAGGGCGTGCGATTCCAGCGCGCGCTGCGCGTCGGCACATGGCGCAGCGATGTGAAGCCATCCATAAGCCTCCCCTTCGGCGATGCCGGCGCCTATTTCACTCCCACCTTGGCGTGGCGTCTTACGGACTATGACCTGAGTGCCGACGGTTATGCAAAGTCTAACGGCCAGCAAGTGACATTCTCTGACCGGCACCTGTCACGGTCGCTGCCCATCTTCGACATCGATACCGGCCTCAACTTCGAACGTGACTATGGCCGCTACACGCAGACGGTCGAACCGCGCCTGTTCTACCTGCGTGTGCCGTACCGCGACCAGAGCCAGATACCCATATTTGACACGGTGGCGCCTGAATTCGGCTATATGCAGCTGTTCTCCGATAACCGGTTCTATGGCGGTGACCGCCAATCCGACGCCAACCAGCTGAGCTACGCGCTGACCACCCGTTTCCTCGATTCGCTCACCGGCGCACAGGTATTCCAGGCTGACATCGGCCAGGCCCGCTACTTCGCCGATCGGCGGGTGCAGCAGCCGGGCGTCCCCGTAGATACCTCGAAGTTCTCGGACGTGGTGGGCGACATGTTGTACAACTTCAACGACATGTGGACTGCCGATTACAACCAGCTATGGAATCCCGTCACCCGCGAGACCGATCTGGCAAGCGTGCTTCTCCAATACCATCCTGCCTACCACCAGGTCGTCAACTTAGGGTATGAGTTTCGCCGCCCCAACCTCAAGCAGACCACCGTATCCTTCGCTTGGCCCCTGGCCGGGGCCTGGAGCTGGGTGGGAGGCTGGAACTATGACGTGGTGAACCACGCGACCCTCGAGCGGATCTTCGGCTTCGAGTACGACAACTGCTGCTGGAACTTCCAGATCCTCAACCGCTTTTACGAGATGCCCAACGGCAAGTACGACAGCGTGATCTTCTTCAGCCTGCAGCTGAAAGGCTTGGGGCAAGTGGGCCATCACCTGGAGAGCATTCTGCAACGTGATATCCTAGGCTATACGAACAACGAGTTCGACGTACCCCTCCAGCAAGAAGAGCAGCCGGCGCCCCCATGAAGCTGATCACGAACCGCCGCGCTAACCGCGCAACCTTATTCCTGCTCGCCATCTCCATGCTGCTGGCTGCCGGCTGCGCCGGGACCCCTTCCCAGCCGCCGCCATCGCCCGTCGGCCGCGCTCCCTCGAAACCGGTCACCCAGGCTCCCGCGCCGGGTACCGTGCTGGATTCTGTGGCAGCCGTGGTGAACGAGGATGTGATCCTGAAGAGCGAGCTGGATGCCCAGGTGGCCCAGACCGAGAAGCAGATCGAAGCCCGCAACACGCCCCTGCCGGCACCGGACGTGCTGCAGAAGCAGGTATTGGACCAGATGGTCATGACCCGCCTGGAACTAGCGCAGGCCGCGCAGCGTGGCGTGACGGTGAGCGACGACGCGGTGAACCAGGCCTTGAGCCGCATCGCCCAACGCAATGGCATCACCCTCGACCAGCTGCCGGAGATGCTGAAGCAACAGGGTCTGGACTACGACCAGTATCGCAAGACTCTGCGCGAGCAGATCATCATCCAGGACCTGGAACAACAGGTGCTGGCAGATCGGCTGCACATCACCCAGCAAGAACTGGATGACCAGATGCGCGCCGACCAGGGCAGCGGCAACGACGAGACCCAGTATCACGTGGCACAGATCCTGGTGGCGACGCCCGCCAATCCTACGCCCGACGACATCGCCGCGGCCCGCAAGAAGATCGATATCATCGAGCAGAAGTTGAAGAGCGGCACCGATTTTGCCGCGGCGGCGGTGGCCTATTCCGAAGGCCAGAAGGCGCTGGAAGGGGGCGACATCGGCTGGCGCAAGGCTTCGGAACTGCCGACCTTGTTCGCGCCGGTGGTCACGCAGATGAAGCCCGGCGACTTCTCGGAACCGCTGCAGAGCAGCAGCGGCTTCCATATCGTCAAGCTGATCGACGTCAAGCGCTCGGACAAGAGAGTGATGGTCACCCAGACGCATGCGCGCCATATCCTGGTGCGTACCAGCGCCATCCTCAACGAGCAGCAGGCCAAGACGAAGATAGACAACCTCTATGATCAGCTCAAGGCCGGAGCTGACTTCGGCAAGCTCGCCACCGCAAACTCCGACGACCCCGGATCCGCCAAGCAAGGCGGCGACCTGGGCTGGCTGGATCCGGGCGCGACGGTGCCGGAGTTCCAGGCCGCCATGGACAAGCTGCAGCCCGGCGAGATGAGCAAGCCGTTCCAGACCCAGTTCGGTTGGCACATCGTGCAAGTGCTGGGCCGGCGTGACATCGACAAGACCGATGAAGACCGCCGCAACCGCGCCTACCAAGCCATCTTCGCCCGCAAGTCCGAAGAGGTGATCCAGCAGTGGTTGAGCGAGCTCAAGGACTCGGCCTTCATCGAGTACCACATCGGGCAATGACCCGTGCCGTCCAGCCTGCCTCGCATCGCGCTGAGCAGCGGTGAACCCGCAGGGATAGGCCCGGACATCTGTATCGTTTCGGCGCAGCAGCCGCATGCCGCCGACATCACAGTGCTTGGCGACCCCGAGCTCCTGCAGGCGCGTGCTGCGGCACTCGGCCTGCCGCTCAGTCTCCATACCGGGCCGCATGTCTCCCCGGAGGCCCAGCAGGCGGGTCACATGCACGTGTTCCCGGTCAAGCTGCGTGTGCCTTGCGAAGCCGGCAGGCTCGACCCCGACAATGCTCCCTATGTGATCGAGATGCTGGAACGCGGCGCGGATGCCTGCCTGCATCACGGCTTCGATGCGCTGGTGACAGCACCGGTGCACAAAGGCGTGATCAACGAGGCCGGCATCCCCTTCACCGGCCACACCGAGTTCCTGGCGCAACGTTGCCAGGCCGGCCACGTCGTCATGATGCTGGCCGCCGGCACCTTGCGGGTGGCGCTGGCCACCACCCACCTGCCACTCAAGGATGTGCCTGCCGCCCTGACGCGCGAAAGTCTCACGGACACGCTCGCTACGCTCCGCGCCGGGCTGAAGTCGCGCTTCGGTGTGACAGAACCGCACATCCTGGTGCTGGGTCTGAATCCCCATGCCGGCGAGGGCGGACACCTCGGCCGCGAGGAACTGGAGATCATCGGACCCGCCTGCGAGACCATGCGCGCCCGGGGCATGCGCGTCACCGGACCCGTATCGGCGGACACCGCCTTCAATCCGGCGCGGCTGGGAGGTATCGATGTGGTGCTGGCCATGTACCACGATCAAGGACTGCCGGTACTGAAGTTCGCGGGCTTCGGTCACGCCGTGAACATCACTCTCGGTCTGCCTATCATCCGTACCTCCGTGGATCACGGCACCGCACTGGAGCTGGCGGGTACCGGCCGCGCCGAGCATCTGAGCCTCGAAGCCGCGTTGGAGACCGCCGCAGCCATGGTCCGGCACGGCTGATGCGACACATCCCCCGCAAGCGCTTCGGCCAGCACTTCCTCCACGACCCGCGCGTCATCGCCAAGATCCTGCTCGCCGTCTCGCCGCGCTCCGGCGACACGCTGGTGGAGATCGGCCCCGGCCTGGGTGCCATCACCCTGCCGCTGTTGGAGAAGGCCGGGCGGCTCACGGTGGTGGAGTTGGACCGTGACGTCATCCCACTTCTGCAGGATTCCGCCCGCGGTAAGGGCGAACTCACAGTGATCCAAGGCGACGCACTGGAGACGCCGCTGACGCCACTCGCGCCGGCCGGTGGCAAGCTGCGATTGGTGGGCAACCTCCCATACAACGTCTCCACGCCACTCCTGTTCCATTTCCTCGAGCAGGCGGACTGCGTACAAGACATGCATTTCATGCTGCAGAAAGAGGTGGTGCAGCGCATGGCCGCCAAGCCGGGAGGCAAGGACTACGGGCGGCTCACCGTGATGCTGGCAGCGCGCTGCAAGGTGGAACCGTTGTTTAACATAGGCCCCGGTGCCTTCCGGCCGCCGCCGAAGGTAGATTCCGCGTTCGTGCGCCTCGTGCCATACCGGACAGAACCTTTCCCCATCCACGACCGTGGTCGCTTCGCCAGGCTGGTCACCCAGGCCTTCAGCCACCGCCGCAAGACACTCAAGAACGCGCTCACAGGACTCATAGACGAGGACGGCATCATCACGGCAGGTATCGACCCGAAAGCGCGACCCGAGACGCTCTCGGCCGAGGACTTCGCACGCCTGAGTAACTCAGGCTGACATCTTGTAAGATATCCGCCTCATGACCGCTGAGCTACCCGCCAACGACATCCGCGTGGACGTGGAGACCGCCTATGTCGCCGCGCAGTCCGATCCTGCCGGAAAGCGTTTCGTGTTTTCCTACACGATCACCATCCGCAACCAGGGCGGCGTGCCCGCGAAACTCCTGAACCGCCATTGGATCATCACCGATTCCAACGGCAAGATCCAGGAGGTCCGCGGCGAGGGCGTGGTGGGCGAACAGCCCCACATCATGCCGGGCGACGGCTACCGTTATTCCAGCGGTGCAGTCCTGGAGACGCCCGTGGGTTCCATGCAGGGCGCCTACGGGATGGTCAACGATCGCGGCGAGACCTTCGATGCCGCCATCGCGCCCTTCCGTCTCGCCATGCCAGGCGTGCTGCACTGACTGCGATGGCCACGTATGCCATCGGCGACATCCAGGGTTGCCATGACGACTTGCTGCGGCTCCTGGAACGCATCGGATTCGACTCCTCCCGCGACCGGCTCTGGTTCGCCGGCGACCTGGTGAACCGCGGCCCCGCGTCCCTCGCTGTCCTCCGCTTCGTGAAGGGTCTGGGGGAGCGCACGTTGAGCGTCTTGGGCAACCATGACCTGCATCTCCTGGCGGTCGCGGCAGGCACTTCCCGGCTGCGCAAGAGCGACACGCTGGATGAGGTCCTGGCGGCACCGGACCGGGACGAGCTCCTTCATTGGCTGCGTCATCGCCCCTTGCTGCACCACGACCCGGGCTTGGGCTACACGCTGGTGCATGCCGGCCTGCCGCCCCAATGGGACCTCACGCAGGCCCTGGCCTGCGCCCGTGAGCTGGAGGCCGTGCTGCAAGGCCCCGGCTATGTGGATTTCTTCGACCATATGTACGGCGACGAACCTGCCTGCTGGGACGCCGGACTCACCGGAATGGGACGGCTGCGCTTCATCGTCAACTGCTTCACGAGGCTGAGGTTCGTCGGCCCTGGCGGCGAACTGGAGCTGGAGACCAAGGGCTCTCCCGGCTCCCAGCCCCACGGTTTCCTGCCTTGGTACCAGGTGCCGGGACGCAAGAGCGAGGACCTGCGCATCTTGTTCGGCCACTGGTCCACCGTGGGGCAGATCCAGGCGGCGCATAACGCACTGGGACTGGATACCGGTTGTGTCTGGGGTGGTCGTCTCACCGCCCTGCGGCTGGACGGCGAGCGCGGTCGCTGGCATTGCGTCGACTGCAAAGGATCACAGCAGCCCGGCGGCGATTGACGGGCGCCGGCTGATATCATTGGGGGCTATGACCACCAATAAGACCCTGTCCACGCTGCGCCTGGACGGAAAATGGGCCCTGGTGTGCGGGGCCAGCAAGGGGATCGGGGCCGCTGCGGCCTATGCCCTGGCGGACCTGGGCGCGGACGTGACCCTGGTGGCGCGCACCGAAGAAGGCCTCAAAGAGACGTTCCAGCGGCTTCCCGCCACCGGCACCCAGCGCCACGGTTATTTCGCCGCCGACTTCGACGACACCAGCGGCCTCAAAGCCGCACTGGACGCCTGGCTCAAGCGCACTCCCAAGGTGCACATCCTCGTAAACAATACCGGCGGTCCTCCCGGCGGCCCCGCCAGTGTGGCGAGGCCCGAAGAATACCTGGCGGCATTCAACCGCCACCTCATCGGCGGCCAAACCCTGGTGCAGGCCCTGTTGCCTGCCATGCGTGCCGCCGGCTACGGACGCATCATCAACGTGATCTCCACCTCGGTGAAGGAACCCATCAAGGGTCTCGGCGTCTCCAACACCGTGCGCGGCGCGGTGGCGAGCTGGTCCAAGACCTTGGCCGGAGAGCTGGGCAAGGACGGCATCACCGTCAACAACGTGCTCCCGGGCTTCACTCGCACCGGCCGGATGGAGAGCCTGTTCCAGGCCCGCGCCGAGAAGGAACACCGCTCCGTGGCGGACGTGGAAGCAGACGCTCGCGGCCTCATACCGCTGGGACGCTTCGCCGAGCCGGAAGAGATTGCCGCCGCCATCGCCTTCCTGGCGTCCCCCGCCGCCTCGTATATAACAGGCGTGAGCCTGCCGGTGGACGGCGGGCGCATCCAGGGTCTCTAGCATGCAGGAGATCCGCAACTACATCAGCGGGAAACTGCAGCCCGCCTCCTCCGGCGGCTGGCTGGACTGCTTCGAGCCCGCCACTGGAAAGGTGTATGCACGCACCGCCGACTCCGACAAGGCTGACGTGGATGCCGCCGTGGCAGCCGCCACCCAGGCTTTCCCGGCCTGGTCGGCGCTGACCGCCGCCGAACGCAGCCAATGGCTGCTCAAGTTGGCGGCGCTGATCGAACGAGACCTGGAGAAGCTGGCTCGCGCCGAGAGCATCGATAACGGCAAGCCGCTGGACCTGGCGCGCCGCCTGGATATCCCCCGCGCCGTCAGTAACCTGCGTTTCTTTGCCGCCGCCGCGACGCAGTTCGCCAGCGAATCCCATGCCATGGAAGAAGGCGCCATCAATTACACCCTGCGCTCGCCGCTGGGGGTGGTGGGCTGCATCTCACCTTGGAACCTGCCGCTCTACCTCTTCACCTGGAAGATCGCGCCTGCGCTCGCCGCCGGCAACTGCGTGGTGGCCAAGCCCTCCGAGATAACGCCCATGAC
>DATIVR010000191.1:0-20962 GCA_035465695.1 Gammaproteobacteria bacterium
CGAACGAGGCAAGGCATGAGTCTGGGTCCGTTATTGGTGGACGTCGCAGGCATCTCTCTCGCCGCAGAGGACCGTGAACTGCTCAAGCACCCGCTGGTGGGCGGGGTGATCCTCTTCACGCGCAATTTCGCAGATGTGAAGCAATTGCAGGCCCTGGTGCGGGATATCCACGGGTTGCGCGAACCGCGCCTGCTGGTCACCGTGGATCATGAAGGCGGCCGGGTGCAGCGTTTCCGCGAAGAGTTCACGGTGCTGCCGCCGGCACGGCTGTTCGGCCAGATCTACGATCGTGACCCGAAGGAAGCGGACCGGCTCGCCGAACTATCCGCCTGGCTACTGGCCGCCGAGTTGCGTGCCTGCGGGGTGGATCTCAGCTTCGCGCCGGTGGTGGACCTGGATTTCGGTGCCAGCAGCGTCATCGGCGACCGGGCGTTTCACGCGGACCCCCATGTAGTCTCCGAGTTGGCCCGTAGTTGGGTATTGGGGATGCGCCGCGCCGGCATGGGCGCGTGCGCCAAGCATTTCCCCGGACATGGCTACGTGCAAGGTGATTCACACCTCATGTTGCCGGTGGACCCGCGACCTCTCGAGACGCTGCAGCACAAGGATCTGGTTCCCTACGAACGGCTGTTCCGGCTGGACATGGCCTCGGTCATGATGGCCCATGTCGTCTATGAACAGGTGGACGCGTTGCCTGCCAGCCTCTCGAAACGCTGGATCCAGGGGGAATTGCGCCGGCGGTTGCATTTCGAAGGCGTGGTGTTCTGCGACGACCTCAGCATGCGCGGCGCGGAGAAGGCCGGCGATTACCTGGATCGCGCGGTGGCGGCGCTGGACGCGGGTTGCGACATGCTGCCGGTCTGCAACAACCGTGCCGGCGTGGAAGCCATCGTGCAAGGGCTGAAGCGTGAACCCGATCCTGTGAGCGGATGGCGCCTGACGCGCCTGCATGGCGGCGAGACGCCATCATGGGATGAGCTGCGTTCCGGGAATGACTGGAGACGAGCGCGAGAAGCGCTCGCCCGTTACAGTGATTTCAAACTGACCTGATCTGATAGCGTCCCAGAAGCGTCGCAGCAGCTTCTGGGTCAGTGCCGGACCGGCGTGACCAGGACGATCGCACCGAACAGCGGGTGATCGAAATAAGCTGCCTTGCCGCCGTTCACACGCATCCCGTGTTTCAAACGATATAGCTGTACGGCTGGCACGGCTGCGATGACAGTGCCGGCAGCCGGCGCCGCCATCCGTGAGGCATCGATGGTGGTCGCGGCTGGCGCTGCGGTCTTCATCGGCGTGCCTTGCAACACCAGGTCCACGTCGAAATGCAGGTAAGGTCCGGTGGTGCTGAGCTTGGCGGTGCCGTAGATGGGCGTGGGCGGCGCCGCGGCGGCCAGTGCCGCGCCACCGGTGGCGGCCGGCGCTGCAGGAGTCGCGGCGGCGGAGGTCGCCGGCATCGGTGCGCCACTGGGAGCCACGCCGATGCGTACCGCCTGAGCCGTGGCTTGCTCGGCGATGGGTTGGGTCCAGGTGACGTGCAGCAGCGGTTCGTAGCCCTTCGAGCGGCGCAGGCGGTTCCATTGCTCGGTGAGCTGTTCGCCTACCGGTGAGAGCGCCTGGAACGGCACCGCCGGTCCTACAGAATTCGGCGGATTGAGCGGGAGTGCGGCACTCCAGTCCGGCGTCCCCGGGTCGCTTGGCCAGGTCTCGCCGCTGCCCGCGTTAGGGTCCAAGGACCGGAACACGATCACTTCCACGTTGTACCAGTTGGGATTCACCGCCGGAGCGGCAGCAGGGGCTGGGGCCGCGCCGTGGGCGGCAGCAGTGAGCAGCAAGGTGAGGCTGGCAGCGGCGGTGAGACAGATCTTCACGGGCGGACTCCGTCGTGGATGCCTCATTATGCCGCAGCCTTGGCGAGACGCGTGAGCAGGGTCTCCACGGCCTGGAAGCGCTCATCCCGGTCCTCCAGTGCCATGGTGAAACGCAACCGATCCTGGCCGTCGAGTCTGAAGGTCTTGGATTCCTGCTGCACCAGCCGGATCACGGTGATGGGTTCCACCGGCGTATCGGGTCCGAAGTGGATGCGGCCACCGGCGGGTCCCGCTTCGATCTTGCGGATGCCCAAAGGGGCCGCCTTGAGCTTCAGTTCCGCTACCCGGAACAGGTTCTTCGCCTGGGGCGGCAGCAGGCCGAAGCGGTCGATCATCTCCACCTGCAACTCGTCCAGCTCGGTGGTGTCCTTGCAGCTGGCGATACGCTTGTAGAGGGTGAGACGCAGGTGTACGTCTGGCATGTAATCCGTGGTGAGCAGGGCCGGCACGTGCAGGTCGATCTCCGGGCCATGGTCGATGGGCGCATCGATGTCCACCTGCTTGCCGGCCTTCAGGGACTTCACCGCACGTTCCAGCAACTCGGAGTAGAGCGAGAAGCCCACCTCCTGGATCTGCCCGCTCTGTTCGTCGCCCAAGAGCTCACCGGCGCCGCGGATCTCCAGGTCGTGGGTGGCGAGCGTGAAGCCCGCGCCCAGCTCTTCCAAGGACTCGATCGCCTCGAGACGTTTCATCGCATCACCCGTGAGCAGGTTACGGGGCGGGATGATCAGATAGGCATAGGCCCGATGGTGCGAGCGGCCCACACGGCCGCGCAACTGGTGCAGCTGTGCAAGGCCGAACTTGTCGGCCCGGTGGATGATGATGGTGTTGGCGGTGGGTACGTCTATGCCGCTCTCGACGATGGTGGTGCAGACCAGGATGTTGAAGCGCCGGTGGTAGAAGTCGAGCATGACCTGTTCCAGGTCCCGTTCCCGCATCTGGCCATGGGCGACGCGGATCTCCGCGCCTGGCACCAGCTTGGCCACGTCGGCTGCCATCTTCTCGATGGTCTCCACGCTGTTATGGACGAAATACACCTGGCCGCCGCGCTTGATCTCGCGCAGGCAGGCCTCCTGGATCAGCCCATCCTGCCATTCGCTGACGAAAGTCTTCACGGCGAGACGTTCCTCCGGCGGTGTCGCGATGATGGAGAGTTCGCGCAATCCCGCCAGCGCCATGTTGAGTGTGCGGGGGATGGGCGTGGCGGTGAGAGTGAGGATGTCCACCTGGGCACGCAGCTGCTTCAGGCGTTCCTTGTGCTGGACGCCGAAGCGATGCTCTTCGTCCACGATCACCAGCCCCAGGTCCTTGAATTTCACTTCCGGGCGCAGGAGGGCATGGGTGCCGATGACGATCTCCACCTTGCCTTCCGCCAGGGCCTGGAGCGCGGCATCCTGTTGTTTGCCGGTACGGAAACGCGACAGCACCTCGATGCGCACCGGCAGGTCGGCGAAACGGTCCTGGAAAGTCTGGGCATGTTGCTGGGCCAGGAGCGTGGTAGGCACCAGCACCGCCACCTGCTTACCGCCCTGCACCGCGACGTAGGCGGCGCGTAGCGCGACTTCCGTCTTGCCGAAGCCCACGTCACCGCACACCACCCGATCCATGGGCTTTCCTTCAGTCATGTCGGCGATGACGTTGGCGATGGCTTTCTGCTGGTCCGGGGTCTCGTCGAACGGGAATGCCTCGGCGAAGCCTTGATAGTCGGCCGGCTCGAGCTTGAAGGCGTGCCCTTCGCGGGCTGCGCGGCGCGCGTAGAGTTCCAGGAGTTCCGCGGCGACGTCCCGGGCCTGCTCCGCGGCGCGGCGCCGTGCCTTCTCCCAGTCGCCGCTTCCCAGCTTGTGCAGGGGGGCGGTCTCGGGTGAGCTGCCGCTGTAGCGACTGATGAGGTGCAGAGACGACACCGGCACGTAGAGCTTGTCGCCGCCGGCATATTCGAGCCTGAGGAACTCGGTCTCGAAGCCCCCCATGTCCAGCGTCTCAAGCCCGAGGTAACGCCCCACGCCGTGCTGTTCGTGCACCACCGGCGCGCCCGCGGCGAGGTCGGTGAGGTCACGGATGATGTCCTCGGGATTGCGGCGGGTGGTGCGGCGGACCCTCTGACGGGCCCGCTCACCGAAGAGCTGTTCTTCGGTGAAGACCACGACACCCGAATCTGGAAGGTGCAGACCCCTTTCAAGTGGCGCTATGCAGATGGCAAGGCGTTCATCGCCCGCCAGGAAGTCTATCCAGCCGTGCAGCGGTGCGGGTTTGAGGCCGTGTTTGCCCAGGAGTTCGCTGAGATATTCGCGCCGGCCGGCGGATTCCGCCGCGAACAGGGCACGGCCGTCGAAGCCGCGCAGGAAAGCCAGCAGCTTCTCCGCGGGCTCCGGCGCGCGGCTGTCCACCCGCAGCATGGGCGGCGCGGTGGTGGGAAAATTGATTCCTTTATCCAATAATTCGAAGGACTGGATGCCGATGCAGGCGTAGCGCGCAGCCGCCTCCTGCACCCGCGCCGGTTCCAGCCAGACCTCTTCAGGCCTCAACAGAGGGCGTTCTATGTCGTGCCGGCGCTGTTCATACCTCTCCTGGATTTGAGTCCATGCCTGGGCGAGCGCCGTCTCCATGTCATCCACGAAGGCGACTGTGCTCTCGCTCGGCAGGTACGCGAAGAAATCCGAGGTCTGATCGAAGAAGAGCGGCAGGTAGTATTCGATGCCTCCGATGGCGATGCCGTTGGAGACATCGCGATAGATGGCGCTGCGCTGCGGATCGCCTTCGAGGCGCGCCCGGTAGCGCTGGCGGAAAGCGCGGATGCCGGCCTCGTCCAGCGGGAATTCCTTGGCGGGCAGGAGGCTGAGTTCGGTCAGGCTCTCTTTCGAGAGCTGGGTCTCGGGATCGAAGACCCGGATAGTCTCGATTTCATCGTCAAACAGATCGATGCGGTACGGCACCGGCGAGCCCATGGGGAACACATCCAGGAGCGAACCGCGTACCGCGAATTCGCCGTGTTCCATCACCTGGGTCACGGACGCATATCCCGCGGCGCTCAGCTGAGTGCGCAGCCCATCCGGGTCGAGACGCGCGCCTACCTTGAGCATCAGCGTGCCGCCCACCACGTAAGCCGGCGGCGCCAGCTTCTGCATCAGCGTGGCGGCGGCCACCACCACGATGCCACGCTTGAGGCCCGGCAGCGCGGCCAGGGTCGCCAAGCGTTCTGAGATGATGTCCTGGTGGGGCGAGAAGAGGTCATAGGGCAGCGTCTCCCAATCCGGAAGGGAGAGCACCGGTAGATCCTGTGCACCGAGATAGAAGCGCAATTCGGCGGCGAGCCGTTCTGCATCCCTGCTGGTGGCAGCCACCACCAGCAGCGGCGCGGCCATGCGGGTCGCGGCCTCCGCCAGCGCCAGGCCTGCGGCGCTGCCATAGAGCTTGCCCCAGCGTTGCGATGGCAGCGAGAGGTTTAGATCGCCGGGTGCGAGGACGTTGAGCGACTTGTCAGGCATCTAAAGCTGAAACTTCGGATCAGTCCCGGAAACGTTCGGTGAGTTCGTCGTAGAAATCGATGCGACGGTCGCGCAGGTAGGGCCAGATGCGGCGCACGGCCTCGGAGCGGCCCATGTCGATGTCGGTCACTAGCACCGTGGGCGAATGGTCGTCCGCCTGCGCCAGGATCTCGCCTTGGGGACCTGCCACGAAGCTGGAACCCCAGAACCGGATGCCGCCGCCTTGTTCGGACGGGTCTTTCTCGAAGCCGATCCGGTTGCACACCAGCACCGGCAGGCCGTTGGCCACCGCATGGGCACGCTGGATGGTGATCCAGGCATCCCGCTGGCGGCCCTGTTCGTCCTGCGCGTCCTCTTCCACCCAGCCGATGGCGGTGGGGTAGAGCAGCAGGTCTGCGCCGGCCAAGGCCATCAGGCGCGCGCCTTCGGGATACCACTGATCCCAACACACCAATACGCCGAGCTTGCCGACGGAGGTCTGGATCGGCTCGAAGCCCAGATCCCCCGGCGTGAAGTAGAACTTCTCGTAGTAACCCGGGTCGTCCGGGATGTGCATCTTGCGGTAGATGCCGGCGAGGGTCCCGTCCTTCTCCAGCACCGCCGCGGTGTTGTGGTAGAGGCCCGGCGCGCGACGCTCGAACAGCGAAGCCACGATCACTACGCCCAGCTCCTTGGCCACGGCACCCAGTTCCTGGGTGGATGGACCGGGGATGGACTCGGCCTGGTCGAAGACGCGGGTGTCTTCGGTCTGACAGAAATACAGGCCGGTGTGGAGCTCCTGCAACAACACCAGCTTGGCGCCCTTGGCGGCAGCCTCGCGGATGCCTTTGATGCTCTCGCGCAGGTTATGGGCACGATCGGCGATGCAGCTCTGCTGCACCAGGCCGACTTTCAGGTGTTTGGATGCGGTCATGATCTCAAGCCTTCTGCGGCACCACGCCGCGCGGGAACTGCATGGTCACGCAGTGCAGGCTGCCGTACTGGTAGATCAGGGAACGGCAGGGGACGCCCACGATCTCGCGGCCTGGGAAGCACTTCTTGAGCGCCTCGAGGGCCGGCGAGTCCGCAGCATCATTATAGGTCGGCATCAACACCGCACCATCCAGGACCAGGAAGTTGGCATAAGTCGCCGGCAGGCGGCGACCGGTGTGGTCGATGACGGCCTGGGGCCAGGGCAGGGGCGCCAGCGTATAAGGCTGGCCGTCCTTGCGGCGGAGCGCCTTCAGTTCCTCTTCCATGGCCTTGAGCCCCTTGTAATGGGGATCGCCGGCGTCATCACAAGCCTGGTAGGCGATGGTCTTGGTGTCGCAGAGGCGTGCCAGGGTGTCGATATGTCCGTCGGTGTCGTCGCCGTCGATGGCGCCGTGCTTCAGCCATAGGATGCGGTCCACACCCAAGTACTTGTGGAGTAGCGCCTCGATCTCGGCGCGTTTGAGCTTGGGGTTACGGTTCTTGTTGAGCAGGCAGCTCTCGGTGGTGAGCAGAGTGCCTTCACCGTCCACCTCGATGCTGCCACCCTCCAGCACCAGTTCGATGCTTTCCATCGGCAGATCACCGAAAGCACCGGCCTCGTATAGACGGCGACTCAGGCGGTTGTCCTCGACGTGCGGATACTTCTCGCCCCAGCCGTTGAATATGAAGTCCAGCAACACGAGTTTGCCGTCTTTCTCGACGGTGATGGGACCGTGGTCGCGGGCCCAGGCATCGTTGGAGGGAAAGGTGAAGATGTGCAAGCGGTCGACGCGGCCGCCGGCCGCCTTCACATAGCCGCGGATGCGCTCCGCGTGGCCCGCATCCATGCAGGTGATCACCACCGGTTCCCGCAGGCTGATCTCCTTGGCGATGGCCGTATGGCAGCGCTCCGCGGAGGCGTAGTCCGGGTTCCACTCCACGTCGGAGCGGGGCCAGGTGAGCATCACGCCGCTCTGGGGGACCCATTCCGGCGGCAACTTGTAATGCGCTGTCATTTTCTTAAATCCCGATAAAACGAACCGCGTGAGGTACCGCCCGAGGGGGACGGCACGCTCACGCGGCGGGTGGTTCGGAGGTGACTGAGCTGGATGGCTTCAGTGCTTCATCACCGTATGCAAGACCATATTGTATTCGAAGTACACCACGTAGTCGGGGTAGTCCCAGCGGGTGATGGGCGGCTTGCCCACCGCGTCGTACTTCTGCACCGGCGTACCGAAGATGTGCTCAACGTTGGCCATGTCCATCCCGCGTACCGGCACGGTGCCGGCGGGCTGAGCCGCGGGTTCCGGCATCGAGGTCACGGTCTGGGCGGGCGCCGGAGCGCTTGCTGCGGGAGCCGCGCTCGCAGTCGCGGCAGCCGGTGCGACGGCCGTCGTTGCGACCGAACTGGCAGCGGGTGTGGCAGAAGTCGCTGCTGCTGACGCGGTGGCGGCAGCCGTGGCGGAGGCAGGAGCCGGAGCCGCCGAGGTGGTCGCGGCCGGTGCTGCGACCGCTGCCGGGGTCGCGGTGCTGGCAACGGATGCAGCCGTGACCGTGGCGGTGGCAGGGGCGGCCTTCTTCTTCTTTTTGGTGGAAGTGCGATGGAGGGACTTCGCAACCGACGGTGCCGGAGCGCTGGCGGCGGGCGCCGGCTGGCTGACCGTCGCAGTGGAAGGTTGGGAGACTGCAGCGGGCGGAATCACCGGAGCCGGAGCCGTCACAGCAGCCGGCGCCGGGTCTGTGGCCCAGCTGGCAGGCAGAACGGAAAGCATCCCCACGGCTAGGCTTAAGCTCAGGACAGGGCGGCGCATGTCACAATCTCCCCAGGAAGCGTCAGGTCTTAACTATATCACCAAGGTTCCGGCTAAAAACCCATCTAGAGCATTGGGTTAGCGAGATTTCTTGACATAAAGGCTCATCTGATGCGATTTGACCCGCCCTTGCAGGAGGCTCGGCTCGAAAGACGCTACAAGCGCTTCCTGGCCGACGTAAGGCGGCCTGATGGGGAACATCTCACTGTGCATTGTCCCAATACCGGCGCCATGCTGGGCTGTGCCGATCCGGGCATGCGGGTGTGGCTGAGCCGGGCGGCCAACCCTGCGCGCAAATACGCCTGGACATGGGAGCTGGTGGAGGCCTCGCCAGGGGTGATGGTGGGGATCCACACCGGCCGCACCAACAGTCTGGTGCGGGAGGGGATCCGCGCCGGGCTCATCAAGGAACTCGTTGGTTACAGCGCCATCCGAGGCGAGGTGATCGCGGGCGATGGCTTTCGGGTGGATTTCTTGCTCCAGGGCCACGCCCAGCGGCCCGACTGCTACCTGGAGGCGAAGAACGTCACTGCCGCGGTGCAGGATGGGATCGCTCTCTTCCCGGATGCAGTGAGCGAGCGGGCCACTCGCCACCTCCGGGAATTGATGCAGAAGGTCCGGACCGGCCATCGCGCCGTGCTGTGTTTCTGCGTGCAGCGGGACGATGTCATGGAGGTACGGCCGGCGGACGCCATCGATCCGGTGTATGGACGCACTCTGCGGGAGGCGATCGGCCAGGGAGTGGAGGTGATGGCCTATGCCGCGAGCGTGACTCCCCATGAAGCGGTGCTTTATCGTCCGGTGCCGGTCCGGATGCCCTGAGTCACCCTCTATAATGCGCACCTATGTTTAGACCTTTCCCCCTGTTCGTGGGCCTGCGCTACTTCCGCGCCAAGCGCCGCAACCAGTTCATCTCCTTCATCTCCGGCATGTCGCTGGTCTCCATCGCCATCGGCGTGATGGCGCTCATCACCGTGCTGTCGGTGATGAATGGATTCCAGAACGAGCTCAGGGACCGCATCTTGAGCGTCACCTCGGATGCGACCATCTCCGGCTTCGAGAATCGCCTGGCTGACTGGCCGGCGGTGGTGCGGGTGGCGAAGACCCAGCCTCACGTGACCGGTGCCGCGCCCTATGTGGAGGAACAGGGGATGCTTGCCAATGGCGCCAACATGAGCGGCACCGTCATACGCGGCATCGTGCCGGACATGGAGCCGGCGGTGTCCGGGGTGGGCAGGAAGATGGTCATGGGCAGCCTGGATGACCTCACTCCGGGCAGCTACAACATCGTGCTGGGGAAGGACCTGGCGTATGCCCTGGGCGTCGCGCCCGGCGACAAGGTCACGCTCATGATCTCGCAGGGCAACGTCACCCCGGCTGGACTGATCCCGCGCTTCCGCCGCTTCACGGTGTCCGGCCTCTTCGACGCCGGCGACTACGAATATGACCGGGGCCTCGCGCTGGTGAGCATCAAGGATGCCCAGGTGCTGTATGGCATGGGCGATGACGTGAGCGGCGTGCGTCTGAAGGTGGACGACAAATATCTGGCGCCGCAGGTGGCGCGCGACATGACCCAGCGTTTCCAGGGCGCCTACTTCATCAGCGACTGGACCCAGGAGCACGTGAACTTCTTCAAGGCCATCGCCATGGAGAAGACCGTGATGTTCATCATCCTCTCGCTCATCGAGCTGGTGGCGGCCATCAGCATCGCCATCACCCTGGTGATGGCGGTGACGGACAAGCAGGCAGATATCGCCATCCTCCGCACGCTGGGCGCCAGTCCGCGCGAGATCATGGGGATATTCGTGGTGCAGGGCACCATCATCGGCTTCCTCGGCACGCTCATCGGTCTGGTGCTGGGTGTGCTGCTGGCCACCTATCTCAACGACATCATGCATTTCCTGCAGAACCTGTTTCACACCGAGTTCCTGCCCTCGAGCGTGTACTACATCAGCGACCTGCCGGCGGCCATCCAGAAGTCGGACGTGATCAAGATCACGGTCGCCAGTTTCGTGCTGACAGTGCTTTCGACCCTGTACCCGGCCTGGCGCGCCGCCAACACCCAACCTGCGGAGGCGTTGCGTTATGAGTAGCGATGCGATCCTCCGCTGCGAGAAGCTGGTAAAGCATTTCCAGGAAGGCGACTACAAGGTCGAGGTGCTTAACGGCGTGGACTTCAGCGTGGCTCCCGGCGAGCGCGTGGCTATCGTCGGTAGTTCCGGCTCCGGCAAGAGCACGCTGCTGCACCTCTTGGGCGGTCTCGATGTGCCGACCTCAGGTGAAGTACTGGTGGATGGGGAGTACTTGAGCCGCATGTCCGATGCGGCGCGTGGCGTGTTGCGCAACCGTGCCATCGGTTTCGTCTATCAGTTCCATCATCTGCTACCGGAGTTCACGGCGGTGGAGAACGTGGCCATGCCGCTGCTGATCGGCGGCGTGGATCCCTCGGAAGCGGAGGCCAAGGCGGTGGATCTTCTGGGGAAGGTGGGATTGGCCAAGCGGCTCACCCACCGGCCTGCCAAGCTTTCCGGTGGCGAGCGGCAGCGTGCGGCGGTGGCACGCGCGTTGATCCACAGGCCGGCCCTGGTGTTGGCGGATGAGCCCACCGGGAACCTGGATACCCATACCGGTGAGCAGGTCTATGAACTCATGCTGGAACTGAACCGCGAGATGGGCACCAGCCTGGTCTTGGTGACACACGATCCGAAGATGGCGGCGAAGGCGCAGCGGGTGATGCACCTCAAGGACGGCATACTCGCCGGTTAGGACTTCTCTTCCTGGCGCTCCAGTTTGCGCAACTTCCAGCGGCCGCTGATGGACAGCCGCCAGGCCACGTCGAACACCACGTAGGCGACGATGGCGAAGATGATCCCCTCGGCTATACAGCCCACCAACCAGATCTCGGCGCTATGCCAGAGGCGGGCGAGCTCAGGCATCCGGATCGAATGATCCACCGGTACGTGGACCTCGCGGGTCGGATGGAACGGGTTCAGCAGGAACCGGCCGAGGATGTAGCCCAGGTAGTAGATGGGCCCGAAGGTGAGGGGATTGTTGATCCACACGGCCGCCACCGCCACCGGCATGTTGATGCGCCAATAGAGGGCGCCCAGCACGGCCAGCACCATGTGGCCCGGGATCGGCAGGCAACAGAGGAACGCGCCCAGGGCGACCGCCTTGCAGGTGCCCCGGCGGCCGATATACCAGAGGGCCGGGTCATGCCACAGGAAATCGAAGGGGCGCATGTACCACTTGCCGTGCAGCTTCGCATGCAGCTGTTCGGCATCGGGGACTATCTTGGATAGGAATTTACGGGGCACCGCGCCTCCACGCGTGCTGCGGAGCATGCTCCGCCTGCTGAGCATAGCCTGCCACAGGGTGTATTGGCATCGGCTGGAAATCCACTATATATAAATCGGGACAGATGGTTCGCCCCGTCAGGCGGCGGTCATTATCCACGAAGCGGGGTCGGGCGATGTGGAAGTCTGCGGCAGCGATGCTGGCCGGCGTATCGGCGATACTGGTATCGCCGGAGTTACCGCCGTTCCCGCTGTTGCTGAGCTTGGCCGTTCCGATCGTGGGCGCGGCGCTCTACTGGCGCCGGCTCCGCTGGCTGATTCTCCTGCCGTGCGGTGCAGCCTGGTGCTGGCTCGCTGCCGATGCGCATCTCGCCACGCGTCTCGATCCTGCCTTGGAATCCCGCGACCTGACACTCGTCGGCTGGGTCAGCAGTCTGCCTGAAGAGAAGGGCGGGCTCAGCGAGTTCCAGTTCGACGTGGAGACTTTGGGCGGCCGGCCACCTGGTAAGGGGATCCCGAGAAAGGTGCGGCTGAGCATGGAGGATGGCGCGCGGCTGCCGCAGGCGGGCGAACATTGGGACCTGAAGGTAC
This sequence comes from Gammaproteobacteria bacterium, assembly GCA_035465695.1. GTDB lineage: Bacteria > Pseudomonadota > Gammaproteobacteria > Natronospirales > REEB76 > DASUBN01. Next base: position 12,003 of record DATIVR010000191.1, read on the forward strand.
GCCTGCGGAGCCCGCGAGGCTTCATGGACCCCGGCGCCTTCGACTATGAGGGTTGGTTGTTCTTCCATGGCATCGGTGCCACCGGGTATGTCACCCATGCGGATGCGCGGCTGCAGGGTACCCGGTACCCCTTGCTCAGGATGAGGGCGGAACTGCGGGCGCGCCTTCAGACCGCCCTGGCCGGCGATCCCTTCGCGGGCATGGCCGTGGCCCTGGTCACCGGCGATCAAGGTGAGATCAGCCAGGACCAATGGCAGGTGCTCCAAGCCACCAACACCGTGCATCTCATGGCCATCGCCGGCCTGCATATCGGTGTGGTGGCGGGATTCCTCTTTCTGCTCACACGGCTGCTATGGCGGCGCAGTGCATGGGCGTCGATGCGGGTCCCGGCGTCGGTGGCTGCGGCAGTGTCGTCGTTCATGGGCGCCGTCTTCTATGCGGCGTTGGCCGGATTCACCTTGCCGACCCAACGGGCGCTCATCATGCTCGCTGCGTTCACGCTCGGAGTGCTATTGCGGCGGCGGCTGGGGCCGCCGGATACACTGGCGCTCGCGATGCTGGGTGTGCTGGTGTGGGATCCGTTGGCGCCGGGAGAAGCGAGCTTCTGGCTGTCCTTCGCGGCGGTCGCCGCCATACTGTTCGTGTTCAGCGCCCGGGTGAACCAGCGGCATAACTGGTTCTACGACCTGCTGCGCACGCAGTGGGCGGTCGGCGTCGGCTTGCTGCCGCTGTTGGCATTCTTCTTCCAGCAGGCCGGCATCAGCTCACCGCTCGCCAACCTGGTGGCCGTGCCGGTCTATGCGCTGTGCGTCGTGCCGGTGGTGCTCGTCGGCAGTGTGCTGCTATACCTGTGGCCCTGGGCAGGCGCGGCGGTGTTGAAGCTTGGTACTCTGGTGATGTCCTGGACCTGGCCTGCGTTGCAGATGCTGGGCGCGTCCCCTTCGCTCACGCTCCATGCGCCTTCGGTGAGCTGGTATATCGCGGCCGTGGCTTCGATGGGCGCGGTATGGATCATCATGCCGCGCGCCATGCCTGGCCGATTCCCGTCGGTATTGCTGCTGTTGCCATTGTTCGTGATGCCGGCGTCGGGTCTCGCGGCAGGGGATTTCGATCTCAGGCTGCTGGACGTGGGGCAAGGCTTGGCCGCGGTGGTCCGCACCGCGGGCCACACGCTCATCTTCGATACCGGGCCGCGTTTCCGCTCCGGGTCGGACACCGGCCAAGAGGTGTTGCTGCCATACCTGCGCTCCCAGGGTATCTCCGTGCCGGACCTGATCATGGTGAGTCACGGTGATGCGGATCATGCGGGCGGTCTCGCCAGCCTGCGACAGGCGTTTCCGGGCGTGCCGGTGCTGACGGGGGATATGCGCCGGGTGCCTGATGCCCAGCCCTGCCTACGGGGCCGGGATTGGGACTGGGAGGGCGTGCGCTTCGAGGTGCTGTCGCCGGATGTGGGAGACCCGCTGACCGGCAACGACGGCTCTTGTGTGCTTCGGGTCAGCGGCCCGGGCGGAAGCCTGCTTTTGCCTGGAGATCTCATGAAGAAAGGTGAGGCGCGCTTGCTGGCCATGGACGCAGGCGGCTTGCGGAGCGATGTGCTGGTGGCGCCCCATCACGGCAGCAACTCGTCCTCAACCGCTGCTTTCGTCACGGCAGTCGCTCCCATCCAGGTACTGTTCCCGGTGGGTTATCGCAATCGTTGGGGTTTCCCGAAGCCCGAGGTGGAAGCTCGTTACCTGGCGTCCGCCGGCTTGGCGGACACCGCGGCCGACGGCGCTCTGCTGGTGCAATTCCGGGCAGGTCGCCGGCCTGTCATCGTGTCTCGTTGGCGGGAAGACGCGGCGCGGCTATGGACGGCACGTGGACCCGTGTCGACTGAATAGGCGGAAAAGCCTATCCAAGCCGCTCCCGCCAGCACGCGCGACATTAGGTTCGCGCTTCGCATGTCCGCAGGCTTGACCTTCACCGCTCTGCGTAAACGCCCGAAAATGCCTTCAAATCCAGTATGATGCGGTAATCTGGACACCGGACGGGAGCGGCATGTTCGAGATCATCAAGGCCGGCGGCTGGATCATGGTGCCGCTGCTGCTGTGCTCGGTCATCGTGGTAGCCATCATCGCCGAGCGCCTGTGGAGCCTGCAGACCGAGCGGGTGGCTCCCGAGCATCTGGCGGCTCAAGTCTGGCAGTGGATACGCAACGGCGAGTTCAATGAGGAGCGGATGCAGGCGCTGCGCGCCGGTTCGCCCTTGGGCCGCCTCTTGGCCGTCGGCATCCTGCACCGCAGCTCCGACCGGGAAGTGCTGAACGACGCCATCTCGGACGCCGGACGCCACATCGTCCATGAGCTGGAACGTTATCTCATCACCCTGGGAAGCATCGCGACCATCTCGCCCTTGCTGGGCCTGCTCGGCACCGTCTTGGGCATCATGCATGTGTTCGCGGCCATCTCGGTGACTGGCCTGGGTAACCCGACGGCGCTCGCCGGCGGCATCTCGCAGGCGTTGATCACCACCGTGGTCGGCCTCACCGTCGCCATCCCGGCTTATGTGGCGCACCGCTATTTCCGCGGCCGCGTGGAGGACCTGGTGGTGCGCATGGAGCGAGAGACCATGCGGCTCATGAATGCGCTGCAGGGGCGCCAGACACCGGCGGATTGGCAGCGCAGGGGTGACCGTGAGGCTGCGTGAGGGCAAGCACTGGGAAGACCCGGAGCTGAACCTGATCTCACTGGTGGACGTGGTGCTCATGATGCTGGTGTTCTTCATGATGACCACCCATTTCATCCAGAGCACCAGCGTCAACGTACAGCTGCCCACGGCCGGGGCGCCACCGGTCTATACCCAGACCGACGGCATCGAGATCACCGTGGACGCCGAGGGGCGCTACTTCGTCAACCAGAAGCCGGTACCCGGCTCGGACCCGGCGAGCCTGCGTGAGGCGCTGCTGGCGGCGGCAGGCGACAAACGCGACCAACCCATCATCCTCAGAGCCGATGCCCGTGCCACCCACCAGTCCGTGGTGACCGTGATGGACGTGGCGGGCGCCCTGGGGTTCGCGCAACTGCAGATCCTCACCACCGAGACCCAGGCCAGCCACTGACATGAGCGACTCTCCAGGCGAAGCCACCGTCATGCAGACCTATCGCCGGCTGATGGGCTACGCGCTGCCCCATTGGCCGCGCTACCTGATGGCCATGCTGGGCATGACCATCTACGCCTTCACCCAGGCGGCGTTCGTGTCGTTGCTCAAGCCGCTCACCGACAAGGGCTTCGTGCTCCACGATCTCAACAGCATCCGCTATCTGCCGCTGGAGGTTGTGGGCCTATTCCTCCTGCGCGGCATGGCCGACTTCATGGCCGCCTATAACATCGGCTGGGTAGGGCGCAGCATCATTAAGCGCATGCGCGAGGAGACCTTCGGCCAGCTGTTGCGATTGCCGTCACGTTATTACGACGCCATCTCGTCCGGCATGCTGCTTTCGAAGATCACCTACAACATCGAGCAGGTGGCGGATGCCACCACCAATTCCGTGACGGTGATCGTCCGCGACGGATTCACTATCGTCGGCCTGCTCAGCGTGATGTTCTACCAGAGTTGGAAGCTGTCGCTCTTCATCCTGGTGCTCGGCCCGCTGGTCACCTTCCTGATGCGCTTCATCAGCGACCGGTTCCGCCGCTATAGCCGACGCATCCAAGACTCCATGGGTGACGTGACCAAGGTGGCGGACGAGGTGATCGTCGGTCAGCGCATCGTGAAGCTTTTCGGCGGCCGCGACCATGAGACGCACCGCTTCGAGCAGGTCAACGAGAAAAACCGTTATCTCAACGTCAAGTTGACGCTGGTCAACTCAGGCTCCAGCCCCATCATCCAGATGATCGCAGGTGTGGGTATCGCCCTAGTGATCGCCTTCGCCCTGCGCGACAAGTCGGTGTCGCCCGGCGCGTTCATCTCCTTCCTCGGTTCAGTGATGCTGCTGTTGCCATCGCTCAAGCATGTGACGGACATCAATGCGCCTCTGCAGCGCGGCATCGCCGCCGGCCAGAGCATCTTCGAGCTGCTGGATGACAAGGTGGAGGATGAGGGCGGTAGTTTCACCCTGCCTCGTGCCAACGGCGAATTGGAGTTCCGGGACGTGACCTTCGCCTACAACGAAGCCAAGGGTCCGGTGCTGCACGAGATCAGCTTCAAGGCCGCACCCGGCCAGACCATCGCCCTGGTGGGCCGTTCCGGCAGCGGCAAGTCCACCCTGGTGAGCCTGCTGCCGCGCTTCTATGACCCGGTGGCCGGGACCATCCTGCTGGACGGCCGCAGTCTGCGCGACTACACCTTGCCGAACCTGCGCGAGCAGGTCGCCATGGTCAGCCAAGACGTGATGCTCTTCAACGACACTATCCGCAACAACATCGCCTACGGTTCGCTGGATAAGCGCAGCGAGGCAGACATCGTAGCGGCGGCAGAGGCGGCCTACGCCATGCCTTTCATCCGGCGTCTGCCCCAGGGCCTGGACACCATGGTGGGCGACCGGGGGGTGCTGCTCTCCGGTGGCGAGCGCCAGCGCCTCTCCATCGCGCGCGCGCTGCTCAAGAACTCCCCGGTGTTGATCCTGGACGAGGCCACCTCGGCCCTGGACTCGGAATCCGAGCGCCACATCCAGGCCGCCCTGGAGCGGCTCATGGCCAACCGCACCACGCTGGTGATTGCGCATCGGCTCTCCACCGTGGAGCGCGCCGACCGCATCATCGTCATGGACCGCGGCAGCATCGTGGAGATGGGAAAGCATGCGGAGCTCTTGGCCAAGAACGGCCAATATGCCGCATTGCACCGCCTGCAGTTCCGCGACAGCGACGACTGAATCATGGCCGCCTGGCTGCTGCGCCGCTGGTACTCGCCTTACCCCGTCTGGTTCCTGATTCCGCTGGCATGGCTTTTCTGGCTGCTCTCGATGCTGCGCCGCGCGCTGCTCAGGCCGGCTTCGTTACCGGTGCCGGTCATCGTGGTGGGCAACATCACCGTGGGCGGCACCGGCAAGACGCCGTTCGTGCTCTGGCTGGTGGATGAATTGAAGCGCCGGGGACGCAAGCCCGGCATCATCACACGAGGCTATGGCGGCGACGCTAGGACACCTCAGCATGTCCTGCCCGATGGCGACCCCCGGCGCGTGGGCGATGAAGCGGTGCTGTTGGCGCGTCGTAGCGGGGTGCCGGTGGTGGCGGGCCGCGACCGCGTGGCGGCGGCGAGGACGTTGCTCGGATCCGGCAAGGTGGATGTCATCGTGAGCGACGATGGCTTGCAGCACTATCGGCTGCCGCGCCGTCACGAATTCGTGCTGCTGGACGGCAGCCGCGGCTTGGGCAATGGCTGGCTTATCCCGGCCGGGCCCTTGCGCGAGACTGAGGCCCGTCTCAGCGGCGTCCAGGTGGTGATCAAGCGGGTGCCGGGCGGAGACTTCACCTGGCCCGACGCGCTTCGCATGTCGCTCAAGACCGATGCCGCAGTATCGCTCGGGACCGGGGAGCGGCGGCCTTTGGGCGCCTTCGCAGGCCAACGGGTGCATGCGGTGGCGGGTATCGGCAATCCGCAGCAATTCTTCGCCACCCTCGAGGCTGCGGGGCTCAAGGTGGATGGCCGCGCGCTGCCTGACCATGCGGTCCTCGGCATGACCGAGTTGAGCTTCCGTGACGATGCTCCGGTGTTCATGACGGAGAAGGACGCCGTAAAATGCGCTGGTTTGGCGTTGTCGCGGCATTGGTACGTGCATGCCGAGGCGGCAATCTCACCTGAGGATGTCGCCAGGATCATGGACGGAGTGACGCGGGCCCTGGATATCCGATAGAGGTTGCAGTTATGGACCCGAAACTTCTGGAGATATTGGTATGCCCCCTGTGCAAGGGGCCCCTGGTCTACCGCAAGGCTGAGGCCGAGCTGATCTGCAAGGCAGACAAGCTGGCCTATCCCATCCGGGATGGCATCCCGGTCATGCTGGAGTCGGAAGCCCGCCAGATCAAGGAAGGAGGCTGAGGGGTGCATTTCCGGGTTGTCATCCCCGCGCGTTATGCTTCCCAGCGCCTGCCGGGCAAGCCGCTCGCCGACCTCAATGGCAAACCCCTGATCCTGCATGCCTGTGATTGCGCCCGGCGTAGCGGCGCCATGCAGGTCATCGTCGCCACGGACGATCAGCGCATCCAGCAGGCCTGTTCCGCGGCGGGCGTGGAAGTGCAGATGACCTCGGCTAGCCATCCCTCAGGTACCGACCGTATCGCCGAGGTAGCGGAGCGTCTGGGGTGGGATGACGACCAGTGGGTGGTCAACCTGCAAGGCGACGAGCCCATGATGCCGCCGGCGAACATCGAACAGACCGCGGCGTTGCTGGCGGCCCATCCTGACGCCGGCATGAGCACCCTGTGCACGCCCATCCATGATCTAGCTGATTTCCTCAATCCCAACGTCGTGAAGGTGGTGGCGGATGGGAAGGGTATGGCGCTGTATTTCAGCCGCGCACCCATCCCGTGGAACCGCGATGGAGCACCTGGCGGCCTGGGCTCGCAACAGCAGCATCATGGGGCGCTGCGTCACATCGGCATCTATGGCTATCGGGTAGGCGCCTTGAAGCGCCTGGCGGCTTCACCTGCCACCGAGCTGGAACAGCTGGAGAAGCTGGAGCAGTTGCGCGCCCTCTCCATGGGTCTGGGGATCGCGGTGGATGTGGCTCGCGAGGTCCCCGGTCCCAGTGTGGATACGCCGGAGGACCTCAAGCGCGTCGCTGACCTCTTGAAGCGTTGACATGCCGAAGCAGATACGCGTGTTGTTTGTCTGCATGGGCAACATCTGCCGCTCGCCGACCGCGGAAGGCGTCTTCCGCAAGCTGCATCGGGAGCTGGCGCCGGAGTTCGACATCGACGTGGATTCCGCCGGCACCCACGCCTACCACATCGGCGACGCCCCGGATCCACGTTCCCAGGCCGCGGCGCTAGAGCGGGGCATCGACATCTCCGGCCATCGCGGCCGTCAGGCTATGCGCGAGGATTTCCATGAATTCGACTACGTGATCGCGATGGACAGCGAGAACCTGCGACGCCTGCAAGCGCTGCAGCCGAAGGATGGCAGGGCCGAGCTGAGGCTGTTGTTGGAATACGTGAATGCCGGGCTGAGGGATGTGCCGGATCCGTACTACGGAGGTAGCGGCGGGTTCGAGCGGGTCTTGGACCTGGTGGAGCAGGGCGGCCGGGGCCTGTTGGCCCATATCCGGAAGAACCACTCCTGAAAAGAAGACGCCCGGCGATCAGCCGGGCGTCCTACCATCTGCTCTCATCAACTATCGATCACTCGTGGTGACCGCCGTCACCGCCCTCGTTGCCGCCACCGCCATTTCCTTCGTTCTGGTCATGGCGAGGCACGGCCTCGGGGATGCGAGAGGGTTCGGGCATGGTGCGGTCGTCGTGCTCGGCCGCGCTGGCCGGCTCGTGATATTCCTGGCGCGGTTCGGTGGGCGCAGCCACATGCGCGTGGCTGTGCACATCGTGAGCGTGACTCTGGTCCTCGCCATCGTGGTCACGCTCGGTGAGATCCCGATAGTACTGCTCGCCCGGCGCCGCCACGTTGCCGCGGTTGTCGTCGTTCGGGTCGGCGTTCTGCTGATTCGGGTTGCCTGAGCCACCCTGCTCGGCGCCGCGCTCGCCCTCGAAACGGCGACGACGGCCGCCACGGCGCCCGCGACGGCGTCCGCGGCGCGGGCCACCCTCGGCGTGGCGCTCGCCATGCTGGCCGTGGCCCTGGGTGCCCTGCTGTGCGATCTGCTCATGCTGAGCCTGTTCGCTCACGGCCGCTTCGGTCATCGTCGGCTGGCTGGCGATTACCGGCTGCGCTTCCACCGCATCCGCGGCAGGAGCGGGTGACGGCATGGGAGCGGACGCAGGCTGCGCCTGCTGCTGGGGCGCCGGCTGCTGTTGCTGCTGGCGATTGCGGTCGCGATCCCGATCACGGCCGCCGCGATCATTCCGGTCGCGGCCTTGACGTTCACCGCGCTCATTGCGGTCGCGCCCCTGACGTTCCTGGCGATCGCCGCGCTCGCGGCCCTGCTGCTGGCCGCGGTCGCTGCGTTCGCCGCGCTCCTCGCGCTTCTGGCTCGGCTGGCCGCCGCCCTGACCCTGTTGTTGGGCCTGCTGGCGGTTGCGGTCACGGTCACCGCGCTCGTCGCGGCTGCGATTGCGGTCGCGATCCCGGCCACGGCCGCGATCCCGGTCGTTGCGGTCGCGGCGCTGGAAGTCCGGACGTGAGCCGCGTTGCTCGCGATGGCTGCGCTCGCTGCTGCGCTTCTTCTCGCCGGTGCCGAACAGGGCGCGCCACAGCTTCACGAAGATCCCCGGCTGCTGCTCGGCGGTCTCGGAAGCGAACACCGGCGCCGGCATGGAGGGATTGATGCCTTTCACGGCCGGGGCCTCGGCGGCCTCCTTGGCGCGCTCGGAGCTCGGCAAGGGTTCCGGCTCCGGCGCAGTCACCAGCTTGTAGCTGGCGCTACCGGCACCGGGGGCGCGGGCTTCATCGTCGCGCACCCGCTGGATGTCGTACTTGGGCATATCCAGATGCGGGTTCGGCACCAGCACCACGGACACCTGGCAGCGCTTCTCGATCTCGGAGATGATGCCGCGCTTCTCATTGAGCAGGAAGGTCGCGACATTCACCGGGAGCTTGGCCACCACGCGGGCGGTGCGTTCCTTCATCGCCTCCTCTTCGATGAGTCGCAGCACCGACAGGGAGAGGGATTCGATGCCTCGGATGCGGCCTTCGCCTTCGCACTGCGGGCACACCACCTGGGTAGATTCACCGAGGGAGGGGCGCAGTCGCTGGCGTGACATCTCCAGGAGGCCGAAGCGTGAGAGCTTGCCCACCTGCACACGGGCGCGGTCCATGTCGAGGGCGGCGCGCAGGCGGTCTTCCACATCGCGCTGGTTCTTCTGCGGAC
>DATIVR010000192.1:0-16678 GCA_035465695.1 Gammaproteobacteria bacterium
GGAAGCCGACACCGGCAGCGCGCCGCCGTGGAAATCCGGGTGCGACACCGCGCCCACGTGCCAGAGCTGCAGGAAGATGCGGCCACCGCGCGCGTGCACGGCCTCGGTCACCTTCTTCCAACCGGCGATCTGCGCGGCGGAATGGATGCCCGGGGTGCGCACGTAGCCCACGCCCTGGGGCGAGACCTGGCTGCCTTCGGTGATGATGAGGCCCGCGCCGGCGCGCTGGCGGTAGTACTCCACGTGCAGGTCGGTAGGCGCGAGCTCGGCGTTATCGGCCCGGTCGCGGGTCATGGGCGCCATGACCACGCGGTTCTTCAGTTGGTAATCCCCCAGATTGACGGGGGTGAGCAACGGCTGTGTCTGGCTCATGTTCGTAACTCCTTGCCTGTGTAACGAAATATCTATGAATTTCGATATGTACGATCAAAAAATTTGCCCTCGCGGGCAGAGCGCCGATCTATCAGACCGGCATCAGTTCAGATCTCTTCCCTGAGGAACTTGCTCAATTCCTTGAGTGCGTCCTCGTTGCGCTCGTAGTAGGTGAACTGCCCTTCCCGGCGCGGCACCACCAGACCCGCTTTCATCAGCATCGCCAGGTAATGCGAGGCGGTGGACTGGGAGAGTCCCAGTTTCTCCTGGATCTCTCCCACGCATACCAGCTTGCCCCGCGGTCCGCCGCCCGGGCAGGAACCGCCGAAGTGCTGCTGCGGATTCTTCATCCAGTGAAGGATCTGCAACCGCGACTTGTTGGCCAGCGCCTTGAATACCGCCACCTGATCCATGACGGCCATTATATCGAGATTATTCGATATGTCAATGCTTCGCCGGCGCTGGCTGCCTTGCAGGAGGCGGCCTAGACTGCGGCTGCCCCTAAACCTTAGGCCCCCGGCCGCCGTCCAAGAGGCATGGAGACAGCCACGGCCATGCGACTGCCGGAATTGAGACAGGTCCCCACCGCCAGCGACGATGACGCCAGCCTGGCGGCCCGGGCCCGCCAGGGTGACACCCGGGCGTTCGAGCAGCTCTACCGGCGCTACGTGGCGCGGGTGAATGCGGTTTGCCTGCGGCTCGCCGGCAACCGGGCCTTGGCGGAGGAATGCGTCCAGGACGCCTTCGTCAAAGCCTGGCAGTCCCTCGACGGCTTCCGTGGCGACGCGAGCTTCGGCACCTGGGTGCACCGCATCGCGGTGAACACCGTGCTGGAACGGCACCGTACCCAGCTCCGGCAAGCCGCCTGGGTGACGAGCGGTGACGACGAATTGATGGAATCCGTGGCAGGGGCCGACGCCGAGCCGGGACACGGGATGGATCTCGAACAGTGCATCGCCGAACTGCCGCCCGCGGCGCGCATGGTGTTCGTGCTGTTCGATGTGGAAGGCCACAGCCACGAGGAGATCGCCGTCATGACCGGCCTGGCGGTGGGCACCAGCAAGGCGCACCTGCACCGCGCCCGGCAGTTACTGCGGGCGAGATTGGAGGCATGAACATGAACGACAAACTCAAGTCCGCCCTCAGAGAGCTGCCGCGTGAGGTGCACCCCTCCCGCGACCTGTGGTCCGGCATCGAGGCGCGCCTCGCTCGCCGTCCGCGCGCGGCGCGCCCCTTATGGGCCTACAGCCTGGCGGCGAGCGTGCTCCTGGCGGTGGCGGCCGGCGCCCTGTGGAGCCTCGGCCTGCACCACGGCATCAAGTCCACCACGCCGCAGACGATCGTGGCCCAGGGCAACAGCCAGCAGGACACCTATCTCGCGCAACGCGCGGCCTATGCCGAACAGAGCGTGGAGAGCGCCACCGACCTGGCGCCGGCGACACGACAGGTGATCCTCAAGAACCTGCGCATCATCGAGAGCTCCATGCAGAACATGCAGGCAGCGCTCGACCAGGATCCGAATAACCCGCGCCTGCGGGCGCTGCTCTTCGACCTTTACCAGAACGAAGCCCGCCTGCTGGCCGCGACCCAGCAGGCCCAGGCCAAGACCACCGCGAGGAACTCACTATGAAACGTCTTGCCATCATCATCGCCTACCTCGCCTTCAGCCTCACGGCCGTGGCGGGCACCTTCACGCTCATGGCGCTGACCTCCAGTACCGCCTACGCCCATGATTCGGACAGCGACGGCGGCAGCCGCAACGTGGACCAGTCCCGCCCACTGAACGCCACCGGCGAACTGCGGGTGGACAACCTGGCCGGCAGCGTCAGGGTGGCGGCCTGGGACAAGAACGAGGTCCGCGTCACCGGCAACCTCGGCGAGCTGGTGGAGAAGCTCGAGATCGAGGGCGATGCCAGCAGTCTCGAGGTCAAGGTGGTGCTGCCACACGATGCCCACGACAGCGATTGCGGCAGCTGCGCTGACCTGCAGATCCAGGTGCCGAAGGGCGTGCGCCTGGAGGTCAGCACCGTGAGCGCCGACGTGCAGGCCAACGGCCTCACCGGCCAGGTGCAGATCGGGACCGTGAGCGGCGGCATCGTGATGAACTCGGAGGCCAGCCACATCGAGGCCAAGACCGTCAGCGGCGACATCCAGCTGGTGGGCTCGGCCAAGGGCGCCAGCATCGACGCCAACAGCGTGAGCGGCACCGAGCGGCTCTCGGATGTGGATGGCAACGTGGATGCTGAGAACGTCAGCGGCGACGTCAAGGTGGTCTCGCGCCACGTCACCGGCCTCAAGATGAGCTCCACCTCCGGCAACCTCACCTTCGAGGGCACTCCCATCAAGGGCGGCAACTACGACCTCAACAACGTGAGCGGCGACGTGGTGCTGGCGGTGGGTAGCTCGCCGGACGCCCGCTTCGACATCTCGAGCTTCAGCGGCGACATCGACAACAGTTTCGGCCCGAAGGCGACCCGGGTGAGCAAGTACAGCCCGGGCATGGAACTGCATTTCAGCAGCGGCAACGGCTCGGCGACGGTGAGCGCCCGCACCTTGAGCGGAGACATCCACCTGCAGAACTGATAGACGCCATTCTCCCAAGCCCATCCCTGGGCTTGGGAGAATCCGGCGAGGCGGCAAGGCCTCCTGGCCAGACGCAAAAGCCCTTCCCGGGCCTTTTGCTTATCGGCGGGTCCGGGACGGCCCGGACCGCCACCGCATCATCCTTTCGCACTCAGGATTTAGATTTGGGCTTGGCGCGGGCTTTCTTCTCGGCCTCGGCTTCCGGCAACAGCTGGTAGAACAGGCTGGATTCGCGCTTGTAGAACCCTTCCGTGTGGAAGGAGTCCGCCAGCTTGAAATGCTCGTAGTCCAGGTGATGGCCCAGCTCGTGCAGCAAAGTACGCAGGAAGGTCTTGAATGCCACCGGCTTCTTCATCTTGGCGGTGCGCATCCACAAGCTGATGCGGGCCGTGCGCAGCCGACCTTCCACCCCTTCATATAGGCCGTGCAACTCGCCGTAGCCGTCGGCGGGCCGCACTGCCAGCACCCGTACCTGCACCGGCGGGGTTCCCAGACGGGTGAGGATACCCGCCGCCAGTTCCCGACAGATCGACTCCACTTGCGGACGCGCATCGGCCTCCAGCGCGGCCTTGAGACGGGGCAGCAGCGGCCACAGGCTTTCCACGTCAGGCAGTGGCGTGCGCTGGATGCGGTCGCTGGCATCGTAGATGCCCTTGTCCCGCCTGCTGAGGCTCCGGTAATAGTTGAATCTCATCTCAAAACGCGTCTTTTGTTTCCTGGCGTCGTTGCGCTTCGGACTCGCAGTCGGTCACGTACACCAAGAGTACGCTCCTTCCCGCTCGCCTCGCGCGCCTAGCCAGGAAACAAAATCCATCGTTTTAACGGCCCATGGACCCAGGCATGCGACCTATATAATCGCGCCATGAAGTCACCCATCCCCGCCCAATACATACCAGCCATAGCCGGCGTCGTGGCGGTGGCGGGCCTCGAGTTTTTCCTCGTCGTGGCGGTGACGCTGCAATACCTGCGGCCGGACCAGGACTGGGTCACCACACCCTTGAGCTTCTATCTCATCGGTCCCCACAGCGGCTGGCTGATCGCGGCTTATTTCGCGCTGGCGCTATCCATATTCCTGGTGGGCTGGGGCTTCCACATGGATCTCCTGCCCCCGCTACGAAGCCGCGCGATATTGGCACTGTTCGGCATCGCGGCATCCGGCGTCTGCACGGTGGCGGTGGCTCACACCGACTTGCCGGGTGCGGGCCACCTGACACCCGAGGGGATGCTGCATAACACCGCCGCCATCGTCGCCTTCGCCGCCGCGGGCATCGGCATGCTGCTGCAGGCATGGTGGCTGCGCTATGACTCCCGCTGGCGTGACCGCCATCGCATCGCCTTCCTCTTGGCGGTACTGGCCTTCGCGGCGCTGTGGACCTACGTGCTGCTTCCCTGGCTGCCGCGCGGCGCCACCCAGAAGTTCGTGATCCTCTTGATCGTGCTGTGGCTGCTCATGGCGGCGCGCTGGCTCACCCTCACCTGGACCCGCGAGCTGGAGACATGAATCCGAGGTCGGCCGGGACATGAGCCGCTGGAGACCGCCAGGCGAGAAGTCCTCTCCGTACATCACCGGCGAGGGCTATGCGGTGCTGCAGGCCGAGCTGCAGGGCCTGTGGGAACGGCGTCGGGACGTCACTGCGGCCTTGAGCGCGGCCGCCGCGGAAGGCGACCGCTCCGAGAATGCCGAGTACATCTACCGCAAGAAGGAGCTCAGGGAGATCGACCGGCGCATCCGCTATCTGCAGAAGCGCATGCCGGACCTGAACGTGGTGACCGAATGCCCTGCCGAGAACAGCAGGGTGTTCTTCGGCGCTTGGGTCACGCTGGAGGACAGCGCGGGCGTGGAGTCCGAGTACCGCATCGTCGGACCCGACGAGTTCGATCCCGCCAAGCGCTACATCAGCATGGACTCGCCCCTGGCGCGGGCACTGCTCAAGAAGGCGGTGGACGACGAGGTGGAGGTGAAGCTGCCCGGCGGCCTGACCCACTACTTCATCGTGAAAGTGCGCTACGGCGGCTGAGCGCGGCGATTATGTATCGCCGTCTTAGGGAAACTTACGCTGGAACCTGGGATGACAGCGGCGCATGATGGAGTCATGAACGCCGATCCCAAGAAGTCCGACGATGACCGCGACCTCGACGAGGCTCTCCGCGGCACCTTTCCCGCCAGCGATCCGGTAGCACCGCCACCCCATATCATCGAGGATGAGATGGAGCGCCGGCGCAAGGTGCTGGAAGACGACGTGCAGAAGAAGCGCGCAGCGCAGCAGACCGCCCACTCCGAGGCCTTGCTGGACGAGGGGCTGGACGAGACGTTTCCGGCCAGCGATCCGGTGGCTGTGCACACCGAGGATCCGCCGCTCGACCCCGATGAAGCGCGCCAGCGCGAGCGCGCATCGGAACCTGGCAGTAAACCCGTGGATAGGAGGAAACAACGTGCGGTGAAAGGCCAGAAGAAGACGCCGCGTCGCCGGGCGCGGCCCACCGGCCGGCGCACCGGCCAGAAGAAGACCCGCAGTAAGAAGCGCAAGAGTACGGGTGGCGCGCCGGACACCCGCCGCAAGAAGCCGCCGCGCAAGAAATCCGCGCGGCGCTGAAGCCGGGCGAGCACAAGGAAGTCCATGGCCAAGAAGAAACGCTCACTCCACCCCACGGTACGCCGGCATCTCGAGGATGCCCTGCTGGAAGCACTGCAGCGCCATATCGGGTCCCACGCCGGCGGTACCCGGAAAAAACGAAAGGCCCCGGCCCGCAAGAAGAAGGCGGGTAAGAAGAAGGTCGGCAAGAAACGGCCGGTGCGCCGCAAACGCCGCACTTGAAAGCGTAGGGGCCCGGACCCATCTATGGCTCCGAACCGTCTCCGGAGCTTCCCATGCCCGAAACCCTACATGTCGCCTGCCCCGCCTGCGGGGCCAGCAACCGCCTCCCGGAAAGCCGCCTGGCTGAGAGCCCGAAATGTGGCAAGTGCGGGGCCGCCCTGTTCAGCGCCCATCCGGTCGCAGTCACGGATGCAAACTTCGAGAAGATCGTAAGCGGCACGGATTTGCCGGTAGTGGTGGATTGCTGGGCCAGTTGGTGCGGGCCCTGCATGCGCTTCGCACCGGTGTTCGAGGAGGCGGCGGCCAAGCTGGAGCCGCGCGTGCGCCTGGCGAAGCTGGACACCGACGCGAATCAGGCCATCGCGGCTCGCTTAGGGATCCGCAGCATACCCACGCTCATCGTGTTCAAGGGCGGCAAGGAAGCGGCCCGGATCTCCGGCGCCATGCCGCTGGGCCCATTCCTGGAATGGGTCAAACAACACGTCTAAATCTGCTGCCGCGATTTCGATTGAAGCTAGGTGAAAAGCGTCACGAGCCGAAGCAGAGCTAGACGCGCGAGGCGAACAGGAGGGAGTGCACTCTTACGTGCATGACCGACTGCGAGTCCGAAGCGCAACGACGCTATGCGAGGCGCAGTAGCTTTTCAGGGTTTGCCGTAGCCAGGGCCAAGGATGACCTGCCCAGGCAGTGCATCGGTCATATTACCCTGATCCACGACCGGCACGCCGTTCACCAGCACGTACTGCATGCCCACCGAGAAGCGGTTGGGATCGTCGTACGTCGCCACGTCGTGCAGCTGCGCTGGATCGAACACCACCACGTCCGCCCACATGCCGGGCTTCAAGACACCGCGATCCTGCAGGTGCTCGCGCTGCGCCGCCAGCGACGTGAACTTGCGGATGGCGTCTTCGAGCGTGAGCTTGTGTTCCTGGTTAACGTACTTGGCCACGATGCGCGGGAAGGTGCCATAGGCGCGCGGGTGCGGATGCTCCTCGCCCATGATGCCGTCCGGCGCGGTGCCGGAAGCATCGTTGTCGATGGATGCCCAGGGCTGTTGCAGGATCAAGGCCACATCCGGCTCGGACATGCCGAACACCGCCACCTCGGTGGACGCATGGTCCTTCACCAGGAAATCGCAGATAGCGTCGATCGGGTCTTCGTGCCACTGCTTGGCGATCTCGTCGATCCGCATACCCTGGTACTTGGCCATGCTCTTGTCGTTGGCGGCGGTGATGAGGATATCGTGGGGTCCTTCGATGGCCAGCCACTCGTTGTCCCAACCCCCACCCGGTGTGACCATGTCATGGCGGATCCTCGCACGGGTGGCCGGATCCTTGAGACGCGCGATGAACTTCTCGTTGCCGCCATCATGGACCCAGGGCGGGATGAAGGCGGCAAGGCCGTTCTCCCAAGCCGTATAGGCATAGGTATCCGCAGTGATGTCCAGACCGGAAGCGCGTGCCGCATCGATGCGCGCGATGACCTGAGCCGCCTTGCCCCAGTTCTGTTTTCCCGCGGCTTTGAGGTGGAATATCTCCACCGGGATACCGGCGTCTTTGGCGATGCGGAAGGTCTCGTCGAGCGCCGCGTCCTCCGCGTTGCTCTCGCTGCGCATGTGGGTGGCGTAGATGCCTCCGTATCGTGAGGCGGTCTGGGCCAGCGCGATGAGTTCAGGCGTCTTGGCATAGGGCGCGGGCGGATACTGCAATGCGGTGGAGACTCCCAGGGCACCGGCACGCATGGCATCCGCCACCAGCTCCTGCATCTTCTTCAGCTCTTCCGGCGTCGGATCCCTGTCGCCATAGCCGATCACCATCTCCCGCACCGAGGCCGCGCCTACATAGGTGCCAAGGTTGATCCCCATGCCGTTCTTGCGCAGCCGCGCGAAGAACTCCGGCAGCGTCCGCCAATCCACCTTGATGTGATAGTGATCGTAGCCCGGCTGGTTCTCCTTGATCATCTCGTCGTCCAGGGGCGCCACCGATTCACCCTCGCCGGTGATCTCGGTGGTGATGCCCTGGAAGATCTTGGAGGGCACGTGCGGGTCCACCAGCATGGAGATCTCGGACTGTCCCAGCATGTCGATGAAACCCGGCGCCACCGCGAGGCCGTGGGCGTCGATGACGCGCTTGGCGTTCGCGTCTACCAGGCGCCCGATGGCGGCGATATGACCGTCCTTGATAGCCACATCGCCCTCATACCAGGGCGAGCCGGTGCCGTCATAGATATGGCCGTTCTTGATGAGGAGGTCGTAGTCGGGCGGAGGGTTACCGGCAGTGGCGGCGAATGCCAGCAATAGGCCGGACACCAGGGAAAGCACGGTGTTACGCAGGGACATGTCACCACCCCTTCAGTTTCAGGTCTTGTTGCCGAATAGCTTTTCCAGTTCCGACGTCACCGCATCCGGCGCGGCTTCATGCTTGGGACCACCGAACAGCGCGTCCAGTTCCGCGCGGGCCTTGGTCTCAGGAGCCGTGTCCTTCGCTTCCCGAGCGCCGGCGCGAGGCTCCAGATATTCGCAGAAGTTGGCGCGCGCCTTCTCCTGCACGTGCTCGGCCCGTTCCTCGCGGCAGCCGTCGTTGAGCTTGGGATCGTGGAAGCGGCACATCAGGCAAACGTAGAGCTCGGAACCGCATTTGAGACAGACGGAAAGACGCGAAAGCGGCATGGGTACGCCGTCCAGTGGCGTGCCACATCTCCAGCAGTTGTAGTCGGCAGCGTTCATCGCGCCCGACGCGGGATGACGTCAGCGTGGGCTACGCCCACGCTGCATTTGAATCCGTGGGCGAATGGAAGTAATCGCTCTCCTCCGCCGAGAGCTGCACCGCCTTGATAAGCTCCTTCTTGCGCAGGTCAGCGGTGGACACAGGCGCGCAGTCCTCGCACATGGGATCCTCGCAGGGTTGCCGCGAGTAAAGCCAGTAGTGCACCGAGCCGGCCAGGATGCCGTCGGCGATCTCCCACACGTCCAGTTCCGGGTGCTTGTCGGCGATGCGGTTGGCAAGTTCCACCACCTGGCGGGCGGCATCATCGAAGGGGGAAAGCTCAGTCTCGGGAGGCATGGTTAAGTCCGGTGTGCGCAGGAGGATGGAGATAGTCTAGCACCGCCGCCTTTTTCCCGAGCTGCGGGCCTCTTGGTGGCGCCGCCGCGGCCGGGGCGGTAGGATGCGACCTTTCCTCATTTACCCAAGCGCGCAGGCGACAGAACATGGCCGACGAAGAACTCAAGCTCGAACTGGACATCAATAACCTCTACCGTGAGGACGTGTTCACCGATCAGAAGATCGGCACCCTCCGGCAGATGACGCCCGTCAAACCCGATGGCACGGATGACACGTCGCGTCCGGTACTCTTCGTGGGCGAGACCAGCCTGATGACACCGGCCGGCACACTGCCCATCCACTTCCGCCTGGAAGGTCCAAGCCTGAGCGAGGCCGCCAAGCAATTCTCGGATGCTGCCAACAAGGCCATCCAGGACACCATGGAACAGCTGCGCGAGCTGCGCCGCCAGGCGGCCTCCTCCATCGTGGTGCCCGACATGAGCAAGGGCGGCATGGGGGGCCTGGGCGGCGGCGGCAAGATCCAGATGCCTTGATGCTGCCGCGGCACGACGCATGCTGATCAACTGCGCCGCCTACCAGGAAGGCAAGAAGCTTACCGAGATCCGCAAGGACGAGATCGCCGAGTGGCTGCGCAAGCCGGGGTGTTTCGTGTGGGTGGCCTTGCGCGACCCCGATCCCGCCGAGATGGCGGAGATGAAGGCGCAGTTCGGTCTGCACGAGTTGGCGGTGGAGGATGCCCTCTCCGGCTCGCAACGTCCCAAGGTGGAGGAGTATGGCGATTCGCTGTTCGCCTCGGTGCAGACGCTGGAGCCTGCCGCCGCGGGCGAATTGAAGGTGGGCGAGCTCTATATCTTCGTCGGGCCCAACTACGTCCTGTCCTGCCGCCGCCAGACCGAGCGTAGCTTCGCCGAGGTGCGGAACCGCGCCGAGCGCGAGCCGCATCTGCTTAAGCATGGCTCCGGCTACGTACTGTATGCATTGATGGATGCGGCGGTGGATCGCTATTTCCCGGTACTGGAGAGACTGGAGGACGAGCTGGAGGTGCTGGAAGAACGCATCTTCGACCGCAGCTCACCGCGCGCCAACATCGAGGCTCTCTACCAGCTGAAGCAGAAGCTCGGTGTGCTCAAGCACGCCACCGGCCCGGCAGTGGAAGCGGTGGGCAAGTTGTTCGGCGGACGCGTGCCGATGGTATGCGCGCACATGGGCGAATACTTCCGCGACATCTACGACCACCTGGTGCGGCTCAACCAGGAGATCGACACCGCCCGCGACACCATCTCAACCGCCATCTCCGTGAACATCTCCATGATCGCCTTGCAGGAAAACGAGACCACCAAGAAACTCGCTTCCTATGCGGCGCTCATCGCCATCCCGACACTCATCGTGGGCATCTACGGCATGAATTTCCAGGACATGCCCGAGCTGCATTGGCGTTTCGGCTACCCCATATGCCTGGCGGTGATGACGTTCATCGACGTCTATCTCTACTCCCGCTTCAAGCAAGCCAACTGGCTCTGACCAGCCGGCAAGAGGATCGCCATGATGAACCTCGCCTATCTCGCCATCCTGGCCATCGTCATCGAATACGGCGTGCTTGCCGGCATGGTGGCCATCGCCCGCAGCCGCTACAAGGTCCGCGCTCCTGCCATCTCGGGACAACCGGACTTCGAGCGCTATTTCCGGGTGCAGCAGAACACCTTGGAACAACTGGTGGTGGTGATCCCCTGCCTGTGGATCTTCGCCGCCACCTTGAGTCCGTTGTGGGCCGCGGTGCTCGGCTTCGGTTTCGTGCTGTTCCGCGCGCAATACGCCTACGGCTATTACCGAAGCGCGCCGAATCGTCACTACGGATTCATGTGGGGAGCCTGGTGCACGGGTCTCCTGCTGGTGGGCGCCCTGTTCGGCACCTGCCGCAACCTCTGGCTGGCGGTCGTGCGCTGAGAAAATCGATGCCTAGCGGCGCGGCGGCAGGCGGGTGCTGGTCTCCAGCCACCAGGTGGTCATCTGGCGCTGCAGCGGTTCGTGGGCGATGGCGAAAGACGTCTGTCCCGCTCTGTTGGGCGTGTCCGGCCTCGCGCCGGCGCGGATCAGGAATTCCGTCACGTCTGCGTTGGTGCGCCCCGCCGCGAGATGCAGCGGCGTGTTGCCGTTCACGTCCTGCACCTCCAGCCGCGCGCGATAGGTGAGCAACAGGCGCACCAGGGCGATCGAACCCTGCTGCGCCGCTTCATGCAGTGCGGTGCGGTGCGTGCGGTTCTGATGGTTCACGTTGGCGCCGAGTTCGAGCAACACGCGTGCGATAGGCTCGCGTCCCTTGCGCACCGCTATCAGGAGCGCAGTGTCACCATCGTGATTCACCGAATCCACCGGCACCCCGCTCGCCACCATGGCGCGGGTGCCCGCGGCGCTGGAACTCACGGACTGCACGTAGGCGTGCAAAACCCGGCTGCGGCGATGGCCGGTGATTGTGTTCAGCCCCGCGGCCAGCGCGCGGCGCATCAGGGTGGTATCCCGTTCGCTGAGATCAGGCCGGGGAGGCTGCGAGGGACCCTTGAGCCATTTCCACACGGGAAGATTTCCGCTTGGGGGAATGCACCCGATGATACCAGCGGGACGCGGGTTTCCGCTGCCACGGGACGCATCCAAGGCCGGAATTTCCCATGATTCGGGGGTGTGCTTGTGGCTCCGAAATGGCTTCCGTAGAGTTAAATGAAGAAATAGCGGGTCACCACAGGATGTGGATAGGGATGACCTCCGAACGACGCAGATATGAACGCCGGGCCGTGCAGGACCGTGCGGTGATCCACCGCCAGGCGGTGCAAGATCCTGCGCATTCGACCCTGTATTGCACCACCGTCGATATCTCTGCCGCCGGCCTGCAGCTCAAGCTCAGGCAGGCGCTGGAGAAAGGCGAGCGCATCGACATCGTGATCCACGTGCCCGGCTACAAGGAATCCTTCCATCTGCGGGGAGAGACCCGCTGGAGCTCGCCCACCCGGCAGGACAAGACTTTCCTGCTGGGGATAGAGATCGACACCGGCGGCACCGAAAGCCATGACCTGAGCGCCTGGCGGAGGATCTTCGGCAAGGATTCGTCAGACGAATAGGCTCGCGCCTTACTTTCACTTATAGGAAGCATGCCTGCATAAGCAGGTTTGCGGTCTCTTTGCTCTGATCCCTTTATGCAGTCTTCGCGGCTCAGCCTCCAGGAGGACCGTCCGGCGGCGGCGGAGCCGCGGTGGCCGTGGCCGGGACCGCTCCTGCGGCAGGCTGCGCCGGCACTTGCTGCCAACCGCTCGGGCAACTGGGGACATACGGGTAGTAAGCGTTCGACGCCGGGCAGAAATACCAATAACTGCCCGCAGCGGGGACCGCTGCGCCCACTGGTGGCGGAGGCGCTACCCATTCCGAGGGAACATAGGGGTCCGGGTAGGGGTATATCGGCACCGGGTAGAAGAACCACACTCCTGACACCACCCACCACCAGCCGAATCGCGGGCCGTACCAGCCGTGATGCCAATAACCGGCGTGCCAGACGTCCCAATCGTAGTCGGGGAAGAAACGGATGTCGCCATGGCCCCAATCGTGGTGCCACTCATGGTGATCCCCATCATGGTGATCCCCATCATGGTGGTCCCCATCGTGGTGGTCCCAAACGTGATGGTCCCAGTCGTGATCGCCACCATGGTGCCAGCGGCCACCGTCGCCACCGCCAGCGAAGTGCGCGCCGGACGCTGCCATGGGGACGGTGTGCCGATAGCCGCCCCCCGGAGCGTTGTGGACATGTGGTGCCGGCACGTGTGGCTCCGGCTGGCGAGGCGCCGCCGGTGTCGGCGCATGCCCGCCACCGCTCACCGGCGTATGCCAGGGATGAGCACCCGCCACATCGGCGACGCTCAAGCTCAACAGCAATGCCGCCGTGATGGCGGCGACGCGGCGGATGTACATCTCTACCTCCCGCCAGGCTGCACGCGGCCTGTACGGTACAAAACGCCCGGTGACGGAGGGCGTTTACGGCCTTACATAAGGTTACATGTGCCTGGGCGACAGGACAGTTCAAGCACGCCGCGCAATCCGTGGCTCCCGCTGTCTCAACGCATGACTTAACGACGCATTGCGTTTTCCATAAGCCATGTACGCAGAAACCTACAAGAAGAATATTTGCGTGACGACACATTGCCGGGGAAGTCTGAGCTTATGCGGCAAATCTCGTCTGGTAATTTTAGCCGCGCCAAGGATGACAACCGACAGGCTTCGGGATCGGGGATACAAGGCGAGTCCATCCGCCGGTTACTGAACACGTATGTGCTCGGCGTCGGCTTCGTCTTGTCTTGGCGTGCCTCTTAAAAAACCAGGGAGTCCAAACAATGCGTATCACCATCCGCTCCATCACAAGAGCGTTGCTTGCCACAGGGATCGCGGTGGCGGGCAGCGCGCAAGCGGCCCATTCCTATATCCCATTCACCGACACGCTGAACAGCGGCGGTAACCAGGGCGTATGGCTGGCCGACATCGACCACCTCGGCAATCCGCCCTACCAGATCACCAATCAGGTGTTGGACGGCAGCCAAGGCATCAGCGCCACCGTGGCGATCCTGGACGACTGGACGCTGGACCCGGCCACGCACCTCGCCACCAACCTGGTGCCGCAACTGCTGGTATATGGCACGCACGGCCATCTGTACAAGGTGAACCTCAAGACCATCCAACCGGTAAAGCAATTCACCAACGCGGGCTACGGTGAGTTGTGCAGCCTGACTGCGCTGGACGAGCGTCCCTATGCCGCCGCCAAGGCCTATGTGCAGGCGGTGGTGGAACCGGTCGGCTCGACCAACACCTGCGCCTCCGGAATCGGTATGCAGACCTGGCTGATCCCCGCCAATGCCAACAGCTCCACGACCCCGATCATCGAACCCACCCACTGGCAGGTGATCGGCGCCTTCACCGATCCGACCGACGGCAGCTTCGTGCGCTGGGTGGTCTGGAGTGGCAACGAGCTGGAAGCGTACAGGGCCAACTTCACCGGCCGCACCACACTGCTGGTGGGGCCGCCTACCGGCCCGGCGCCGCTCGTCCTGGCACGCCAAGACGGCAACATCATGCTCACTTCCTCCAGCGACGATGGCACCACCCACACCAACACCGTGTACCGCGTATCCATGACAGGTTCGGGCGTGGTCGGCGCCTTCAGCAATCCGGATACCGCGCCGTGCATGGCCATCGGCGGCGCCGGCGGCTCCATGCTGGACCCGAGCAACGGCACCGTGACCTTCGCTGAGACCACCGCGGCCGGTTACGCCGTATATGCCACCTCCATCGGCGGAGGCTCTGCGACCTTGATCTACAACGACACCAGCGGCACCAAGTGCGGCGGTCCAGGCGGCGACAGCGTGTCGGGCAGCTACGTGGGTCTCGATGAGACCGATGCCACCACGGGCGAGACCCGCGTGCTCGGCATCAACGAGGCAGGCCCTGCCACCCAGGCGCCGAACGTGCTGGCGGACAGCGGCGTGAACGGCTTCGTGCAGATCCGCTATACCGTGGACGGTCATTTCTGGATCCAGGCGGACGACTTCAGCGGACCCACGGCGGTACCGTCGATGATCGTGGCGGACGGCGACGGCACCCAGCTGCAGGACTACGCAGGCGGCAAGTTCGGCGACGATATCTGGGGCGGGTTCAGCGTGAGCTATCTGCCGAGCATCGAGCGCGACGTGGTCTACGTGTTCTTCGCCAACGCCACGCCCTGCACCGGTGGCACACTCACGGCGGTGAATCCCGCCACCTTCGCCGGCACCAACATCAGCGGCGTGCCCGCGGATGCCTGCAGCGCCCTGGCCTATGGCTGGCAACCCGCCAGCGTCGGTTACTTCCAGATGAGCGGCGGCGGCAGCGAGCCCATCGAGATCGATCCGGTGGGTGGCGTGGCCTACTCGATCCTGGGTGTGGACCCGAACGGCCTGTTCAACAACCTGGCCACCCTGCCTGGCTATCCCTTCTATTGATAAGTGTTCATCCGCCAGAGAATTGGGGGCGCGCAAGCGCCCCCTCTTTTTGGGACAATGCCCGCATGGTTTCCCGTCACCCTCCTACTCCCGAGACTTGGGCCCTGGCGATGTTGGGCATCCTCGCCGCGCTCACAGTCGTCACGCTGGTG
Organism: Gammaproteobacteria bacterium; assembly: GCA_035465695.1. GTDB lineage: Bacteria > Pseudomonadota > Gammaproteobacteria > Natronospirales > REEB76 > DASUBN01. Next base: position 14,994 of record DATIVR010000192.1, read on the forward strand.
CTGTTCTTCCTGGGCGCCATCCCGCTCACCAAATTGTGGTGGATCCTCGGCATGCTGGTGCTGGGCGCCCTCAGCGTGGGGTTGCGCTATCTGAGCAACGCCGGGCCACCGGCAGAATAGTCGACCGGAAATCCATGGATTGCGCCTTCTCGCGGGCGTTCTTCGCGCACTGCGGGCGGCGGATCAACATGCCGCGGCGCGCGAGCTGAAGCTTAAGGGTCATCGCCCAGACGGCAACTGGAGGGCATGTCCACCTGCAAGGCCGGGCGCTCACCCGCCGGCCCGCATCCCCACGTCTTGCCGCCGTCGACGGTCCATAGCGCGAAGCTATGGCCGCGCAACCGGCTGTCGTAACGCGCATCCTGCATGGTCACCACCAAGCTGCAGCTCTGATCGCGGCAGTCGGCGAGGACGAGATCACGCTCGAAGCCATCGCTGGGGACGGAGATCCGATCGGGCAGCCCGTTAACGAGGTCCGTCGGCCAGCGTCCGTCTTGCACCGCGGCCTTGGTCAGCTCTTGGGCAGCATCAAACGCGAAACCGACCGCCGCCTGCGTCTGGCGATGGCGCTTGACGGAATCCATGACCGGCAAGCCGATGGCCAGGGCGATGGCGACGACAAAGATCGTGGATCGGGAACCGCGACCAGGGATCGGGATGAACGGCAGCAGTGCCAAACCCGCGACCAGCAGCGCCAGTCCCGAACTCAGGGGGCCCCCTTCCCATGTCAGCACGCCCGCGGCGAATATCACGCCGGCGCCGATGAGCGCGGCAAGGGCATCGATGGTGCGCTGCAGTATCTGCTTCATGGGTCTTGGCTCCATGGGATTAGCGGCAGGCATACGGAATCATGATGTGCATTCATTAGCGCCGCGCCTCGTTGAGATAGCCGTTCAGATATGCCGCCATCATCTGCACGTCTGAATGGGCATTGGGGCCGCCGATCTGCACGTCGGACCCGCCTGCACGTTCCAGGACGAGGTGATAGTGGATGCTGCCCTTGGAGCCGCGGGTAGTGTAGAAACGGAAGCCCCGCGCCTGGCGGAAGGTGCAGATCTGATGGCCGTTGAGCGTCACCGTGTCCGCCGCGGGATCCAAGTCCAGGGTCTCCTTGGCGGTGAGCGTCCACAGGCCGAAGGAGACGATCAATACCGCCATCGCCGACATGAGCAGGGCCATAGTCATCTGGCCCCAGCCGGGCAACGATTGCTTCTGTTTGTTCTTGAGCTTGCCCTGGAAGCCTTGGCTCGCGATGTACATGACCATCACCGCCAGGCCCGCGAACAGCATGGCCATCCAACGCTGCGAATGGGCGTTCAACTCCAGGATCAGGTGTTGACCGCCCTGCAATACATAGAAGGTGGACGACGATGCCGCATCCGGGTTTTCCCACGTCATCCCTATCGGGATGTGCTTGGGACCCGAGTCGAAGAGTCCGCCGATGGCGCCCATGACGCCATAGATGATGATCCCCACCAGGATCCAGCGGGCGATGGCCCAGGCCACGCTCGCCTTCACCGGCGGTTCCTGGATGTTGGTCGTGAACCCCATGTGCGCTCCCCCTTCGTCTGCCGCCCCGTCGGAATCGACTCTACCCCTCCCCCCCCGATGTCAGTTTTGTTACAGCGTCCTTGCCGTGGCAGGCTCACAGTGCAGCACAACCGGCCCGCCGTCGATAGCCCCTC
>DATIVR010000193.1:0-33346 GCA_035465695.1 Gammaproteobacteria bacterium
CCAGACGGTGACCGCGAGCTTCCAGACCCCGACGCTGTTCCTCATCGGCCAGAACCTGCGCGACATGCAGATCGATGTGACCGTGGACGAAGCGGACGTGGGCCAGATCCATCCCGGCCAGCAGGCCAGTTTCAGCGTGGACGCCTATCCGGACCGCAAGTTCACCGGCACCGTGGCCGAGGTGCGGCTCAACCCCACCATCGTGCAGAACGTGGTCACCTACGACGTGGTGGTGCGCGTGGACAACCGCGACGGCGCGTTGCTGCCCGGCATGACCGCCTACGTGGACGTGGTGGTGCTGCAGCGCCACCACGTGCTGCTGGTGCCGAACGCCGCGCTGCGGGTCCATGTGCCCGGCGCCGCCGGTGCCACCGCCGCCGGCAACGCACTCTACGTGCTGGAAGACGGCAAGCCGCGGCGCATCGCGGTGAAGACCGGCGCCGCCGACAACACCCAGACCGAGATCCTGGAGGGCGGCCTGCGCGAAGGCGACCGCGTGATCATCGGCTTCACGGCCGCGGCACGGGCGAAACGCGGTCCATTCCAGCTGTTCTGAGCCATGGCGCCCCCGCTCATCCGCACTGAGCACATGGGCAAGAGCTATCACCTGCCGGCCGGCGAGTTGCAGGTCCTGACCGACATCAACGTGGCCGTCGCCGAGGGCGAGTTCATCGCCATCATGGGTCCCTCAGGCTCCGGCAAGTCCACCTTCATGAACCTGCTCGGCTGCCTGGACTTGCCGAGCGAGGGCGAGTACTACCTCAACGGCCGCGCGGTGCGCTCCATGGACGTGGACGAGCGCGCAAGGCTCCGCAACACCCTCATCGGCTTCGTGTTCCAGGGCTACAACCTGCTGCCGCGGCTCAACGCCGTGGACAACGTCACGCTTCCCCTGGTCTATGCCGGCGTCGGCCGGCGCGACCGCGAGCGGCGCGCCCGCGAGATGCTGGCGCAGGTGGGCCTGGAGCGCTTCATGGACTTCCTGCCGCCGCAACTGTCCGGCGGGCAGCAGCAGCGCATCGCCATCGCCCGCGCCCTGGTCAACGATGCCGCGCTGCTGCTGGCCGACGAGCCCACCGGCAACCTGGACAGCCGCACCAGCGAGGAGATCCTGGCGGTATTCGAACGCCTCAACCGCGAGCGGCGCCTGACCATCGTGCTGGTGACCCACGAGCCCGACGTGGCGGCACATGCCCAGCGGCTGATCCGTTTCCACGACGGCCGCATCGTCGAGGACGGCCCGGTGGCGCGGCGCCCGCAACTCCAGGCGGGAGCGCGGCCATGATCTATTCGGAGTTGCTGCGCGAATCCGGACGCGCCATGCGCGTGAACCGCATGCGGACCGTGCTCACCATGCTCGGCATGATGATCGGCGTGGCCGCCGTGGTGGCGATGCTGGCGGTGGGCAACGGCGCCCGCAGTTCGGTGGACAGCATCATCGCCTCCATGGGCAGCAACATGCTGATCGTGATATCCGGCGCACGCACCAGCGGCGGCCTGCGCTTCGCCACTGGCAGCACCCCGACCCTGCACCTGACCGATGCCGACGCCATCCGCGGGCTGCCCGGCGTGCTGGCCGTGGCCCCCGGCAGCGGCAACGGCTCCCAGATCGTGTATGGCGCCAACAACTGGAGCACGGTGGTGATGGGGACCAACCCTGACTACCTGCAGATCCGCGACTGGCCCCTGGCCGCCGGCGCCGGCTTCTCCGCCAGCGACATGCGCGGCGCCGCGCGGGTGGCCATCCTCGGCCAGACGGTGGCCACCAACCTGTTCGGCGACGCCAACCCCGTGGGCCAGACCATCCGCATCGCCAAGAGCCCCTACCTGGTGATCGGCCTCCTGGCGCCGAAGGGCCAGAGCTTCGGCGGCCAGGACCAGGACGACACCGTGCTCGTGCCCATCACCACCGCACAGCGCAAGCTGTTCGGCACCCAGTTCGGCGACACCGTGCGCTACATCATGGTGCAGGCCGGCCAGGCCGAGCTGCTCGCGCCGGTGCAGGCGGAAGTAGACGCGCTGCTGCGCCAGCGCCATCACATCACCGGCACCCAGTCCCCGGACTTCGACATCCGCAACCTGACCGAACTCGCCAATGCCGCCGCCTCCACCACCCGCATCATGTCGCTGCTCTTGGGACTGATCGCGTCCATCTCCCTGGTGGTGGGCGGCATCGGCATCATGAACATCATGCTGGTCTCCGTCACCGAGCGCACCCGCGAAGTGGGTCTGCGCATGGCGGTGGGGGCGCGGCCCACCGACATCCTCGGGCAATTCCTCATGGAGGCGGTGTCGGTGTCCGCCATCGGTTGCCTGGCCGGGCTGCTGGTGGGCGGCGCCGCGGTGCTGGTGGTCAACCGCCTGTTCGACATGCACAGCGTGGTGACCGCCAGCTCGGTGCTGATCTCCATCACCGTGTCCCTGGCGGTCGGCACCTTCTTCGGCTTCTACCCCGCCCGCAAGGCCTCGCTGCTGCAACCGATCGAGGCGCTCCGGCACGAGTGAAGCGGGTGACGCGAAGCAGTGACCAAACCCATGAGCTTCTGCATGCCGCTGCGCGTCCGCGGCGCAGGTAGATGCTGGGTGTATGCTTGAGGAACGGTGATTCAGGACAGGGGTGTCCGAGATGTCCAGGATGTTTGTAGCGCTGGTGCTGGCCCTTGCCTTGGCGCTCCCGTCCGCTTCCTTTGCCGCAGCGCCGCGAGGCACGGCCAACTCCGGCCCTGACGCGCAATCGGCGAGGCAATTCGTCCAAAACTTCTACGACTGGTACGTGAAGGCCGGGCAGCGGATGGACGTCGCGCTCCAGGAGGAGCCAGGGTGGTTCAGTTCCAAGATCTTAGCCGGCCTAAGAGATGATCTGGCGGCACAAGCCAAGGATCCAGATGACGTCGTGGGTATCGACTTCGACCCGTTCTTGAATGCCCAAGAGACCTACGACCCCTACACGACCTGCAAGGTGACTGCCGCTGGTCTAGGCTTCCGCATCGAGGTGTCCCACCAAGGCGCCTGTGCGGATGGCAAGGATCTGGGCGTGATCGCAGCAGTCGAGAAGCGGAAAGGGAAATGGGTATTTACCGACTTCTACTACCCGGGGCAAGGCGATCTGTTTTCGGCGTTGGCGCAGGCAAAGAAAGAACGCGAGAAAGCGGTCAAGTGACACATGACATCAATGAGCTCTCGGGCGGCATGAGAAAAGTGCTCGCTGCGGCCTTACTGACCCTCGCTTTGGGGCTGCCCTGGTCCGGCCTCGCCTCTCCCCGCGTCGATACCAGCTCCGTCTCCCAGTTCTCCACAGAAGCCGCCGCCCAAAAGCATTGCCCTCGCGACACCGTGGTGTGGCTCAACACTTATTCCGGGATCTGGCATTACCGCGGGTCGAAGTATTGGATGAATACTAAGTACGGGGCGTTTGTGTGTGAGGACGAAGCTAGGAAGAACGGGATGAGGGAGAGCAGGGATGGGAGTTGAAGGCAGCAAGTATGCAGCGTGAAATTCCACAGGCGGTAATTGCTGTTGTTTCTGAAGTCGTAAGCAACAACGAAAGTCACGCCAGCTTGGACAATCTATTTATGTACGCCGGCGCTCCTGGCGACCCTCCCTTAGGTAGCAAGCTAACCAAGGCCATGGCTTGGCTACGCAACATAAATCGCAGTCCCGATGTAAAAGAGCCTCTTCGAATTCTCGGAAAGATAATTGAGGCTTATATGGAAATGGAAGTCACTCCCGGCTCCTGGAACGAAAAGTTAGTCCCCGAACGACGGGCCAAACTGGAAAAAGCCCTCACATCTTGTGGGCTTCAGTACTTGAAAGGTGGGACTGTCATAGCAGCGGGCCTAGCGGCACCATCTCGTACGCTCGATGAACTCATAAAGAGCAGGGACTTCGACTCGATCAATCTGGAATTTGATCGTGCGCTTAGCTCTGTAGACACATCCCCTAGGGACGCAGTTTCAGCCGCCTGCAACATCATTGAGTCTTTCTGTAAAACCTATATTGAAGAAGAAGGACTTGAGATGCCCGCGAAGCAAGATCTTCAGCCAGTATGGGCAGTTGTTCGTAAAGATCTTGGGATAGACCCAAGCAGAATCGAAGACGGAGATTTTCAACAAATCATGAGTGGACTAATCGCAGTTGCTAGCGGGATTGGCGCACTCAGAACGCACGCTAGTTCAGCTCATGGCGCGGGTAAAAAACCATACAAATTAGAGCCGCGCCATGCTCGTTTGGCGGTTCATGCGGCTCATACATTGGTATTGTTCCTGCTGGAGTCTTGGGAGAAGAAGAAGGCCCACTGAACGTCATGAGGAGGGACTAGCAAAGTCCGTAACTCAGTGCTGCAATCACGGCATTGTGTCTGCGTTGGCTCCGAGACAGACTGTCACAAAAGATTCATACACCCCACCCCCCTCTTAAGAGGTTAGGGAGGGGCTAGGAATGAGGTGGGAGCTGATGTAGTACGGGATTGAGAGCAGACAGGGAATGGATGTGAGCAATCAGCTGAAGAAATTCTTGAAGTGGGCCAGTTTCTCGCTGTCTGGCCACCTAGTCCTATTTGAGCTTGCCTGTGGGCTACCCCTGACCTCTGCATTTTTGTTCCTAAGTTATCGTGATGGAACTTTGACATCACAAATTGCTATTCAGGTCGTCCTCATAGGATTGGCAGCAGGAGCGATAAGCGGTTCCTTCGTTTGGTATCCAATCTCCAGGCCACTAATAGAAAGACGGAAGCAATGAGATGAAATGCTCACTGTTAGGAGAGTTGGGGGACTAGGATTGCGCTCTTGCCATCCCTGGCCCGCGCCCCTTCGGGGCCCGCCTCCGGCGGTCCAAAATTGCTCCAGGCAATTTTGTCGAACGAGGTCCGAATCCTAATGTCACCCCGAGCCGAAAAAGAAAAACCCCGCCACGAGGGCGGGGTTTTTCTTTTTGGCTGGGGGACTAGGATTCGAACCTAGGTTGGCGGAGTCAGAGTCCGCAGTCCTACCGCTAGACGATCCCCCAAAACCGGTTACCAGTGGAAGTCCTGGTTCTGACGGGGAAAAGTGATTAGCGCTTCGAGTACTGCGGCGCGCGGCGGGCCTTGTGCAGACCGACTTTCTTACGCTCCACGGCGCGGGAATCGCGGGTCACGAAGCCGGCCTTGCGCAGCGGCGAACGGTTGGCTTCGTCGTACTCGATGAGCGCGCGGGTCAGGCCGTGGCGGATGGCGCCGGCCTGGCCGGTGGTGCCACCGCCCTCGACGGTCACGTCCACGTCCACGGACTCGTTCATCTTCAGCACGTCGAGCGGCTGACGCACGATCATGCGGGCGGTGACGCGGCCGAAGTACTCGTCCAGCGGCTTGCCGTTGATGAGGATGCGGCCGCGGCCGGCCTTCACGAAGACGCGGGCCTTGCCCGTCTTGCGACGACCGGTACCGTAGTTTGCAGTGGCTGCCATTTGCTTGATTCTCTACAGATTGATTGAGTTAGAAGTCGAGTTTCTGGGGCTGCTGGGCGCTGTGCTTGTGCTCGGCGCCGGCATAGACCTTGAGCTTCTTGAACATGGCACGGCCCAGCGGGTTCTTCGGCAGCATGCCCTTCACCGCGATCTCGATGGCGCGCTCGGGGTGCTCCTTGAGCATCTTGCCGAGGCTGGTGTGCTTCATGTTGCCGATGTAGCCGGTGTGCCAGTGGTACATCTTGTCGGTCAGCTTGTTGCCGGTGACACCGACCTTCTCCGCGTTGATCACGACGATGTAATCGCCGGTGTCCACGTGCGGGGTGTACTCGGGCTTGTGCTTGCCGCGCAGACGGCGCGCCAGCTCAGCGGAGAGGCGGCCGAGGGTCTTGCCGGTGGCATCGACCACGTACCAGTCGCGCTTCACGGTCTCGTTCTTGGCGAAAAACGTACTCATGGACCTGGAACTCCAGAAAAGGCTTAAGCGGGCTCGCAAAAGAGCCGGCGATTTTACCGGGCAGGCCCTTTTCCTTCAAGAGCTTAGGTGATATTTCGGCCGGTGCGGGGGCCGGTTCGGGGGCTGGGATGAGCGGGATTAAGGCTTATGGGTCAAGGACTTAGCGGTTCGGCAACTTCAGCCGGTCCACTACACGACCATTCTGCAGGTGCTCGGTCACGATCTCTTCTATATCGTCCTTGTCCGCATAGGTGTACCAGACCTCTTCGGGGTACACGACCGCCACCGGGCCCTCGGAACAGCGGTCCATGCAGCCGGCCTTGTTCACCCGCACCCCACCGGGGCCCGCCAGGCCCAGTTCCTTCACCCGCTTCTTGGCGTAGTCGCGCAGCTCGTCGGCCCCGTGGTCCTGGCAGCAGGGGGAACCGTCGGTGCGCTGGTTGGTGCAGAAGAAGATGTGATGCTTGTAATACACGGGAGCTACTTATATGAGGGCGTCGTCGCCTCTATTCTACTCCGGCGCACCTGACGCGCCGGATACATCGCCTGCCCGTATCATTGGCATATGTCTGCCCCTGATTTCCCTCTGGCCGATGCCGACAAGTGCGTGAAATGCGCGCTCTGCCTGCCGCACTGCCCCACTTATAAGCTGGCCAAGGACGAAGGCGAGTCACCCCGGGGACGCATCGCCCTGATGCAGGGCCTGGCCACCGGCGCCCTGGAGATGACGCCGCGTCTCGCCGCCCACCTGGACCAGTGCCTGGCCTGCCGCGCCTGCGAGGCGGTGTGCCCGGCGGAAGTGCCTTACGGAAAGCTCATCGACGCCGGCCGCGCGGAGCTGCGCCGCCGCGGCCACGACGAACCCTGGCTGGTGCGGCATTTCACCTCCCACATGCGCCGGCCCTGGCGGCGGCGCATGATGCAGCGCGCCATGGTGTTGGGTGAGCGCACCGGCCTCTCGCGCCTCGCGGCACGCATCGGCCCGCCGCTGCTGAAGCGCATGCTGCGCTACCTGCCGGTGGTGAAGCCGCCGCGGGACTGGGATGAGGTGTACTCGCCGCGCAAGGCGCGGGAACAGAAGGTCTCGCTGTTCTTGGGCTGCGTCGCGGACATCGTCCAGCCCCAGGTCACCGCCTCCGCCATCGCGGTGCTGAACGCCATCGGCATCGAAGTGCAGATCCCAAAGGCCCAAGTCTGCTGCGGCGCGCTCGATCAGCACGCCGGCCGCGGCGAGCAGGCCGCCAAGCTCGCCCGTGCCAACGTGGCGGCCTTCGGCGGCGATACGCCGATCCTCGGCACCGCCAGCGGCTGCACCGCGAGCCTGGTGGAATACGAACGGGTGGCAGGACCGGAGGCCGCGGGCTTCGCCTCGCGCGTGGAAGACATCGCCGCCTGGCTGGTGAAAGACCCGATCATCGCCAAGATCGAGTTCAAGGGCTGGAACGCGCGCGCGCTGGTGCAGGCGCCTTGCACACAGCGCAACGTGCTCAAGACCGAGAAGGCCGGCTTCGAACTCCTGAAGCTCATCCCCGGCCTCAGCTTGAAGGCCATCCCCGCCAGTATGGGTTGCTGTGGCGCCGCCGGGAGTTACATGCTCACGGAACCGGAGAAGGCAGATGCCTTCGCCGACAGCTATGCCGCCTACATCCAGGAACAGAAGGCCGAGGTGCTCATCACCTCCAACGTGGGCTGCGCCATGCATCTCAAGGCCGCCCTGCTGCGCCGCGGCGTGCGCATCCCGGTGCTGCATCCCATTGAAGTCCTGGCGCAGCAGTTGCCGGACTCCATGTACAATCCGGGAATGGATATCACCACCCGGGGTCGAGTGATTGAGCCCTGAGCCGACGTTCCCGGCAGCACTCGAGACGTCTCGTCTTGAACTGCGCGCCTATCAGGAAGCCGATGCCGAGGCGCTGGTCCGGCTGGTGGGTTCCAATCATGAAGTGCTGCGCCGCAACTTCCACGACACGGTCAAGCGGCTCGCGACGGCCGATGCCGCACGGTCATACATCCGCGACACCACGGCTCAGCGGGAGGAACGCAAGGTCTTCCACTTCGGCGTCTGGAGCCGCAAGGCGCCGGAACTGATGGGCCAGATCAAGGTCAAGAACGTGGCCTGGGATGTGCCCAGCGCCGAGATCTCCTATTTCATCGGCGCGGGCTTCCAGCGCCGTGGCTATGCCACGGAAGCCGTGCAGGCGGTCCTGCGGGAGGCTTTCGAGGCGCTGCGCTTCAACCGCATCTATGCCCGGGTGATCGTGTCCAACCACGAGAGCCTGCAGCTGACGCGCAAGCTCGGCATGGCCCACGAGGGCCTGCACCGGCAGGAATTCCGCTGTGGATACGGCGAGCTTCACGATGTGCACTACTTCTCCCTGCTCCGGGATGAGTATGTGGCGCTAACCTGAAGGCATGGCCATGCGTCGCACCTCACTGTCATTTACCGCAACTCAGGCGCTTCTCTATGGCGCGTTGCTGGCGGCGGGCAGCTTCGCCCTGGAATGGCTCGACTACCGGCACCTCGCCCACACCTATTCCACTGAGCTATACATCGGCCTCATCGCCGTTGCGTTCCTGGGTATCGGTGTCTATTTCGGCGTCCGGGTGTTGGGCGGTCGATCCGAGCCTGCTGCGTTCGACGGCAACCCCCAGGCCCAGGCGAGCCTCGGCATCAGCGGGCGGGAGCTGGAGGTGTTGCAGGAGCTCGCCGCCGGCCGCTCCAACAAGGAGATCGCCGCCAAGCTGGACGTGTCTCTCAATACCGTGAAGACCCACACGGCGCGGCTGTTCGAGAAATTGGGCGCCAGACGCCGCACGGATGCGATCAACCGAGCCCGAGAACTCGGCATCCTTCGCTAAAAATCCGGGTATTTGGGGTGATTCGCACTAAATCACCCTTTTGGGCGATGGTTTTGGGCAGCGGCAGCGTATTTAATTGGGGCCGTACCCATCACAAGAGCCGCGTCATGTTGAAGATCATCCTGCGTTACGGCGTCATCGGCGGCTTGATCGTCGGGGGTGCGCTCTCTGCCGTCTCCCTGGGCGTGGGCCAGGACATAGGTTCGACCTGGAGCTACCTGGTCGGCTACCTGACCATGCTCGTCGGCTTGAGCACCATCTTCATCGCCATCAAGAGACACCGGGACACGGCCCTCGGCGGCGTCATCCGTTTCTGGCCTGCCCTGGGGATCGGCCTCGGCATCAGCTTCATCGCCGGGATCTTCTATGTCCTCGCCTGGGAAGCGGTGCTCTATTTCGGCCACCTGGACTTCGGCGGCGATTACGCCAAGGCCATGATCGAGGCGGCCAAGGCCAAGGGGCTGTCCGGCGAGCAGCTCGCCAAGGCGGTGGCCGAGGCGGAGCAATTCAAGACCATGTACGCCAACCCCCTCTACCGCCTCCCCGAGACCTTCATCGAGATCTTCCCGGTGGGCGTGCTGGTGTCTCTGGTATCCGCGGCGCTCCTACGCAATAGCCGCTTCCTGGCCGCTCGCCGCAATCCGGGTTAGCCATACCGGCTATCCGGAGTTGAGGGTGTTTTTGGTAACCATCCACACATGCTAGAGGAAAATCATGAGCAAAGTGTTCGTCAACATCGGACTTAGCCTCGATGGCTACATGGCACCGGAAGGGATGACCATGGAGAACCCCGGATACAAGAACTGGGGTGCCAAGTGGGGTGCCATGATGGGCTGGATCCTCAGCCAACAGTACTTCCGCGAACATCACAAGCTCGGGACAGGGGGAGAGACCGGCCCGGTCAATGACCTGGTCCGCGGCACCACGGAGCGCATCGGTGCCAACATCATGGGCAAGCGGATGTTCGACCAGGGCGCGCGCCACTGGCCAGAGGAGGCCCCGTTTCACACACCGGTATACGTTCTCACCAATGAGAAACGCGAACCCTGGGTGCGCCCCGGCGGGACCACCTTTTACTTCCTCAATGACGGACCGGAACGTGCCCTCGAGCTGGCTCGGAGATCCGCGGGCAGTCGTGACATCCGTATCGCGGGCGGAGCGGATGTGATCCAGCAGTACCTGAACCTGGGGGTCGTCGACGAGCTGGAGATCGCCTTGGCGCCCGTGTTCTTCGGCAGCGGGCGGCGTCTCTTCGAGAACCTGCGCGAGCCCGAGCCACAGTTCCGGATCGACAAGGTCCTTAACGGTCCAGCCGCTACGCACTTGCGCTATGTGCGTCAGTGAGGGCTGGCCCATCATTTTTGTAGCTGACCTATAATTGTTGCATGACCTCGCGCCACCTCACGCCCTTCGATCGCATGCTCGTCGAGTTCGAGCATGCGCTGCGCACGTCAGTTGGCGGTGGCGTACGCGCGGCCGCGCGCAAGAGTCCGGCCGCGACACTGGCGAAAGACGAAGCTCTCGATGACGCCCAGCGCCAGGAAGCGGCGCGGCTCATGCGTGTGAACCACGCCGGCGAGATCGCGGCCCAGGCGCTCTACCAGGGTCAGGCGTTCATGGCGCGGAACCCCGCGGTGGCGAATGCCATGGCCCAGTCCTCCGAGGAGGAAGTGGATCACCTGGCCTGGTGCGAACAGCGCATCCAGGAACTGGGCGGTTCCGTGAGCAAGCTGGATCCGCTCTGGTATGCCGGCTCCTTCGCCATCGGCGCGCTCGCAGGCCTCGTGGGCGACAAGGAGAGCTTGGGCTTCGTGGGCGAGACCGAGCGGCAGGTGGTCCAGCATCTCGAAGGCCATCTCAAGAAGTTGCCGCCAGCGGATGCCCGCAGCCGCGCCATCCTGGAACAGATGCGTGACGACGAAGCCCGTCACGGCGCCGCCGCCGAACGCGCCGGCGGTGAGCCTATGCCTGCGCCGGTGCGTGCCGCGATGCGACTCATGTCGAAGGTGATGACGACGACCGCCTATTGGGTCTAGACGTCACGCCTCTATCACTTCGATCCCGGTCTCCGCACGCAGGCCGAAAGCCGTTGCCGCCTGGTAGCGCGGCTCGCTGAGCAAGGTCACCACGTGATCGCCGTAGGCTCGCATCTCCATGGGCTTACCGAACCCGGCCAGGAACGCCTCGGCGGTCACGCCCTGACGGCGCGCGTAGGCCTCCGCCGCGCCACGGCCCAGGGCCGTGGCGCCCACGATCTGCCGCGTCACTAATGCCTGGAAATGGATATCGAGACCCAGTTCTTTCGCCACACCGTTGGCGTAACCGGCCATGAACCAGATCATGCGTTTGGCGCCCGCGTAGCCGCCGGAAAGCGGTGAGCCGCCTACCGCGGCGCCGCTGGAGGTGAGCAGCACGCGGCTGCCGGGCTCCAGTGGTAGCCGCAGCGCGCTGCCTGCCCAGTGGAAGCTCGCCTGCACGTCGGTATCCCAGTTCTTGCTGAAGGTCTCCCAGGTCTGCTGGTGCAGCGGCGCCATGGCCGGTGTGGCTCCGGCGTTCACCACCAGCACCTGCGGACGCAGCTCCCGCAAGGCGGACTCGGCGAGCCCGGCATCCGTGGCGTCGCCGCGGAGGGTGGCGACGCCCAGGGCCGACTGCAGTTCCTGGAGCTGGGCTGCATCCCGGGCCAGCACCGTGACCGCCGCGCCTTGCGCCACGAGCGCCTCCACCACGCCGCGGCCCAGTCCGCGGCTGCCGCCCACCACCAAGGCGCGTTTCTGCCTGAGGGTCTGCATCGCGGTCACCATGGGCTCGGCTGCGGCTGGCCGGTGGCGATGAGACGGCGCAGGTTGCCGTTCACCAGCATGCCCCAGGCGTTGGAGCAGTCCTGGTAGCACTCGAATGCCGATGCCAGGCCGCGGTGCGTGAAGCGCAGCTCCGTGCCGGTGCCACGCTTGTCGATCTCAAATACGATGTCCGTGCCCTTCCATTCGTCCTTCTGCTTGGCGAATTCGAGCCGCGCCTCGGTGACGCGCCAGACCACCTTCTTGGCCGGCACGGACTCGGTGACCTTCTGCTTCGAATAGTGGACGCCCGGGACGCGGTAAGAGAACTCGTCGCCCTGCGCGGCGCTCTTGCCCTCCACTTCCCCGGACCACCAGTCAGGCACGCGGCTGATGGCCTGGAACACCTGGTCCGGCGCCTGGTCCACGGTGAATGAAAGGCTGAAATCTTTGCTCATGATCTTGCTCCTTCGGATCGGATGGGATGCCGGCTCAGGCGGCGTCCGGCGGCAGGTAGGCCATGAACTCGCGCTCCAGCAGCTTGACGGTGCCGGCGCGCCAGCTCGCCGCCAGCGGCGCGGACATAGGATCCGGGAAGATGTCCTCTTCCCCGCGCTCCAGGGCATCGAGGATGGCGACGGCGGCATCGGCCGGCGCGGCCTTGGGGATGTCCATGCCGCGGTTGATGTCGGTATCCACCGGACCCAGGAACACGCCGTGCACCGTCACGCCGCGCTTGGCAAGCAGCATCCGCCAGCCCTGGGTGAAGCTCGCCGCAGCGGCCTTCGATACCGAGTAGGACGGCGTGGGCGGCACCGGCGCCAGCGCCGCGAGGGACAGCACGTTGAGGATGGCGCCCTTGGCATGCACCAGCCGCGGCAGCAAGGCCTGCGTGACGCGCGCCATGCCGAAGATGTTCACGTCCATGTGCCGGCGCATCACCTCCAGGTCGCTGAGGTCGTCGAACTGGGCGATGCCGGCGTTGTTGATGAGGAGGTCGAGGGCGCCTATCCCGGAGGCCACCCGCTGGATGTCACCGGGGTTGGTCACGTCGAGCGTCACCGGCGTAACCCGCGGGTCGGGATGCTGGAATGCGCCGCGGGTGCCGGCGTAGATGCGGCTCGCGCCGCGGCGCAGCGCTTCCTCCAGCAGGGCGCGGCCCACGCCGCGGTTGGCGCCGGTGATCAGGATGATCTTGTCTTGCATGTTCATGGCTCGCTCTCCTATGCGCTCTGCAATTTGCGGCTCAGCTCACGGGCCTTGGTCACCAGTTCGTCCTGGTGGCTGGCGTGCTGCTCCGGTGGGTTGGGTTGGCCTTTGTCGGTGGTGATGAGGTCGCGCAGGCTGCGGCCGATGAACTGGCCCCAGGCGTTGGAACAGATCTCGTAGCACTCGTGGGAGGGCGAGAGCCCTACGTGGGTGAAACGCACCTCGGTCTGGCTGCCCTTACGGGCGATGTCGAACACCACGTCCGTGCCGTTCCATTCGGCCTGGTCTTGGATGAAACTGAAGGCGTTATGCAGGACATGCCAGGCCACGCGTTTGCCCGGCACCAGTTCCGTGACCTGGATGGTGCAGCGGTGGATGTCCTGGAAGTGGTAGTAGAAGACGGCGCCGGGCCTGTCCGTGTCGCCCTGGGTCGCCTCGGACCACCAGCCGCGCACGTCATTGATCGCCTCGAATACTTCTTGCGGCGAACGGTCCACCGTGAAGCTTGTGGTGAAATGCTGATCGCTCATCGGTGATCTCCTGTCATCAAAGGGTCCATCAGTCATCGAGCATGCCGAGGCTCAGGTTGAGCATGGTGCCGGTGAGGGCGCTGGCCTCATCCGACACCAGGAACACGGCAGCCCTGGCCATCTCCGGGAGACTCAGCAGCCGGCGCGGATGGTTCTTGGCCGCGATGAGGTCATGGAACTGCTGCCATTCCATCCCGTAGGCCTTGGCGTGGATGCCGAACACTTCCTTGATGGTCGCGGAATCGGGCATGCCGTCCGCGCGCATGCCGAGCACGCGGATGCCATGCGGCGCGAGTTCGATGGAGAAGTTGCGGGTGAGTGCCTCCAGCGCGGCCATGGCGGGGGCGAACCCGCCCAACAGCGGTACGCTGGCGCGGGACACCACCGGCGTCACCGTGAGGATCACGCCGGACTTGTGGGGCACCATGCGCCGCGCGGCCAGGCGGGCGGTGAGGAAATTGCTGCGGGTGTAGGTGGCGATGGGCTGGAAGAACTGTTCCAGCGCGATCTCCGTCAAGGGCAGGCCTTGCACGGTGGTATTGGGGATACCTACGGCGTTGAAGGAGACGTCGAGTCCGCCCGCCTCCGCCATCACCGCGTCCAGGTGACGTTCGATGGCCTTTTCGTCCAGGGCGTCCACCTGCGCCGCCTCGGCCCAGCCGCCGTTGGCCCGGATGGACGCTGCCACCGCTTCGACCTTGGCCAGGTTGCGGCCGCTCAGGAACAGCCTGGCTCCTTCCCGGGCGAACGCTGCCGCCACGGCGGCGCCGATACCGCCGCCGGCGCCGTGGATGACCGTGGTCTTGCCTTCGAGTCTCATGCCCTTGCTCCGTCCGGCCGGCGGGTCGCCGGTCTCATGGGTAAGACGGATGGGCATGGCAAAAAGAATCGGTGCCGGGCACCTCGGTGAGCGATTCCTTTGCGGCGGCCAGGACGTTCTAAGGATGTGGGGAGGCGCCGAGAGGACGCCGCCCTGGGACATAATTGACCCGGATCTCCAGGATCGAACGAGAGATAGTTGTATCCATGCAAGACGCCGACCCGAAGCACGAACTCCTGATGCGCATGCTGGCCGAACTGCGGCCACGCCTGCACCGCTACTGCGCGCGCATGACCGGCTCGGCGGTGGATGGCGAGGACGTGGTCCAGGAGACCCTGCTGAAGGTCCTGGAATCACCGCCGGACATCAACAACTTCTCCATGTTGGAACGCTGGCTGATCCGGGTGGCGCATAACGCATCCATCGACTTCCTGCGGCGCCGCAACCGCCAGGAGGCGAGCCACTCGAGCGAGGACCTGGACATGCTCATCGATCCCGCCCCCAGCCCCGACACCGGCGACACCGCTTTGGTGAGCCTGCGCACCTTCATGCGGCTTCCGGCGCTGCAGCGCAGCACGGTGATCTTCAAGGACGTGCTGGGCTATTCCCTGGAGGAAGCGGCGGAGTTCACCGGCAGCAGCGTAGCCGCGGTGAAGTCCGCCCTGCAGCGCGGCCGGCAGAATCTGCGGGAACTGGCCGTGGAACCGGACGACGCCCCCTTGCCTGTGCTCGATGCGCGCGAGCAGCAGTTGTTGGCGGCGTACGCCGCGAACTTCAATGCGCGGAACTTCGAGGCGGTGCGCGCCATGCTGGCGGAGGAGATGCGCTTCGACCTGGTCAACCGCGTCCAGTCCAAGGGCAAGAGTTCCGCGATCAGCTACTTCAGCAATTACGGAAGGCTGGGTGGCTGGCATCTGGTGCCCGGACTGGTGGACCGGCGGCCGGCGCTGCTGGCCATGGACCCCGACGACATGCTGGGAGCGCCGATCTACTTCGTGATACTGGAATGGTCCGGCGATCGTGTGGTGTCGATCCGTGACTTCCGTTACGCGCGCTATTGCCTGGAAGCCGCCGAGATCATCATCTTCGGCCAAGACGCCAGCGCGTGACGTCATGGGCCCGGATCCACGGGTGAATTAAGGCGCTCGGTTCCTGATCGGCGGGTTTTTCAACTCCCACTCTGAGGCGAGTTGTGCGAACAGGCACTCGTCTTCCCATCTGCCCTTGAAGAACACGTTCTTGAGGTAATGGGCCTCCTTGCGGAAGCCTAAGGCCGTGAGCAGCTTCTGGGCGGGAAGATTCTCCGCATCCGTCACCGCGATCACACGATGCCGCTGCATGGGGCCGAAGACATGACCCAGCAGCAGGCCTACCGCTTCCCGAGCCAGTCCCCTGCCCTGATGTGCCGGCGCCAGGGTGAAGCCGATCTCCATCTGCCGCCCGTCTTCCAGGAAGTGCAGTGCGCAGTCGCCCAGCAGCGAGTCGTCGCGCTTATCGGTGATGGCCACCTGGTGCCAGCTGCCGGGGGTGCCGAACGTCACGGTCTGCTGCGCGGCATAGAGACGTCGCGCATCTTCCAGGCCAAAGCGTTCCCAGCTCTGGTACCGCGCCACCTCAGGCAAGGCACGGTAGCGCGCGAACTCGGCCAGGTCTTTCTCGCTGAAGTCGCGGACGCTGACCCGAAGACCCGCGATAGGCGTGAAGTTCAAGTGAACGCCATGACGAGAAGCGCAACGCCTATCGCCAACATCGCGTAGGCTCTACCTTTGCTCTTGCTGAAGCTGATGCTCTTGCGCTCCGGCTTCACCAGATAGCGCATGTTCTCCATCTTGTTATGCGGGCTGTTCTTCACTTCCGGCGAGTTGATCCAATGGTCCGGACCGGGTTCGTCTCCGGCATTCTTGGCGCTCCACAGCAGCAGGCCGCCGTAGATGCAGCACATGAGTCCGGTCACCAGATACAGCACACTCGCCTTGGTCACGATGGTTCCTTGGGAAGGTCCGCGAAGTCTGCGCGTCCCGGGTGGCAGCGCACGAGGGGCGCCATTCTAGCGGCGGACGATGCGACGTAGGCGAAGCACCTCGTGATGTCGCGTAACTCTTTGTTTATAATGACTTATATCGGACATACCTGATAAGTCGTGCAGGAAACACCCGACGTTTCCGTGACGGATATCATGGTAGGTTAGTTCCGCAGTTGCATGATAAGAGGTTGGCTCGCGATGCCGCACGACACGATACGACGCTTCGAGATACCGGTGCTGGACCGGTTCGTGAGCCATTGCCACATCCGCCACTTCGCCGCCAAGACGCCGGTGGTGAACGCGGGTGACTCCTCCAATAGCCTGTTCCTGGTGATCTCCGGTTCCGTGGCCGTCATCGTGGAAGACGAGGACGGCAACGAGATCGTGGTCGCCTATCTCAACCGCGGCGAATTCTTCGGCGAGATGGGCTTGTTCTCCGACGACCCGACCCGCACCGCCTGGGTGCGCACCCGCAGCGAATGCCAGATCGCCGAGATCGGCTATGCGCGTTTCCGTGAGTTGGCCCACAACGACCCGGATCTCCTGTTCGCGCTCTCCGGTCAGCTGGCGGCGCGCCTGAAACGCACCACGCGCAAGGTGAGCGACCTGGCATTCCTGGACGTCACCGGGCGCATCGCCCGCACCTTGCTGGATCTCTGCCAGCAGCCGGATGCCATGACCCACCCGGACGGCATGCAGATCCGCATCAGCCGCCAGGAGATCGGCCGCATCGTGGGCTGTTCCCGCGAGATGGCTGGCCGCGTGCTCAAGGCGTTGGAAGAGCAAGGCCTGGTGGGCGCCTCCGGCAAGACCATCGTGGTCTACGGCGCGCGCCTGGACAGTGACAACACCATCCCGCTAAGCAGGCAGCTGGCTCACCACCGCTGAGCGCGGCCGACCGGCACGCGATCGGCTCGTCCAGCGTAGCGCGGAAATTTGCGCGGCTGCCACCGGGCGCCGCCTTTCGCCCTTCCTTGCGACCGACCTCCGGCGAGCTCCCGCGCGAGCTATGCCGCCGAATCCCGTGGATTCCTTGTAACACTCTGTAATACTTTGTGTGCTTATATGTCGGGTATGGGAGCATATTGCTGAAGCGCTTTTGTTTATAGAATCTCGCCCCGTCTGACCCAGGGAAGCTTTCGCGATTGATTCCTATGCCGCCACCAGGCGGTTCTTTGCTGCGCGACCAATAAGGAAAAGAATGCATGCCGACCATCACCCGCGGTTACGCCGCCCAGTCCTCCAGCAGTCCAGTCGCGCCTTTCAGCTTCGAGCGCCGCGACCTGCGTGCCGATGACGTGGCGATCGACATCCTCTATTGCGGCATCTGCCACACCGACATCCATCAGGCGCGCAACGAATGGGGTCGTAGCAGGTATCCCATGGTGCCCGGCCACGAGATCGTGGGCCGCGTGACAGCGGTCGGCAAGGACGTCCGGGATTTCAGGCCCGGCGAACTCGTGGGCGTCGGCTGCATGGTGGATTCCTGCCAGCACTGCGAATCCTGTGAGGCAGGCCTGGAGCAGTTCTGCCAGGAAGGCGCCACCTTCACCTATAACGGCATCGACCGCCACGACAAGACCACCACCCTGGGCGGCTATTCCGAGCGCATCGTGGTCTCACACAGGTTCGTGGTGCGCATCCCCGGCAACCTGGACGCCAAGGCCGCGGCGCCGTTGCTCTGCGCCGGCATCACCCTGTACTCGCCGCTCAAGCACTGGGACGTGACGAAAGGCACTCAGGTGGGCATCGTGGGATTGGGCGGCTTGGGACATATGGGTCTCAAGCTCGCCAAGGCCATGGGCGCCGAGGTGACGCTGTTCACCCGCAGCTTGCACAAGGAGACGGAAGCCCGACGCCTGGGCGCGGACCACGTGGTGATCTCCACCGATCCGGCGCAGATGAAGGCGGTGACCGGCAAGTTCGATCTGGTGATCGACACCGTGCCCAACGAACACGACGTGAACCCTTACATCGCCACCGTGTGCCGCGACGGCGACTACGTGATCGTGGGCCAGCTCACGCCGCTGGTGCCGCCGCTCAATCCCGGTCCGCTCATGGGCGGCCGCAAGTCCGTGTCCGGCTCCATGATCGGCGGCATCGCCGAGACCCAGGAGATGCTGGATTTCTGCGGGGAGCACGATATCGTCGCGGACGTGGATATCATCCCGATCCAAATGGTGAACGAGGCTTACGAACGGATGCTGAAGAGCGACGTGAGATACCGCTTCGTCATCGACATGGCGTCGCTGAGGGCGTAGGCGCAAGAATTCTGGAGAAACGACATCCCTGTCTTGTTCCGGCCCCTCCCAAGGGGCCGGGTCACTTTTGGCGCGCCAAAAGTGACCAAAAACGCTCACCCGGAGCGTGGGGTGCGGGAGCCGCACCTTCCCTGCGCGCTTCCTTCGCTGCGGAGTCCCGCACACGGCATGTCCCTATGCCGCGTGCGGGAGCTCGCCATCCCTGGCTTCGCCCCCTACGGGGCTTGCCTTGCTCAGTCCAGTGCTCGGCTCACGCTACGGGGTAAGAGTAAGAGAATAGTTCACCGTGCTGGGCTGATTCTTCCCGCCCGTGGATGGCGCCGAACGCGCAGCGCCCGCAGCGAAGAGCCGGCGTAGCCGGACGAGCCAGGGAGGGCGACGTCCGGGCGTGCGGCGCAAGGATGCGCCGTAAGCCCGGCCGCGAGGACGCGAGTAGTGAGGGAAGGCGATGAAGAAGGCCGCTCTATCCAGCGGCCTTCTTCATCGCGCCCGCCATCCCCGGGAAGCGTTTCTTTCGCCCCTTTCTTTGCGCCCAAAGAAAGGGGCTCGTCAGCGGGGCGAAACCCGCCCTCTTGAACAGACGCCGCCAAAGGCGGCACAACTCCCGACGCTTTAAGCTGCGAAAAGCTCGGTCAGTTTCGAGCCGGGGTCTTCGGCTCTCATGAAGGTCTCACCGATCAGGAAGCCATGCACGCCATGGCTGCGCATGCGCTGCACGTCTTCGCGGCATTTGATGCCGCTTTCAGTCACCACCAGGCAGTCCGCAGGGACTCGCGGCAGCAAGCCCAGCGTGATGCCTGGGTCGGTATGGAAGCTCTTCAGGTCCCGGTTGTTGATGCCCACGAAAGGCGGCTTCAAGGCGAGTGCCCGCTCCAGCTCCTCATCGTCGTGAACTTCCAGCAGCGCATCCATCCCCAAGTCAGTGGCCGTACCTACAAGTTCCGCCATCTGCGCGTCGCCCAGCGCACGGACGATCAGCAGGATGCAGTCGGCGCCCATGAGGCGCGACTCGTACACCTGCCAGGGGTCGATCATGAAGTCCTTGCGCAGCACCGGCAGCATGCAGGCACTGCGGCCCTGTTCGAGATATGCAGCATCGCCATGGAAGAACTGGCGGTCCGTGAGGATGGACAGGCAGCTCGCGCCTGCCGCCGCATAACTCCTGGCGATGGCCGCCGGATCGAAGTCGTGGCGGATCACGCCCTGGCTCGGAGAGGCCTTCTTGATCTCGGCGATGACCCCCGGCCGGCCCACCGACACCGCAGCCTTGAGAGAGCCCAGGAAGTCTCGCGGCGCTTCCAGGTGTTCCACCTCGCGGCGCAACCGGTGCAGCGGGCGAGCGGCAGCGCCTGCCGCCACCTCCTCGACTTTCACCGCCAGGATCCTCTTCAGGATGTCGGCATCGCTGGGTGGGGCCGCGCTCATCGCGAAACCTCCCGGAACTCCTCCAGCTTGCGGCTCGCAGCACCCGCGGCGATGGCGGCACGGGCGCGGTCCACGCCATCCTCGAGCGATGCCGCCACGTCGGCGGCATACAGCGCCGCGCCCGCGTTGAGGATCACCATGTCCCGCGCCGGGCCCTTCCGGTCGCTCAGCGCCGCCTGCACCATGTCGAGACTGGCATGAGGGCTGTCCACCTCCAGGGAATCCAGCGGCTGGCGCGTGAAGCCGAACTGTTCAGGATCCATCCGGTAGCTGCGGATCTCGCCGTCTTTCAGCTCGCTCACCAGCGTCGGCGCAGCCAGGCTGATCTCATCCAGCCCATCCGCGGAATGCACCACCAGCACGTGCTTGCTCCCCAGCGAACGCAGCACGCTGGCGAGCGGCTCCACCCAGCGCTCCGCGAACACACCCAGGAGCTGGTAGGGCGCATTGGCCGGATTGGTGAGGGGGCCGAGCAGGTTGAACAAGGTCCGCGTGCCGAGCTCGCGGCGCGGCGCGGCAGCGAAGCGCGCCGCCGGATGATGGGCCGGCGCGAACATGAAGCCGATGCCGATGCGGTCGATACTCTCCGCAACCCGTTCCGCGGGCAACTCCAGTTGCACGCCCATGGCCTCCAGGAGGTCGGCGCTGCCCGACTTGCTGGACATGGAGCGGTTACCGTGCTTCGCCACCCGTCCGCCGGCGGCCGCCACCACGAAAGCGGCGGCGGTGGAGACATTGAAGATGCGCCGGCCGTCGCCGCCGGTACCGCAGGTGTCCACCAGGTTGCGGGGGTCCACCTGCACGCGCATCGCGAGCTCGCGCATCACCTGGGCGGCCGCCGAGAGCTCCTCGACGGTCTCACCCTTGGCGCGCATGCCCGCCAGGAAGCCGCCGATCTGGGTAGGCGTGGCGCCGCCGGTCATGATCTGGCGCATCACCGCCTGCATCTCCTCGGGTTGGAGATCGTTATGGTTCACGATGCGGCCGATGGCGTCTTTGATGTCCACGATCAACCTGCGAGGAAGTTACGCAGCAAATCATGTCCGTGCTGAGTCAGGATCGACTCGGGATGGAACTGCACGCCTTCTATGGGTAGCGTCTTGTGGCGCACACCCATGATCTCCTCCATGCTGCCCCTATCATCCTCCGTCCATGCGGTGACTTCCAGGCAGTCCGGCACGGAGTCCTTGGCGATCACCAGCGAGTGGTAGCGGGTGGCTTCGAACCCGTCCGGGAGGTCGCGGAACACACCTTTGCCGGTATGGCGGATGCGCGAGACCTTGCCGTGCATCACCTGCCCTGCATGCACGATGCGTCCACCGAAAGCCTGGCCGATGGCCTGGTGGCCAAGGCAGACGCCGAGTATGGGAAGCTTGCCGCCCAGTTCCTTGATGAGATCCACCGAGATGCCCGCCTCGTTGGGCGTGCACGGGCCGGGGGAGATCACGATGCCTTTCGGCTGCATGGCTGCGACGTCGGCGACGCTCAGGGCGTCGTTGCGCCGCACTTCCACTTCCACGCCCAGTTCGCCCAGGTATTGCACCAGGTTGTAGGTGAAGCTGTCGTAGTTGTCGATCATGAGGATCATAGGGAACCCCTGCCGCTCTCGCCGGCCGTCATCTGCACCGCTCGCATCAGTGCGCGGGCCTTGTTGAGCGTCTCCTGCCATTCGTTCTTCGGCACGGAATCATGCACGATACCGGCCCCGGCCTGC
This sequence comes from Gammaproteobacteria bacterium, assembly GCA_035465695.1. Classification (GTDB taxonomy): domain Bacteria; phylum Pseudomonadota; class Gammaproteobacteria; order Natronospirales; family REEB76; genus DASUBN01. The sequence continues at coordinate 21,521 of DATIVR010000193.1, forward strand.
ACGTGGATGCGCCCGTCCTTGATGACCGCCGTGCGGATGGCGATGGCGGTATCCAGGTTGCCGTTCCAGGCCAGATAGCCCACGGCCCCGGAATAGATGCCGCGCCGCGTGGGCTCCAGCTCCCGGATGATCTCCAGCGCCCGCAGCTTGGGGGCGCCGCTCACGGTACCCGCCGGGAAACAGGCCTTGAGCACGTCCAGGGAGCCCAGATCCTCGCGCAACCGGCCTTTCACTTCCGAGACGATGTGCATCACGTGCGAATAGCGCTCGATGACCATGCGGTCCGACAGGCTCACGCTGCCCGTCTCCGAGACACGGCCCACGTCGTTGCGGCCGAGATCGATGAGCATCACATGCTCGGCCCGCTCCTTGGGGTCCGCCAGCAGTTCCTCTGCGAGGCGCTGATCCTCTTCCGGCGTCGCGCCGCGGGGCCGCGTGCCGGCGATGGGCCGCAGCGTCACCTCGCCGTCTTCCACGCGCACCAGCACCTCTGGCGACGAGCCCGTCACCTGGAAGCTGCCGAAATCCAGATGGTACATGTAGGGCGACGGGTTCATCACCCGCAGCGCCCGATACACATCCAGGGCGCGGCCCTGGAACGGCGCCGAGAGCCGTTGCGACAGCACTACCTGGAAGGCATCACCGTCCTGGATGTACCGGCGCACCTTCTCCACCGCGGCGCAGTACTCGGCCTCGGCGAAGCCGGAGGTGAATTCGCCGGCGTTGCTTCCCATATAGCCCTTGCGGCTGGGATAGCGCTGCGCGGCACGCAGCCGCGAAGTGAGGTCATCGAGCCGCCGCTCTGCCGCCGCGAGGCCGTCGGCCGCCGCGGCATCCGCGTGCACCACGATCTGAACCGTGCCCCGCAGGTTGTCGAAGATCACCAGTTCCTCCGCCAGCATCAGGCAGGCGTCGGGGCAGGCCAATTCATCCGCTTTCCCGGTGTGCGCCAGCTGCGGCTCGATGTAAGCCACGGTCTCATGGCCGAAGTAGCCCACCAGACCGCCGCTGAAGCGCGGCAGCTCCGGCAGCTCCGGCACGCGGAAGCGCGCGAGGAATCCCTGGATGGCGGCGAAGGGATCGGTGGTGCCGAGAGTCTCGGTGCCGGCGGCGCTCTGCACCGTGCACACGCCGTCGCGCACCGAGAGCATGGCAGCCGCGGCGATGCCGATGATGGAGTAGCGGCCCCAGGTCTCGCCGCCTTCCACCGATTCCAGGAGGAAGGTGCCCGAGGCATCGGCGAGCTTTAGGTAGGTGCTTAAAGGGGTGTCGAGATCGGCCAACACCTCGCGGACCACGGGGATGCGGGTGTAGCCGGCGGCCTTGAAGGCGTCGTAACGCTGTTGATCCATGACACGGTCATCCTGAGAGACGGAATGGCGAAAGGGGTTGAAGACGCTTCTAAGGCGTCATCACCATCGCCAGCTGCGGCGAACCGCTTTCGCTCCGTTCAGGAAGACCGTTGAAGACATGACTTTATGCCAAACCCGGTTGAGACCGAGCCCAGACATTAACGGGTGGCGGCGGCCGGGGCAAGCCCTGCGATCCACCCCGGGAGTTCCGCCAGCGAATCCAATTCGGTCTCGGCACCCAGCGTCCTGAGATCGGCGCCCTGGTTATATCCGTAGCTCACGGCCACCGCGCGGAATCCCGCGGCCCGGGCGGCCAGGATGTCGTAACGGGAATCCCCCACCATGCAGCAAGCAGCAGGCGGCACGCCGATCTTGTCCGATGCGTACAGCAGGGGCCGAGGGTCGGGCTTCAGGGCCGGCACCGTATCGCCGGCCACCACGATCTCGAAGCGCTCCCACACCCCCAAGGTTTTCAGCAAGGGTTCGGTATAGACCATGGACTTGTTGGTGATGCACGCCAGACGATGGCCGCCCTCGAGTGCATCCAGCGCCTCGCGTACACCGGGATAGAAACGGGTGTCGACGCAGAGGCCAGCGAGGTAGTGCTCGCGGAACATCTCGCGGGCTTTCGTCACCAGGGCGGGGTCCGGGTTGCCATCCACATCGCCGGTCAGCGCGCGTTTCAAGAGCTTGGTGAGTCCCTCACCGACCCAGCCCTTGATGTGGTCCACCCCGTAGGTGCGCTCGCCCAGTTCCAGCAAGGCCTTGTCCACGGCACGGGCGATGTCCAGCGCGCTGTCGACAAGCGTCCCGTCGAGGTCAAAGGCAACCAGCTTGATGGGGGTCATGGAGGGATGCGGTCAGGATCCGGCTTTGGAGAGTTCTTCGCGCATCTGCTTGATGACCGCGCCGTAATCCTTCGCGCCGAAGATGGCGGACCCGGCCACGAAGGTATCGGCGCCGGCGGCCGCGATCTCGCGGATGTTGTCGGCCTTCACGCCGCCGTCGATCTCCAGGCGGATGTCACGGCCGCTCTTCCGTATCAACTCGCGGGCTTCCTTGAGCTTGACCAGACTCTCGCGGATGAAGGCTTGGCCGCCGAAGCCCGGGTTCACGGACATGATCAGCACCATGTCCAGCTTGTCCATGACGTACTTCATGTGGTCCAGGGGCGTCGCAGGATTGAACACCAGCCCGGCCTTGCAGCCGTGGTCCCGGATCAGGCCGAGGGTGCGGTCGATGTGCTCGCTGGCTTCCGGATGGAAGGTGATATAGCTGGCCCCCGCCTTGGCGAAGTCCGGCACGATGCGGTCCACCGGCTTCACCATCAGGTGCACGTCGATGGGCGCCTTCACGCCATGCTTGCGCAGCGCCTCGCATACCACCGGACCGATGGTCAGGTTGGGGACGTAATGGTTGTCCATCACGTCGAAGTGGATCATGTCGGCGCCGGCCTTGAGCACGGCGTCGACTTCATCCCCCAGTCGGGCGAAATCGGCGGAGAGGATGGACGGGACGATCAGATGGCTCTGCATGCGACACACTTTAACCGATGCCGCCGCGCATTTCAGCAGCCGGGATGCGGGGAGAGGCAGGGTGCTGCTATCCTGTTGCGGCCCAAAACCCGGTCCGCCCATGCGCTTCGCCTTCCGCAGCATCGCCTCCTATGCCGACGCGCCGCAGAACAACTATCTGCTCCTGCGCCTCGTGGCGGCCTTGCTGGTGATCTATGGCCATTCCTACGCCATCGCACACATACCGCGGCAGTTCGACCTGATCCAGCGCAACTTGCACTTCACCTATTCCGGCGCGGTGGGGGTGGACATCTTCTTCGTCATCAGCGGCTTCCTGGTGACAGGCAGCTACCTCAACCGGCGGGATTGGGCCGACTTCATGAAGTCGCGCTGCCTGCGCATCTTCCCTGGCCTCATGGTGTGCATGCTTGCCACGGTGTTCCTGCTGGGGCCGGTGGTCACCAGCATGCCCGCGCTGCAGTACCTCACCGACCCGCAGCTCTATGGCTTCCTCATGGAGAACCTCACGCTCACCAGCCTGCACTTCCGCCTGCCGGGGGTGTTCGAGCACCTGCCGGTGGACAGCGTGAACGGTTCACTGTGGACCTTGCCGGCGGAGTTCGGGCTCTATTTGCTACTAGGCATCTTCGGCGCGGCGGGGACCCTCTTCGACCGCAGAGGTTATCTGCCCTTCATACTGCTGATGTGCGGAGTGCTGGTGGCGCTGCATCTGGAGATCCACTATTTCGAATCCAAGGAACGCTATCTGCCGCTGGTATTCCTCTTCGCCACGGGTTCCCTGATCCGGGTATATGCCGACCGGATCCCCATGAGTTCCTGGATCCTGGCCGTCCTCAGCGCCATCACCTTGGCGCTGGTGTGGCTCCGCATCCCGTACGCCATATATATGTTCTGGGCCTGGGTGGTGTATGCCACGTTCTGGTTCGCGTATGTCCCGGAACTGCACTTCTTCAACCGCGCCGGCGACTACTCCTACGGTCTCTATATATATGCCTTCCCCATCGGCCAGACGTTGCGCCAGTATCTCCCCCAGATCCACCCGCTACAGCTGTTCCCGCTGGTCTCGCTGCTGACGCTCGGCTGTGCCATGCTGTCGTGGCACTTCATCGAGCATCCGGCACTACGGCTCAAGAAGGTGAAGTTCGGGGACCTCATCCGCCGGCGCGTGGCCACCGGCGACTAGAACAAGAAAGGAGCTTCCATGCCTGTCATCGCCATCACTGCGCACGTGCTTGCGGTCATCATCTGGATCGGCGGCATGTTCTTTGGCTTCGTGGCCTTGCGTCCCGCCATGAGGGGCATGGATACGCTTGCCGCTGCGCGCTTCTGGTGCACGGCCCTCGGCCGGTTCCTGCCCTGGGTATGGGCGGCCATCGTGGTGCTCCTGGCCTCGGGCACCTACATGGTGTTCAACAGCTTCGACGGTTTCGCGCAACTGCCGTGGTTCGTGCAGTTCATGATGGGAATCGGCATCTTCATGATGATGCTGGTCGCCCACCTGACGTTCTCGGCCTTCAAGAAGCTAAAGCGCGCCGTAGCGGCCGACGATGCCGCGCTCGCGGCGAAGGCGTTGCGACAGATACGGATCATCATGGACGTTAACCTGATATTGGGCTTGCTGATCGTGGTGGTCGTGATGATGGGCGCATACGTCACGACTGAGTAGTGTCGGTGCTATCGATCGTCAGCGCGGCTTGGTAGCCACCAGATTCACGAGAGTCTCCTCCCGCTGTCCCACCGGCGGCGGCGACTTGATGTGCCAGCGCTCCAGCAGGCCGAAGTCACGCGCCCTGCTCCACCAGAGATACGGGTAGGAGACGTCCGCGGATCCGAACTCGAAGCCGGCCTTGCGCACCAGTTCCAGGTATTCCGGCGCGGTGCGCTGCACGTGCATGGGATGGCGGAAAAGCAGCCGGATCACCCAGGAATGGATGTAGGCCTTGGTGGATTCCGCCAGGAGCAGCACCCCACCCGGCTTCAGCAGGCGGCGGAATTCCGCGAGCGTCTCTTCCTGGCGCACCAGGTGATGCAGGGTCTGGTGGCAGAACACCAGATCGACGCTGGCATCCGGCAGCGGGATACTGGCGCAATCCGCTTCGATCAGTTCAGCCACCAGCCCATGCCGCATGGCCTCGCGACACGCGGCCTCCAGCGCCCTGCCATCCACGTCCACACCGATGATGCGTTCAGCCTGGAAGTGCTGTTGTAGCGGTTTCAGTGCCTTGCCTTGGCCGCAACCGGCGTCCAGCACCGTGTGGCAACGCCGCCCCGGCTCGGGTAGCAGCCTGGCGAGGTCCGCCAATGCCACCTCCACCACGCGTTTCTCCCAGGTCAGCGTACCCAAGAACCAGAACCCGACGCCGCTCTCCTCGACGTAATCCTTCGGCTTCGCCATCACGTCCATGTCTTCGCTCTCAGCTACTTGATGCCACGCGCGGATTTGATGGCGTCATAGGCCACGTTGATCTGCTGCACCTTCTCCTGGGCCAGCTTGATCATGTTCTCGGGCAGGCCGCGCGCCACCAGCTTGTCGGGATGGTTCTCCTTCATGAGCCGCCGGTAGGCGGTCTTGATCTCCGCGTCCGTGGCGGTCGGCGCCACGCCCAGGGTCTGATAGGCGGCGGCCAGCGTGTCCTGACGCGGCGGCTGCATGCCGCCAGTCCCCGCCCCGCCCGCGCCACGGAAGCGCTGCTGCGCACGCACGAACTGCTCGTACTGGCTGAGCTCATAGGAAGAGATGCCGAGGGCGTCGCAGATGCGTTCCAGCACCTCGCGCTCCGCCGGATGCATCACGCCGCCGTCCGCCAGCGCGGCGTGCACCTGGATCTGCAGGAACATGCCCAGGAGGTCGCGCCGCCCGTGGCAGGCCGCACGCAGGTTGCGCAAGGCCGCGTCCAGGTCGAAGCCCGCGGACTTGCCCTGGTTGAAGAGCTGGATCGCGGCCAGGCGCTGCGCCGGGTCCAGGTTCATGTGCGCCATCACGGCGTTAGCGGCCTGGATCTCGTTCTCGGACACCACGCCATCGGCCTTGGCCACGTGTCCCATCACCGAGAAGGTGGCGTTGAAGAAGGCCTGCTGGGCGATGCCGGAATCGTATCCGCTCCAGCCGCCGCGCGACACGCCGACCGAGATGCTCTGGCCGAGGAATGCGCCGATGACGGCACCCACGACGCCGCCCAGCATGTAGCCGATCACGGCCCCGATCAGCAAGCCAACGAGATTCATCCGAGATTCCCTGACAGGACCAATTCCAGCTGTGGCAAGATACGCGGAGATAAACGCCCGGAAGTGCCATGTCCGCCACGCCCGTCGTCTTCGAGACCAACCTCAAGAGCCTGCCCCTGGTGCATCGGGGCAAGGTGCGCGACATCTATGACGCAGGTCCCGAGCACCTGCTGATCGTCACCACCGACCGGCTCTCCGCCTTCGATGTGGTGCTCCCCGACCCCATCCCCGGCAAAGGCGCGGTGCTGAACGGCATCTCGCGCTTCTGGTTCCAAAAGACGGCGCACATCATACCAAACCAGCTCACCGACATCGCCGTGGAGAAGGTGGTGCGGGATCCGGCGGAACAGGCGCTGCTCAAGGACCGGGCGATCGTGGTGCGCAAGCTGCGGGCGCTCCCCATCGAGGCGGTGGCCAGCGGTTATCTGATCGGTTCTGGTTGGAAGGATTATCAGAAGAGCGGCTCGGTCTGCGGCATCCCTCTCCCCAAAGGCCTGAAACAGGCGGCCAAGCTGCCCCATCCCATCTTCACGCCCGCCACCAAGGCCCCCAAGGGCCAGCACGACGAGAACATCCCCTTCGAGGAAGTGCTGCAGCTGGTGGACCCGGCGCTGGCGGAGAAGGTGCGCGACGTCACCCTCGAGATCTACGACTTCGCCGCCAAGTACGCCTTGGAGCGCGGCATCATCATCGCCGACACCAAGTTCGAGTTCGGCACCGACAAGACCGGCGCGCTGTATCTCATCGACGAGGTGCTGACCCCGGACTCCTCGCGCTTCTGGCCGGCCGACACTTACCGGGAAGGCATCAGCCCGCCCTCCTACGACAAGCAGTTCGTGCGCGACTATCTGGAGACGCTGGACTGGCCCAAGAAGCCGCCGGCGCCCAAGGTGCCCGCGGAGATCATCGCCAAGACCGCCGAGAAGTATCGCGAGGCTTACGAGCGTTTAACCCGAGCGTAGTCAGTTCGATTTAGCGGTTCACTCATCCGTCCTTGGCGCTATTCCGGCCAGGACATCCCTGCCTGGCGTTCGCCGGGAGATGCCTTTGGCATCAACTTCCCGGCTCACCCAAGGATGCTGTCCAGCCGGATGAAATCCGGGCTGAAGAGATCCGGCCAGAACCACACCAGCCCCAGCAACCCGGCTCCCACCGTCACCAGCGCGACGCGATCGGTCATGCGCCGCGAGTCCAGCCAGAACGGCGCCAGCAGCAGGAACGCCACCAGGTAGGCGCTGGCGAAATAGACTACCGCCGTGGCGCATGCCTCCCAGCGGCCCACCGGATCCTGTCCGAACATCAGCACCGCCAGTGAGAGCGAGGCGCCCGAGAGCACCACGATGGAGTCCCGGATGCTCGTCACGAGCTTCACCATGAGGTTCGGCACATAGCCCTTCGGGAAGAACGTCACCCCCACGAAGATGAACTCCAATCCCACCAGCACGATGGTGAAGGAGGCGAGGATGATGAGGATGCTGGGGTTCAGCACGCCGGTGACGAAGCTGTAGAAGAGCGCGTAAGCGCCGGTGTGCATGTGGCGCATCAGGATCAGCGCCAGCAGCGTCATGGCCACGTTCACGGCGTAGTTGAACAGCGTGCCTTTGACGTCGTGGAACAAGGCGTGGCGGAACAGCGTGACCACGTCCACAGCGCTCGCGGCGGAGCGGTGGAACCAGGTCCGGCGTTCAGGCCTGGCCGGCTTTATGCGACCAATCTGCGATAACTTGATGAATTGCATTGACCCCATCCGTGAGCGCTGCAGGTCCCGGCTGCAGTATCAGGGAAGACTTTATCTCATGCAGCGCTCCGTCGCGCACCGCCGGCACCTCCCCCCAGCCGGGACGGGCCGCCACGGCCTGGGGCCGGAACTTCTTGCCGCACCAGGACCCCAGGATTATGTCCGGAGCGCGCCGCGGCACCTCCAGCGGGTCTTTCACGATCCTGTCGCGGGCCAGTGATTGCTTCGCCAGTTCGGGGAAGATATCGATGCCGCCGGCGAGGCCGACCAGTTCCGACACCCAGGCGATACCCGAGATCTGCGGCTCATCCCACTCCTCGAAATAGACCTTGGGCCTGCGCGCCAGCTTCGCCGCCGCAGCCTTAACCCGTTCCAGTCCGCCTTCCAGCTCCGCCACCAGCGCCTTGGTCTTGGCCTCACATCCCAACATGCCGCCGAGGGTGGAGATCATGCGGAAGATATCCGCCACCGAACGGTGGTTGAAGATATGCACCTCCAGGCCCTGCTTCACCAGGTCCGCAGCGATGTCCGCCTGCAGGTCCGAGAAGCCCAGCACCAGATCCGGCTTGAGCGCCGCGATCTTGTCCAGCTTGGCGCTGGTGAAGGCCGAGACCTTGGGCTTCTCCTTGCGGGCCTGCGGTGGCCGCACGGTGAAGCCGGAGATGCCGACGATGTGATCCTGCTCACCCAACAGATAGATGGTCTCGGTGGTCTCTTCCGTGAGACAGACGATGCGCTGTGGATAACGGCTGGTCATGGGCACAGGATATCAGCAGGAAGCAGGTAGACTGGATAGATGGAAGAAGAACAACAGAACAAGAACGCGCCCTACGCCGGTCTGACGCCGGATGAAGTGCTGAACGCGATCGAAGCCGCCGGCTGGCGGCCCGATGGCACGCTGCTGGCGCTCAACAGCTACGAGAACCGCGTCTATCAGGTGGGCGTGGAGGACGGGAAGCCGCTGGTGGCCAAGTTCTACCGCCCCGGCCGCTGGACCGAAGCTGCCATCCTGGAAGAACATGCCTTCACTGCCGAACTGGCGGAACTGGAGATACCGGCGGTGCCGCCCATCGTCCACTCCGACGGCCGCACCTTGATGCAGCATGCCGGCTACCGCTTCGCGGTGTTCCCGCGCCAAGGCGGCCGCGCCCCGGACCTGGAGAGCGAGGCCAACCTGGAGTGGATGGGCCGCTTCATGGGCCGTATCCATGCGGTGGGCCGCACCAAGCCTTTCCATCACCGCCACGTGATCGGACCGGACACCTACGGCCGCATCCCGCGGGAGTGGCTGCTGCAGAGTCCCTATATCCCGGACAACCTGAAACCCCGTTATAAGGAAGTGACGGACCTGCTTCTCGCGGGCATAGCGCGCTGCTACGAGCGCGCCGGCGAGATCTCGACCTTGCGCCTGCACGGCGACTGCCACCCCGGCAACGTGCTCTGGACCGACGACGGCCCCCACTTCGTGGATTTCGACGATGCGGGCACCGGACCCGCGGTGCAGGACCTATGGATGCTGCTCTCCGGCGAGCGCCACGAGATGCAGATGCAGCTGGGTGCGGTGCTGGAGGGTTACGAGCAGTTCGCTGAGTTCAATCCTTCTGAGCTCTGGCTGGTGGAACCCCTGCGCACCCTGCGCATGATCCACTACGCCGCCTGGATCGCCCGCCGCTGGGATGATCCGGCCTTCCCCCGCGCCTTCCCCTGGTTCGACGGGCCACGCTATTGGGAAGAACACCTGCAGGCACTTCGGGAACAAGTGCCTTTGCTCGATGAAGAACCCCTGCAGCTGGATGGCGGAGGCAACCGATAGGGACGACGGCCTACGCCGCATGTCAGGGTTTCCTGACGAACATCACTTTTGGAAGCCGGGCCACAGCGGATAAAATAAGCTCATCAGAAACGAGCCTTCAGTCCCATGATCCGCCCTGCTGTAGAACGCGACATCGATAGCCTCCTTCCCATCGAGCATCGCTGCTTCCACCACGACCGCCTCACCCGCCTGGATTTCCATCGCGCCCTGAAGGCCAAGAGCGCCGTCTTGCTCACCGCCGAGGAAGGCGGCACGGTGCTGGGTTATGCGCTGCTCAAGGTACGGGGGCGCCAAGCGCATCTGGAATCCCTGGCGGTGGATCCGGACGCCCGCCGGCTGGGACTGGGCCGCGCCCTGCTCCGGGCTGCGGAAGAAGCCAGCCTGGCGCGGGGCGCGCTACATATGCGACTCGAGATCCGGGAGGACAACCCGGCGGCCTATGCCCTCTATCAGTCCCTGGGATACCGGCAGCATGGCACTTGGCTCGAGTACTACGAAGACCAAAGCGATGCCCTGCGCCTGCGCAAGGCGTTAAGAACCGCGGGCACGGATGAAGGCTTTGGGATAGCATGAACCCTTCGTATCGGGACCGGGACATATGCTGAAGCGCATCACCGACAAGTTCTCCCACGAGATCTGGCAACAGGACGTGTACTCCATGACCCGCAGCAGGCGGGTGATGGTGTTCTGGGTGCGCATGTTCCAGGTGATGATCGAGGACATCCTCACCGGCGACCTGCGCATGCGCGCCATGGGCCTGGTGTATGTGTCCATCCTCTCGCTGGTGCCGCTGCTGGCCTTCGCCTTCTCGGTGTTGAAGGGCTTCGGCGTGCAGAACCGCCTGCAGCCCTTGCTGGTGAGCATGTTCAATCCGCTGGGTGACAAGGGCCCGGCCATCGCCGCCAAGATCATCGACTTCGTGAACAACGTGAAGGCCGGCGTGCTGGGCACCTTAGGGCTCGTGATGCTGCTCTACACCGTCGTCACCCTGGTGCGTAAGGTGGAGCAGGCCTTCAACCACATGTGGCGGGTGCGCGAACCGCGCAGCCTCTTGGAAGGCTTCGGGCATTACCTGAGCGTGATCCTCATCGGTCCTTTGCTGTTCGTGACGGCACTGGGTCTGACCGCCACAGCCAGCAGCCAGACCGCGGTGCAGCACATCATCGACTGGGCGCCCATCGGCGTGCTGATGGTGGCCGCCGCCAAGATCCTGCCCTATATCTTCGTGATCGCGGCCTTCACCTTCATCTACATGTACGTGCCTAACACCCACGTGCAGTTCCGCTCCGCCCTCACCGGCGGCGCGCTGGCGGGCATCAGCTGGGAACTGGCAGGCTGGGTCTTCACCGAGCTCACCGAGAAGTCCACGCGGCTCACGGCCATCTACTCCGGTTTCGCCATCCTGGTGATGTTCATGGTGTGGCTCTACACCAGCTGGATCATCGTGCTGGCAGGCGCCCAGGTATGCTTCTACGTGCAGAACCCCGAGCTGGTGCGCCACGGCCTCAAGCACAACGAGTTCGGCGGCCGCACCCTGGAGCGGGTCGCCCTCTCCGTCATGTACCTCATCGGCCGTGCCTATGAGGAGAAGCACACGCCCTGGTCCCGCGAGCAGCTGGCGCGTCGCCTGCACCTGCCCACGGACATCATCCTCACGGTGCTGGACCGCCTGCAGCAGCGCGGCCTCATCATCCCGGTGAAGGAGAAGATCCGGCGCTACGTGCCCGCCTATGACATGAGCCAGATGCCGCTACGCGAGGTGATCATGGCGGTGCGCCGCAACCCCGCCAGGAAAGGCGATCCGGACCGGCACATCAAGGCCATCCCCCAGGCCGAAGAGATGATGCAGAAGCTGGACATGAAGGCCAATGAGGCCTTGGGGACGATCACGTTGAAGGAATACGTGAATCAGGGCGAAGCACAAGAACTAGAGACGAAAACAGTTCTATTGGCACGTCAAAGTCAGAAGAAATAAAGCGCTCAATCCTGGCGGTGTTGTGCTGGCCAGGATCACCGAATGCCGCAGAAGGCAGGATGCCTAAGAGCGGCCCGCCGCCCTCGCATTGCCCACATACAGTCAGAGTATGCTCTGCATGCTCGGGACGCCTGCGCCTAGCCAGTGAACAACATTCCTCGCATTCTGTAAAAGCGTTTCAATGAAGG
>DATIVR010000194.1:0-3064 GCA_035465695.1 Gammaproteobacteria bacterium
GTGGCTCCGTTCATGAACGAACTGCCCAAGCTGGAGGCCTCCCGTACCCTGACGCGGACGCCCTGGGGCTACAGGGACAATGCCACGGTGACGGCGGATCCCGTGAAAACGGTGCGTGAGCTCAAGGCGCAGTCCGGTAAGGACATGGTGATCTATGGCAGTGGCGGCCTGGTCACCACGCTCGCGCAGGCGGGTCTCATAGATGAATACCGCCTGATGATGAATCCGGTGATCTTGGGTCAGGGTATTCCCATGTTCCGCGGCATGCAGCGACGGGTGGCGCTGGAACTCGTGGACAGCCGGGTGTTCGATAACAAGATGACCATGCTGACTTACCGCCCGGAGACTCGCTGATGAATTCCGTGAAGCATCATTACGACAACCGCTGGCTGGCCATGGCACTGCTGTGCATGGGCGCGCTCATGATCGTGCTGGACGTGACCATCGTGAACGTGGCGCTGCCATCCATCCGCGCCGACCTCAAGTTCGACGAAGTGACCCTGGCTTGGGTAGTCAACGGCTACATCCTGATCTTCGGTGGCTTCCTCCTGCTGGGCGGACGGCTGGCCGATCTCTACGGTCATCGCCGTATCTTCCTGGCGGGTCTGGCCTTGTTCACCCTTGCGTCCCTGGCCTGCGGCATGGCGAGGTCGCAGGACTTCCTGATCGTGGCACGCGGCGTGCAAGGCCTCGGCGGCGCCATCGTGGACGCGGTCTCGCTCTCGCTGATCCTGAACCTCTTCACCGGCACCGAGGAACGAACCAAGGCCATGGGGGTATACGGTTTCGTCTGCTCCAGCGGCGGCTGCATCGGCGCCGTGCTGGGCGGTGTGCTCACCGGTGGTTTCAACTGGCACTGGGTGTTCCTGGTGAACGTGCCGGTGGGCGCCATCGTGTTCGCCTTGTGTTGGAAGCTGCTTCCCAAGCATGCCGGTGAGGCAAGAGGCCGACGCCATCTCGACGTCGGCGGGGCCGTCACTGTGACCCTGGCCCTGTTGCTCGCCAACTACGCCACCATCAACGGCAACCAGGCCGGCTGGACCTCGCCCACGACGCTCGGGATCTTTGGTGCCGCCTCGGTCGTGTTCGCGGTGTTCCTCGTCATCGAGTCCAGGGTGGAGAAACCCCTGGTGCCGCTCGCCATGTTCCGCCAGCGGAACCTCGCGGTCTCGAGTATGAGCGGCATCCTGTGGTCAGCCGCCATGTTCTCCTGGTTCTTCCTCTCGGCGCTCTATATGCAACTCGTGCTGGGCTTCACGCCTATGCAGATCGGCATGGCATTCCTGCCCTCCAACGTGATCATGGCGGTGATGTCCCTGGGCTTCTCCGCCAAATTGGTGATGCGCTTCGGCATCAAGCGTCCACTGTTCGTGGGTCTCTTGTTCGCGGCCGCGGGTCTCTTGGTGTTCGCCCATGCGCCGGTGGATGGCACGCTGGTGCGCGATGTGTTGCCAGGCATGATCCTGTTGGGGCTCGGTGCCGGCGTCGCATTCAACCCGCTGCTGATGGCGGCCATGAGCGAGGTCAAGGAGGCGGACTCCGGCCTCGCCTCCGGCCTCGTCAACACCGCCTTCATGCTGGGTGGAGCATTGGGACTCGCGGTACTGGCCAGCGTCGCGGCGGCCCGCACGGCCGGTCTTGCTGCCGATGGAATGGATCACTTGGGCGCCCTCACCGGGGGTTACCAAGCGGCCTTCCTCTGCGGCGGCTGCTTCGCGCTGCTGGCCGCAGTTGTGGGCGTCTCGTTGTTACGTGTCCCGTCCGGCGCCACCAAGGCCGCGGCGGCCACCGAATGAGAGGTGCGTCTTCAGGAAACAGGCTGGCATCGCGAGCAGGCTGGTTACGCGGCGGTGCGCTCCTCACCCGGGCAGCGGACGCCGTACAATGCCGCACCGGCCTCCGATCCGCCCCGGAGTCTTCGCATGAGCCCTGCGCCACAGCTCCGCGAGATCTACGTCAGCAGGATCTACGACCTGTCGCGCAACGTGCTGTTCCGCGCCTGGACCGAGCCTAAGCATCTGTCCCGCTGGTGGGGACCCAAGGATTTCACGGTGCCGGTATGCGAGGTCCAGCCTCGCGTCGGCGGCAAGTTGCACATCGTGATGCGTGCACCGGACGGCACCGACTATGGCATGCAGGGCACCTACACCGAGTTCCGCACGCCGGAGGCATTGGGCTTCGACTTCGAAGCCATGGACAAGACCGGCAAGGCCGCATTGCAAGGCCAGCTATCGGTAAGCTTCGCGGAGGAGAGCGGGAGGACCCGCATGTCTCTCAGCACTTATGCCGAAGGCTTGAGTGAAGAAGCCTTGCAGATGCTGGACGGCATGGAGACCGGTTGGAATCAGAGTCTGGAGCGGCTCTCACGAGCCTTGAAAAGCTGAAAACCCGAAACAGGAGCGACCATGAAGACCCGACCGTTGAGCCTCGTGATCTTGTGCGCTGCCGGCGTGGCGACCGCCGCTGTGGCTGCGCCCGCCACCTATAACGTCGATCCGGACCACACCCACGTGCAGTTCGACACCGACCACTTCGGGGGCCTCTCGGTGTGGCGCGGCATCATGGTCAAGAACCGCGGCACAGTGACGCTGGACAAGGCCGCCGGCACCGGCAAGGTCGATGTGTACACCGACATGAGCAGCGGCATCATCGGCAACGCCAAGCTCGAAGAAGAGCTGAAGAGCAACGAGTTCTTCGACGCCGCCAAGTATCCGGAGGCGCACTATCAGGGCACGCTCGGCAACTTCGTGGACGGCAAGCCCACCACCGTCACCGGCAACCTCACCTTCCACGGCGTCACCAAGCCGGTGAACCTGAAGATAGACAGCTTCAAGTGCATCATGCATCCGATGTACAAGAAGGAAGACTGCGGGGCTGACGCCACCGGCACCTTCAACCGCGCCGACTTCGGCGTGGACATGGGCAAGGCCTGGGGCTTCAACATGAACGTGATCCTGCGCATCCAGATCGAAGCCCTGGCAGCCGACGCCGGCGCTCCGGTCTCGAAGTAACCGTCCCGCATAAGAAAAAGGGCAGATGCCGCGCGGCATCTGCCCTTTTTTTG
>DATIVR010000195.1:0-6519 GCA_035465695.1 Gammaproteobacteria bacterium
GGTGGCGGACGCAGGCAAGGCCCTGTCCAAGAAGCTCGGCGACCTCAAGGATTCTGTCTACAACACCGACGTGCAGCACGATGTGCCGGAAGACGACATCCACTACCTCGCCAAGCTTGACGAGGAACTGCAATACCTGGGTTATGGCGTGGGTGGCGATCCGCAACCGATGCTGCAGTCGGTGACGGACCTGGACAACGAGTTGACCCCGAAGGTCAATGACGTGATCGCCAGGTTCAACGCCCTGCTGACGAAGGACGTGGTGGATTACAACAAGACCGCATTCGCCGCCGGCGCCCCCACCGTGCTGGTGGGCGAGCCGGTCGTCGTGAAACCGGCGCCCAAGTTCTAAGCTCGGGCCGGCGCTTCGCGCGCCGCTGAAACGAAAAGGGGGAGCAACCGCTCCCCCTTTTTTTGCCTGGCCCTATGAGTTCAGAAACGTAGCAGCGCCGAGCCCCAGGGTTCGCCGCATGCAGCGGACTACCCGCCAGGGACGGTGAGGCTGGAAGGCGCACCAGGGATAGTTGGAAGGATAGATCCGGAAATCAAAATCGAAGTAATGCGGAACCCCAGGTAAATCCACCGCCAAAGGCTTCCAGCAGGATCAGCTGCCCGCGCTTGATGCGCCCGTCGCGGACCGCCACGTCCAGTGCCATGGGCACGGAAGCCGTCGAGGTGTTGCCGTGGTCCTGCACCGTGAGCACGACCCGGTCCATGGGCAATTTGAGCTTCCTGGCGGTGCCTTCGATGATGCGGAGGTTGGCTTGGTGGGGGATCAGCCAATCCAGCTGTTCGCCCTTGATCCCATTGGCGTCGAGTGCTTCCTGCGCCACCTCGCCCAGCTTGGTGACGGCGACTTTGAACACTTCGTTGCCCTTCATCTGGATGTAGTCGCGCCGGGCATGGAAGTCCTCGGGCTTCTTGGACACGCCGGACGGGAAGTACAGCAGGTCGGCATATTGCCCGTCCGCGTGCACGTGGGTGGAGAGGATGCCCGGTTCCTCAGAGGCTTCCAGCACCACGGCTCCCGCGCCGTCGCCGAACAGCACACAGGTATTGCGGTCAGTCCAATCCACCATGCGCGAGAGCGTCTCGGCCCCCACCACCAGCGCATGCTTGGATGCCCCGGTCTTCACGAACTTCTCGGCGATGTTCAGCGCGTAGATGAAGCCGGTGCAGGCGGCCTCCAGGCTGAAGGCCATGGGGCCGTGTATGCCCAGGCGGCGCTGCAGCAGGCATCCCATGTTGGGGAACACCTGGTCCGGGGTGGTGGTGCCGACGATGACGAGGTCGATATCCTCCGGACCGACGCCCGCCATCTCCATGGCGTTGCGTGCGGCGCGCTCGCAGAGGTCCAGGTTGGTCTCATCGTCCGCCACGATGTGGCGTCGCTCGATACCGGTGCGGGTGCGGATCCACTCGTCGCTGGTCTCGACCATCTTCTCCAGGTCGGCGTTGGTGAGCACCCGGTCCGGGAGACAGCGGCCGGTGCCGGCGATGCGCGCGTAGATCTGCTTCATGCACCCTCCGCCGGGGCTCTGGGTTGTGCGAGTTGTTCTTCCATCAGCCTGCCGATGCGCTGCGGTACCTGGTTCTGCACCTCGAGGATCGCGATGCGGATGGCGGCGGCGAAGCCGACGCTGTCGGTCCCGCCGTGGCTCTTCACCACCACCCCGCGCAGGCCCAGCAGGCTCGCGCCATTATAGTGCCGTGTGTCGAGGCGCTTGCGCACCATCTTCAGCACCGGCATGGCCGCCAGTGCCAGGATCTTGGTGAAATAACTGCGGCGGAACTCCTCACGGATGATCTGGCTGATCATCTTTGCGAGCCCCTCCATGGTCTTCAGCGACACATTCCCCACGAAACCATCGGTCACCACCACGTCCACGTCACGCGAGAAGATGTCGTTGCCCTCGACGAAACCGATGTAGTTGATGTGGCTCTCGGTGAGGAGCTTGGCCGCTTCCTTCACCTTCTCGTTGCCCTTGATCTCCTCTTCGCCGATGTTGAGGAGGCCGACACGGGGCTCGTTTATGTTATAGACCGCGCTCGCCAGCGCCGCACCCATCACGCCGAACTGGAACAGCTGTTCGGACGTGCAATCGGCGTTGGCGCCGAGATCGAGCATGTGGGTGTGACCGCCGTGGGATGGGATCAGTGCGCAGATGGCGGGCCGATCGATGCCGTTCACCGTCTTGAGCACGAAGCGGGCCGTGGCCATGAGCGCACCGGTATTGCCGGCGCTCACGCAGGCGTGCGCTTCGCCCGCCTTCACCAGGTCGATGGCCACCCGCATGGAGGAGTCCTTCTTCCCGCGCAGCGCCAGCGACGGCAACTCGTCGCTACCCACCTCTTCCGAGGCATGATGGAGCTTGAGGCGGTCGCCGTACTTGGCGTGGCGCGCAAGCATGGGTGCCAGCACCTCCTGACGGCCCACCAGGATCAACCTGAGGTCCGGGTACTTGGCGAGCATGCTCAAGGCCGCGGGCACGGTCACGGAAGGACCGTGATCGCCGCCCATGGCGTCCAGCGCGATGGTAACGGTTGGATTCATCGGGGCGGATCCGGGTATGCCAGTCCGTCTTGGGTTCGCCCGCGTGGGACGCGGGCGGATGAACTTCAGTCTTCCCGCTTGGTGTTCAGGATCTTCTTGCCGCGGTAGAAGCCATCCGCGGTGATGTGATGACGGCGGTGGGTCTCGCCGGTGCTGGACTCGACCGAGAGGGTCGGGCCAGACAGTGCATCGTGCGAACGACGCTGGCCACGGCGGGACGGGGTGACGCGACTTTTCTGGACAGCCATTTTCCTACTCCTGATTCACCGGCCGCGCTTGAGCTTGGCCAATTCTGCAAAAGGGTTCTTCTTGGCTTCACCGGGTTCCGCGGGTCTCTCCGCAGGCTCGGCGAATCCTCCACATGCCGCGTCACCTTCGTGCCTGGGCACGAGCGGCAACGCCAGCAACAATTCATCCGCCACCAACTCCTTCAGGTCGACGTCGCCGTCGGCCGAGAGCAGCGGGTCGTACTCCTCGGGTAAGGCGGCGAGCTGCTCGTCCGACTTCACCCATGCCAGGTGCGGTTCCGCGTGCACCGCGAGCTTCACCGGCTCCAGGCAGCGCTGGCACCGCAGCTCCAGTTCCGCATCGATGCTCCCGGTTACGGCGACCCGCCGCGCGAGATCCACCCCTGCTTCCAGCGCCACTCGCACCTCGCCCGCCTCGGATGCGAGCGCCGCGGTGAGCCGCGGCAGGGACTTCACCGGCAGCCGGCCTTCCACACCATAGGTCTGGCGGGCGGCACGGGCGAGGTCCAGGGAGGGCGGCAAAGCGCCTGACATAAGCGCGTAATCATACGTTCCGACGCTTCGGGTGTCAAAGCAAATCTTCACCCAAGCCCTTGTTTTTACACAGTCTTGTGCCGTGGGGTCCATCCGCGCCATGCTTACGCGCCTCATCGACCGGACCCAGCATGCGCACCCCTCCCCTGATCCTGGCCTCCACATCCCGCCATCGCCGCATGCTGATGGAGCGCCTTGGACTGCCTTTCACGGCTGTGGCGCCGGGTGTGGATGAGACCCGGAGCTTCAAGGAGCCCGTGGAACAGTTGGTGAGGCGGCTATCCCGGGCCAAGGCGGAAGCGGTGGCAGCTGCCAACCCCGGCTCGCTCATCATCGGTTCCGACCAGGCCGCTGAACGCGACGGCGAGATCCTCGGCAAACCCGGCGACCATGCCACCGCCACAGGTCAGCTCCGGGCGGCCTCCGGCAAGTACATGAAGTTCCATACGGGCCTCTGCGTCATCGACACCCGTGATGGCCGCGTCCAGGAGTACACCGACGTCACCCGGGTAGCATTCCGACGGCTCGCGGACGCGGAGATCGAGCGCTACCTACAGGCGGAGAGACCGTATGACAGTGCCGGAAGCTTCAAGTCGGAAGGCTTGGGGATAAGCCTGTTCGAGGGGATAGAGTCCAACGATCCCTCCGCGTTAATAGGCCTTCCTCTTATCGCTTTGTGCCGCTTTTTGCGGCAGGCCGGGATAGACCTTCCTTAGCCCAGCGCTTCGGGCCATTTCAGAGGTCGCAAAAGGCCATCCCTGTCCTTTTGCTCTCGGCGAGTCCGGCACAGGTCCGGACTCGCCTCCGCTTCGCGGGCGGTGCATCCCTGCACCGCTGGCTTATTCCTAGATCGGCTTCCCACCCAGATTCCGGATCACCGCCTGCAACTCATCGTCCAGGGGCGCGGTCAGGCTCAGACGCTCACCGGTCTCCGGGTGCGGGAAGCTCAGGCGATGGGCATGCAGGAACATCCGCTTCAGGCCGGTGGCCCTCAGGACCTTGTTGGCTTCCCGGTCCCCGTACTTGTCGTCGCCCGCCACGGGATGACCGATGTAGGACGCATGCACGCGGATCTGGTGGGTACGGCCGGTGTAGATGCGCACATCGGCGAGCACCGCGCCTGCGAACCTCTGTAAGGGCGTAAACAGGCTCTTGGCCTCCTTTCCCTCACGGCTCACCTTGACGATGCGTTCTCCTCCCTCCAACTGGTTCTTCTCCAAAGGCGCATCCACCTCCCGGGGACCTCCCAGCCAGGCATGGGCCAAGAGCGCCAAGTAGTGTTTCTCTACGGCGCCGTCCCGGAAAGCAGCATGGAGAGGCCTGACCGCGCTCCGCCGCTTGGCGACGATCAAACAACCGCTGGTGTCGCGGTCCAACCGGTGTGCCAGTTCCAGACCGGGGGATTCGGGCCGCAAGGTCCTCAGGGTCTCGATCACCCCGAAGCTGACCCCGCTACCCCCGTGTACCGCCATACCCGCAGGCTTGTTCACAACCAGGATACGGTCGTCCTCGAACAGGATCCCGGTCCGCATGGCCTCTTGCTGCCAGAGGGGAGGCTTGCCGGGCGCGACCTTCTCTTCCTGCCGGACCGGCGGCAGGCGCAACTCATCGCCCGCCTCCAGCCGATAATCCGGTTTGACCCGCTTCTTGTTGACCCGGACTTGCCCCGTGCGCAGCAAGCGATAGACGTGGCTCTTAGGGACCCCTTTGAGGGTCCGGAACAGGAAATTATCGAGTCGCTGACCTGCATCTTCCTCCTCTGCGGTCAGCATCTTGACCTTGGAACCCTCCACAGTCACGCCTAAGCTCCTGAAAACAAAAGTGATACGGCATTGAACGGCCGCGAAATCGCTGCTATAGTACCGGACAGGTAAATGTCGTGCGCTGCAGACGCCTCCGGGCCGCAGCTTGCAGCATGGACCGAGCGAAAGGTTGCCATTAGGGCACCTTTGTGCGATTTGGTGGGGCCTGCCGTGTTATTGCCAGCGGCCCCGTTTAAAGCGACGTGCCGGCCCCTTGGACCGGGTTAGCCGTCAAAGACCGCGCTCCCATGCCCGCGCATGGTCACGAAGCGCCGATTCCGCCCAGGCTAGGATTTCTAAGGCAGCCGTCCCCCGCAAGGGACCGGCGCCTCTAAAACCAGAAGATCCCCGCCTCCAGGCCGTCCGGCCCCTCGTGATCTCGTGCAGCCCGTGGTGCAGCGCAGAGCGAGACGTTCGATGAAACGCATATTGATCAACGCGACCCAGCCGGAAGAGCTGCGCGTGGCCATGGTGGATGGCCAGCGCCTGTATGACCTCGACCTCGAGGTGCTCTCCAAGGAACAAAAGAAGGCCAATGTCTACAAGGGCCGCATCACCCGCATCGAACCCAGCCTCGAAGCCTGCTTCGTGGACTATGGCTCCGAGCGCCACGGCTTCCTACCCCTGAAGGAAATCTCCCGTAGTTACTTCCGTCAGGGCGCTGACACGTCCGGCCGCCTCAACATCCGTGAGGTGTTGCACGAAGGCCAGGAAGTGGTGGTGCAGGTGGACAAGGAGGAACGCGGCAACAAGGGTGCCGCCCTCACCACCTTCGTGAGCCTGGCCGGCCGCTTCATGGTGCTCATGCCCAACAACCCACGCGCCGGCGGTGTGTCGCGCCGTGTCGAAGGCGAGGACCGTGAGGAACTCCGGGAGGCCATGGCCGCCCTGCAGATTCCGGACGGCATGGGCGTCATCATCCGTACCGCTGCCGGCGGCCACAGCGCCGAGGAACTGCAGTGGGACCTGGACTACCTGCTGCAGACCTGGGACGCCATCGATAAGGCCTCCCACGAGCGTGCCGCCCCGTTCCTGATCTATCAGGAAGGCAACGTGGTGATCCGCGCGTTGCGCGACTACCTACGCGCCGACATCGGCGAGATCCTGGTGGACGATGACAAGATGTTCCAGGACGCGCGCACCTTCATGGAGAAGGTGATGCCGCAGAGCCTCAACAAGCTCAAGCGTTATGACGAACGGGTGCCGCTGTTCACCCGTTTCCAGATCGAGAGCCAGATCGAGGCTGCTTTCGGCCGCCACGTGCGGCTGCCCTCCGGTGGCGCATTGGTGATCGATCACACCGAGGCCCTGGTGGCCATCGACGTGAACTCGGCGCGCGCCACCAAGGGCGGCGACATCGAGGAAACCGCGTTCAACACCA
>DATIVR010000196.1:0-32471 GCA_035465695.1 Gammaproteobacteria bacterium
ATACTGTCTCCTGGAGCCTTTCCGTGGAGATGTTCTTCTACGTCGCATTCCTCGCACTAAGGCATCTCTCGGATCGGCAGCTGTATGCTCTGACGACTTTGTCTTGCGGCCTGTTGATCTTCATGATCTCTATTCCACACCCCGGGGTCGATCCCTATTGGGCCTTCTACATCAATCCAGTGGCTCGTCTGCCTGAGTTCTTGAGTGGCATGACCCTGTATCGCCTTTACCGAAGCGGCGCCCTTGTGAACCTTCCGGCACCCCGTTTCGACTTCCTTCTATTGGCGGTGTTTATGTTGCTGGCGGCGGCATTCCTGGGAAGTCGCGGCATCGGTGTGTCGTGGTTCTATTCGATAATCCCGCTGCCGTTCTGCATATTGATGATGGTCTCGTTGCTTGGGGAGTCTCATAACCGCTATATGACGAACCCGACGTTGGTCTTGTTGGGTGAAGCGTCGTTCGGGCTGTACCTCATCCATCATCCCATAATCGACTTCTTTAACCTGCTGGTCCGTAAGCACGCCGGTGTGGAAGCGGTTTTGCTGCAGCTGGTCGCGGTGGCGTTGTGCGTGGTTTCGTCGGTAGTGTTCTACATGTTCATCGAGTCTCGCCTGACGCGGGCCTTAAAGGCGTTTTTCATGGGACGAGCCGTGTCGAAAATGCCGTCGCCTCTTGTGTCGGAATGACGGGATAGAAAGATGGACGAACAGGATCAACGGTGGATGCGCGAGGCGCTCTTCCTGGCACGCCAAGCAGAGGCGGCCAGCGAAGTCCCTGTTGGCGCCGTGCTGGTGAAGGATGGCGTGCTCATCGGGTCCGGCTGGAATCAGCCCATCGGCGCTCATGACCCCACGGCCCACGCCGAGGTTATGGCTCTGCGTGCAGCAGCCAAGTCCCTCGGCAACTATCGCCTCGTGGATACCACGCTGTATGTGACACTGGAGCCGTGCGTCATGTGTGTCGGCGCGTTGGTGCATGCCCGGGTCGCACGTCTGGTGTTCGGGGCTCCGGATCCCAAGACCGGTGCCGCCGGCTCGGTGTTCGATCTCGCCCGTTCCCACAAACTCAACCACCGGATGGATGTGGAGGGCGGTGTCCTGGCAGAAGAATGCGGCGGCCTGTTGAAAGCATTCTTCGCGCGCAAGCGCTAAGACCAAAAAAGGGCTCCATGAGGGGGCCCTTGATTGAATTGGCGGAAGGGGTCGGATTACGGCTGGCTGTCCCTGCCCGCCGCCCTTCGGGCCCGCGCTTCGCGCTGTTCAAAATCGCTCCAGGCGATTTTGTCGAACCAGCCGATATATCCACGTGGGTTCGAATCCGCCGTCTGTCCAAACGAAAAAGCCCCCTTCAAGATAGGGGGCTTCTCGTTTGGATTGGCGGAAGGGGTGGGATTCGAACCCACGTGGAGCGCAATGCCCCCAACCGATTTCGAGTCGGTGCCGTTGTGACCGCTTCGGTACCCTTCCGGGGACGCGTATTTTACAGGACTCGCAGTCTTTGGGCAGCCTTTCTAATGGCAGCTCCCAGGGGTCTTCGGTAAAATCTCCATCAACCCTGCCGGGAAACGCCATGGCCCCACGTCACATCTATAAAGTCATCTTCATGAACCAGGGCAAGGTCTATGAGGTCTATGCCCGGAAAGTCAGCCAGGAAGGCTTTTGGGGGTTCATCGAGATCGAGCAGATGGTGTTCGGCGAGCGCAGCAGCCTGGTGGTGGATCCAGGCGAGGAGCGTCTGAAGACCGAGTTCGAAGGCGTGAAGAAGAGTTTCATCCCCATGCACGCCGTGGTACGCATCGACGAGGTGGCGCGCGAAGGCACCCCCAAGATCACCTCCGTGGATGGAGGAGCCAACGTGACTCCGTTCCCGGTGCCGCTTTACACCCCAGGCAAGAAATAGGACGTGCGTTTCGCCTCCCTGGGCAGCGGCAGCCGCGGTAACGCCACCCTCATCCAGTACGCCGATACCACCATCATGGTGGATTGCGGGTTCTCGGTAAGTGAAGCCGAGCTGCGCTTGGCCCGCCTGGAGGTCGAACCTGCTTCCATCGCCATGATACTCGTGACTCACGAGCATACTGACCATGCCTCCGGCGTGATGCGTTTTGCCACGAAGCACGGGATACAGGTGCGTTGCACCGCGGGGACTCGCCAGGCCTGCCTGGAGCGCGGCTTCGAGACCGCCGAGCCTTTCGACAGCCATGGCAAGTTCGCGGTAGGTGAGATCGAGGTTACGCCGGTGACGGTGCCCCATGATGCCCGCGAACCCACCCAATTCCTGTTCGACGGTGGCGCGCACCGTTTCGGCTTGCTGACGGATGTGGGAAGCGTCACGCCCCATATGCGCCGCATGTTCAGTGGTTGCGCCGCGCTGCTGTTGGAATGCAACCACGACCGTGAGATGTTGGAGGATGGTCCCTATCCGCCATCCCTCAAACGCCGCGTGGGGGGACCGCTCGGACATCTTAGTAATGCCCAGGCGGCGGACCTCTTGCGAAGCCTGGACAAGCAGTGGCTGCAACACGTGATCGCGGCGCATCTCTCGGACAAGAACAATAGGCCGGCGTTGGCCAGGGCCGCGCTGGCCGAAGCGATGGACTGCGATGAAGACTGGGTCGGCATCGCGGACCAGGAATCCGGCTTGGATTGGCGCGAATTGGCGTAGAAGTGGAGCGGGGCGGTTCGTTCCTGTAAAATGCCGCTCCGCACCTGCCCCCGGGATCTAAGATGTTGCTGTTTCGTGGTGGTCCGGCACTCTCCACCTTCCGCATCCGGATCCTGCTCGAGAGACTGCAGAAGCACGTTCCCGGCATAGACCGTCTGGATTCACAGTATCTCTACTTCGTGGATGCTGACGGCAACCTCGGGTCACCCGAGTGCGCGCTGCTAGAGCGGCTGCTTAATGACGGTGTCCGGTACGATGCCCCGAATGAGGGAAGCATGGTGCTGGTGGTGCCGCGGCTCGGCACTGTCTCGCCATGGGCCAGCAAGGCCACGGACATCGCCCACAGCTGTGGTCTGAAGAAGATCCGCAGGATCGAACGCGGCACAGCCTTCTACCTCCATGTCGCGGCTGGACTGGATGCGCAGGCGTTCACCGGTGCAGCGGCATTACTCCACGACCGCATGACTCAGTCGATATTGAGGGACACTGCAGACGCGGTGCAGCTCTTTGCCCACACCAGGCCTGCGCCGCTCAAGAGTGTGGATCTCATGGCCGGCGGCCGTCAGGCGCTGGTGGATGCCAACAGGGAGTATGGTTTCGCGCTCTCCGACGACGAGATCGACTACCTCACTGATAATTTCAAGCGCCTGGGCCGTAATCCCACCGACGCGGAACTCATGATGTTCGCGCAGGCGAACTCCGAGCATTGTCGTCACAAGATATTCCGCGGCGAATGGATCATCGACGGTAAAAAACAACCGAGCTCGCTCTTCGATATGATCCGCGCCACCCATGCGCATAATCCCAGAGGCGTGTTGTCAGCCTATAAGGACAATGCCTCGGTAATCGAGGGCAGCCGCGGCGCACGTTTCTTCCCGCGACCCGGTGACGACGAATACGCCTACCACCAGGAGGATATCCATATCCTCATGAAGGTGGAGACCCACAATCACCCGACCGCCATCGCCCCTTTCGCCGGTGCTGCTACCGGAGCCGGCGGTGAGATCCGCGACGAGGGTGCCACCGGCATCGGCGCCAAGCCCAAGGCCGGCCTCACCGGCTTCTCGGTATCGAATCTACGCATCCCGGGGTTCACCCAGTCTTGGGAGCATGACTTCGGCAAGCCTGGCCGTATCGTCTCGGCCCTGGACATCATGCTGGACGGCCCTCTGGGGGCCGCGGCGTTCAACAACGAGTTCGGCCGCCCGGCGCTCGGCGGCTATTTCCGCAGCTACGAGCAGGAAGTCGGTGGTACGCTGCGCGGTTATCACAAGCCCATCATGATCGCCGGCGGGATGGGCAACATCCGGGCCGGCCATGTGGAGAAGCGCGAGATCCCGGTAGGGGCCAAGATCATCGTGCTGGGTGGTCCGGCCATGCTCATCGGTCTGGGCGGTGGCGCCGCATCCAGCATGGCGAGTGGCAGTTCGGCAGAGGACCTTGACTTTGCGTCCGTGCAGCGCGACAACGCGGAGATGCAGCGGCGCGCGCAGGAGGTCATCGACCGCTGTTGGGCGCAGGGCCAGAACAATCCCATCCTCTCTGTCCATGACGTGGGCGCCGGTGGCCTCTCCAACGCGGTGCCGGAGATCATCGATGCCAGCCACCGTGGCGGGCGGTTCGACCTGCGCCGCATCCCCAACGATGAACCTGGCATGTCGCCCATGGCAGTGTGGTGCAACGAGGCGCAGGAGCGCTACGTGCTGGCCATCGCCCCCGAGCGGCTGGCTGATTTCGAGAAGCTCTGTGCCCGCGAGCGCTGTCCTTTCGCCGTCATCGGCGAGGCAAGTGCGGATGGGCAACTGGTGGTGGCGGATTCGTTGCTCGGCAAGCCTCCCGTGGACATGCCCATGGAGGTGCTGTTAGGCAAGCCGCCCAAGATGCTGCGTGATGTGAAGCGCGTATCACCGGCGCGCGGTAGCCTGGATACTTCGCGGTTCGAGCTGCGCGAGGCGGTGTTCCGGCTGTTACGGCTGCCGGCTGTCGCGGATAAGGGTTTCCTTGTCACCATCGGCGACCGCACCGTGGGTGGGCAAGTGCACCGTGATCCCCTGGTGGGACCGTGGCAGGTACCGGTGAGCGATCTCGCCGTCACGGCAGCGAGCTATGAAGGTTACGCTGGTGAAGCGATGGCCATGGGCGAACGTGCGCCGGTGGCGGCAGTGGATGCACCGGCCTCCGGCCGTCTGGCGGTGGCGGAGGCAGTCACCAATATCGCCGCCGCTGATATCGGCGACCTCGCCAAGGTCCGTCTTTCCGCGAACTGGATGGCCGCCTGTGGCAATGCCGGCGAGGACGCGGCGCTCTACGACACTGTGAAGGCGGTGAGCGATTTCTGTGTGGCACTGGACCTCGCTATCCCCGTGGGCAAGGACTCGCTCTCCATGAAGACCACGTGGCAGAGCGACGGCAAGGATCGCACCATGCTGGCGCCGCTGTCCGTGGTGATCTCCGGCTTCGCGCCGGTCAAGGACGTGCGCAGGACCCTCACTCCGGAACTGCGCTGCGACATTGCGGATACCCAACTCCTGGTGGTGGACCTCGGCAAGGGACGGAACCGACTTGGCGGGTCCTGCCTGGCACAGGTGTTTGGCCAAAGCGGCGGCGCCGCTCCCGATGTCGACGATCCTCGCCTGCTCGGCGGCTTCTTCGCCGCCATCCAGGAACTGCTTGGCGCCGGGTTGCTGTTGGCCTATCACGACCGTTCTGATGGCGGCTTGTTCGTGACTCTGGCTGAGATGGCCTTTGCCGGCCATTGCGGCCTGGACCTGCACCTCGATGCGCTGGGCGATGATGACTTCGCGGTGTTGTTCGCCGAGGAGGCCGGCGCCGTGTTGCAGGTGCAGGGCCGCGATGCCCAGCGTATTCACATGGTGTTCGAGCGTCATGGGTTGGGCGCCTACGTGCATTCGGTGGGTGCACCACGCACCGACGGCCGGGTGGTGATCACCCGTGCGCACAAGAAGATCCTGGACGAGGCGCGCTCGGAGTTGCACGGCGCCTGGAGCGAGCTTTCCTTCCATATGCAACGGCTGCGTGACAACCCCATCGGCGCGCAGCAGGAATGGGAAGCCAAACAGGATGAGCGGGACCCGGGCCTGCATGCCAAGCTGACCTTCGATCTCGCGGAGAACCCGGCGGCGCCTTATATCGGCAAAGGGGCTCGCCCGCGCGTCGCCGTACTGAGGGAGCAAGGCGTGAACGGCCAGGTGGAGATGGCCGCGGCCCTGGATCGCGCCGGCTTCGCCGCCCAGGATGTCCACATGACGGATGTGCTGGAAGGCCGGGTGCAGCTCGCCGACTTCAAGGGTCTGGTGGCTTGCGGCGGTTTCTCGTACGGCGACGTACTGGGCGCGGGCCAGGGCTGGGCCAAGTCCATCCTCTTCAATCCGCGCGGGCGTGAGGAATTCAGCCAGTTCTTCAGTCGCGCCGATAGCTTCGGCCTCGGCGTGTGCAATGGCTGCCAGATGCTGGCGGCCTTGGCGGACCTGATCCCGGGCACCGCCGGTTGGCCCAAGTTCGTGCGCAATACCTCCGAACAATATGAAGGCCGCCTGGTATTGGCGGAGGTGATGGCTTCGCCCTCGTTGTTCTTCGCCGGCATGAAGGGGTCGATGATCCCCATCGTCGTGTCCCATGGCGAAGGCCGTGCCAAGTTCAGCCATGTGGATGGCGCACAGCAACTCCTGGCCGGTGGAAGGGTGGCGCTGCGCTTCGTGGATAACCGCGAACGTGTCGCCGACACCTACCCAGCCAACCCCAACGGCTCGCCGCTCGGCATCACCGGCATCACCAATACGGACGGCCGGGTGACCTTGCTGATGCCCCACCCGGAAAGGGTGTTCCGCAGCCTGCAGATGTCCTGGCGCCCGCGTGAATGGGGTGAGGACTCGCCGTGGATGAGGATATTCCGTAATGCCCGCGCCTGGGTGGCCTAGCGGTCGCTGGACTCAATACAAGGACTGAGGACGTGGATCACGGCTGTACTACGGGTGCGATACGCCGTAGCTCGCGACGCTCCTGCGAGTTTTTGACCAAGCAAATAAGAACGGCCCTCGGAAGGGCCGTCTCTGGTTCGGGACTCCCTCTGGACTTAGTTGCAGACCCGCGAGCCGGTGATGGGTTCGCAGTACTCATGGGCGGGTAGCTGAGCGTTGGCAGAGTCATCGGAATTCACGCCGATGACCTTGATCTGCGCAGTGGCGCGCTTGTTGGCGCTCAAGGCGGAATTACCGTCTTTCAGCAGGGAACTCAAAGGTGCGCCACCGATGTGCACCGGTGCCGTCGCACTCAGACTGACCGCAGCATCGGGATGGCCCACCTTTGAAGCTGATGGCGGCACCGCGGGCGCTGTCACCGGTTCCTGCGGGAAAGCGGCGAAAGCCGGCAGTGCGTTTACGAACGACTGACCAGTCGCAGACGGCATATTCGGTTCCAGTCTGGTGGGCTCCAGCCGGGTGGCCGCGCGTGCCGGGGTGGAAATGCCGCCCAGCGCCTGAGGAAGTGCCAGGTTCGGCCGCCATGGCATCGGGAACGGCAGGTGCCGCGCCGAGACCATGGCCAGCATGCCGGAGAGACACAAGGCAGATGCCAACATCACACTGGTGATACGTGGGGCCGCAGCATTGTGTGGCCTGATGAGACGTTCGATACGCATGGCGAGATCGCCGCCCGTGACTCCCATGGCAGGAGTCATCTCGCTCCGGCGCAATGCAGCGAGATCCGTGAGCGCATGTGCATAGTGCAGTGCATCGCCGCAGGCACGCACCGCACAGTCGTCGCAACATAGCTCACGTTCACGGCGGGCATCGTGCGAGACCCAACGTACCACCGGGTGGTAGAAGAGCAGGGTCTCCACAGCCACCTGCAACAGGTTTACCAGGTAATCGTGTCGCCGGATGTGGGAGAGCTCGTGGGCCAACACCATCTCCAACTGCAGGGTGGTGAGGCCGCTCAGCGCCGCGGGCGGTAAGAGGATCACGGGCTTGAGCCAGCCCACCACGCAGGGCACTGCGACCCGCGCAGTCACCATGAGTCTCACCTGCATCCGCACGCCGATCTGGACGGCGAGACGCAGCACCGTGTCCTGCCAACCGGCGGGCGCCTCATGGGAAGGCCGGCGCACCAAGGTGCTGGCTCGGCGCCAGCCTACGAAGGCCTTGAAACCGAGCAATGCGACGCCGATGCTCCACACCGGTACCGTCCAGGGCACCAGCGGATGCAGCAGCGTGCTCAGGGAATCCAGCGGAGAAGCTGAAGCCGGTGCAAGTGCCACATCGGCGCCTCCGGCCGCTATGCCGACGATGGGCTGGATGGAGACCGGAGTGCCCAGAAGATAGATGAAGGTGACCACCGGCAGCAGCGCCAAGGCGGCAAGCGTGGTCAGACTCAGCAGGTAGCGAGACTGAGGTGAAGCTTCCTTCATCACGTAACGCAGGCAACCATAGATCGCCCCCGTCAGTGCGCCCTGCCAGAGGAAATGCACCAACGTCCAGCCGAGATGGTAGGCCAGAGGGCTGTGGTGGAGAGCCTCGAGCGCGCTCATTTGTTCTGTTCCTCGAGCTCATTCAAGCGGGCTCGGATCATGGCCAACTCCTCGGCGCTGGCGGGCTTCCCGGAACCCAAGGCCTGCATCACCAGTTCAGCCGCGGAATCCTCGAACACACGATGCAGGAGTTTGCCCAGGAAGCGCTTCTGTGCCTTGCGTTGAGTGAGGACGGCGGCATACACGTGGGCGCGCTCGGAGGCATCGCGCCGCACCAGGCCCTTCTGATGCATGATCTGCAGGGTGGTGAGCACGGTGGTATAGGCCACCGGGTTATCCTGCGCCAGGATCTCATGGACTTGGCGCACCGTGCTGTCACCTTGCTGCCACAGGACGCGCAGGACCTCGAGTTCAGCCTCGGTGGGCTCTGGCGTCTGGGTTTGGGCGGGTCGGCGAGGTGACATGTCGTGAGGTCCTATTCGAGAACGGGCAGCGGCTCTGATGCAGTATAGATCAACTACTAGGACCCTAGTACACCCCCTTGTAAAACCTCCAAGAGAGGTTAAAATACTATTTACTTAGTAGATCATCCACGGGCGTAAGCCCCGCAAAAGCCTGGAGAAACTGCCCATGACGAAGCTGACCCTTGCCTGTGGCCTGGCACTGTCCCTGAGCCTCATGGCCTGCGCCTCCACCTCGAATCCCACGTCCGCGGCCCCGGCTGCCGGCACGTCTGCGGCTACCGCTCAGGCCTCCACCAAGCCCAAGCTCGTGTGCGAGGAGACCAAACCCTTGGGTTCGAACCTGCCGCAGCGCATCTGCATGACTCCAGAGGAAGCGGCTCAGCGCCAGAGGGCCGCCCAGGATCGCATGCGCCAGCTGCAGAACCAGTCTGCTGAGGGTCCGGGGATGGGCAGCAGTAGCGGCGGCTGAGCCGCCTTCGATGTGATGTCTTGAGAGAGGGGCCGGTTACAATACCGGCCCCGGTTTTTTGTGCGCAGGATCCCCCGTGTCCACCCGTTTCCGCGATGTCGAACTCCATGCTCCCACCGGTCCGAAGCTGAGCTGCAAGGGCTGGCAGCAGGAAGCTGCCCTGCGCATGCTGCAAAACAACCTGGACCCTGTCGTCGCAGAGAACCCCAAGGAACTGGTGGTCTATGGCGGTATCGGCCGCGCGGCCCGTGATTGGGAAAGCTTCGACGCCATCGTGGCCACCCTGAAACGCCTGGAAGACGACGAGACCCTGCTGATCCAGTCCGGCCGTCCGGTGGGAGTATTCAAGACCCACCTCGGGGCGCCGCGCGTGCTGCTGGCCAATTCCAACCTGGTGGGCAAGTGGGCCGATTGGGACCACTTCTTCGAGCTCGATAAGAAAGGCCTGATGATGTACGGCCAGATGACGGCGGGCTCATGGATCTACATCGGCTCACAAGGCATCGTCCAGGGCACCTACGAGACATTCGCGGAGGCGGTGCGCCAACACTACGAGGGGCAAGCCAAGGGCAAGTGGCTGCTCACCGGCGGCTTGGGAGGCATGGGAGGAGCGCAGCCGTTGGCGGCCGTGTTCGCCGGCCTGAACTGCCTCGCTGTGGAAGTGGATGAATCGCGCATCGACAAGCGCCTTGCCACCGGATATGTCGATCACAAGGCAACCAACCTCCATGATGCCATCGCATATCTGAAGGAGGCGGCGGCAAAAGGCGAACCGAAGTCCGTGGGTCTGTTGGGAAATGCAGCGGACGTCTTCGAGGAGATACTGAAGGGCGACTACCTGCCGCACCTGGTGACGGACCAGACCTCCGCGCACGACCCGTTGAATGGGTACATCCCCGTGGGCTATTCCCTTGCCCAGGCAGCGGAGTTGCGCAAGGCCGACCCGAAGAGATACGTGGAACTCGCCAAGCATTCCATGGCCAAGCAAGTGCGGGCCATGTTGGCTCTGCAGGCCAAGGGCATCCCCACCTTCGACTATGGCAACAACATCCGCGCCATGGCGCAGGATGCGGGTGTCAGCAATGCCTTCGATTTCAAGGGCTTCGTGCCTCTCTATATCAGGCCGCTGTTCTGTGAGGGCATGGGGCCATTCCGTTGGGCCGCACTCTCCGGCGATCCAGAGGACATCTATAAGACGGATGCCAAGGCCCGGGAGCTGTTCCCTGACAAGAAGCATCTGCATCGTTGGCTGGACATGGCCCGGGCTCGCATCAAGTTCCAAGGCCTGCCCGCACGCATCTGCTGGCTCGGTTACAAGGAGCGCCACAAGCTTGGGCTGGCATTCAACGAGATGGTGAAGAAGGGCGAGCTCAAAGCACCCATCGTGATCGGCCGTGATCACCTGGATTCCGGTTCCGTGGCGTCGCCTAACCGCGAGACCGAAGGCATGCGCGACGGCTCCGATGCGGTGGCCGATTGGCCGATCTTGAATGCACTGCTCAACACCGCGAGCGGCGCCTCCTGGGTGAGTTTCCACCACGGCGGCGGTGTAGGCATGGGCTACTCGCTGCACGCCGGCGTGGTGATCGTAGCGGATGGCAGTGAACGTGCGGCCCAGGCCTTGTCGCGAGTGTTGGTGAACGATCCCGGCACCGGGGTCATGCGTCACGCCGACGCGGGCTACGAGAAGGCCATTCAGGTGGCCCGCGAACGCGGTCTCGACTTGCCCATGTTCAAGAGCTGACTCGGTCCACCCGTGCGCATCGACCTCAATGCGGACGTGGGCGAGGAGTGCGGTGACGACGCAGCGCTGATCCCGCTGCTTACCAGCGCCAACGTGTGCTGCGGAGCCCACGCTGGTGGAGATGACGTCATGCGGCGTACCGTCGATCTTTGCCTCCGGCACTCGGTGAGCGTCGGCGCCCATTTCTCCTATCCTGACCGCACGCACTTCGGCCGCCGCGAACTGGAACTCGCTCCTGAAGAACTGCACCAGAGCATCTTGCGACAGCTGGATGCACTGGACGGTATCGTCTGTGCCGCAGGCGCTTCGCTGCGCTATTTCAAGGCGCACGGCGCTCTCTATAACCGGATGGCATCGGATGTCGCGGTCGCCGATACGGTGCTCGGTGCTCTGCGGGAATTCGATGCCTCACTGCCGTTCCTGACGCTGCCGGAGAGCGCTGCGATGCAGCGTGCCGGGGCCCTGGGCATGACGGCGATCGGCGAGGCATTCGCCGACCGCGGTTATTCGGATAATGGCCGCCTGCAACCGCGCGGCGAGACGGACGCGCTGATGACGGACCCAGCCGCAGTCGCCTCCCGCGCCTTGGCCTGGATCAGGACCGGGATGATGCAGAGTGTCACTGGCAAGTTGTTCGGACTCAGGGCGCGTTCGCTGTGTGTACACGGTGATACACCGGGAGCGGTCGCCTTGGCTTCGGCATTGCGCAAGGTCTTGTTGCAGGCCGGCGTGGAACTCCAAGCTTTCGCATGAACCTGCATCCCATGGGTGAAGCTGCGTTGCTCGTGGACACCGCGAGTCCAGCCCATGCACAAGCGCTGCGACATGCCTTGCTGGCATCGGCGATGCCCGGCCTGCGCGAACTGGTGCCGGGGCAGGCCTCACTGCTGATCGTGATCGATCCTGCGGCGCTGGGCCTGGATGAACTCGCGCAGCGGGTGACGACCCTCACCGCCGAGGCGCGGGCTGCCGCGCCGCGTCATCACGAATTCATCACCCAATACTCCGGCGAAGACCTCACCGCTGTGGCCAGGCTCTCGGGCATGGAGCCGGTGGAGGTGGTGCGCCGGCACGCCGCCACCAGCTACGAAGTCGCATTCCTTGGGTTCGCGCCCGGTTTCGCCTATCTCACGGGACTCGATCCGGCATTGCGGCTGCCACGCAGGGCAGAGCCGCGCACCCGGGTGCCGGCAGGAAGCGTGGCCATCGCTGACGAATTCACGGGCATCTATCCCCAGGCATCTCCCGGCGGCTGGCACATATTGGGCGGTTGCGATGTCCGGTTGTTCGACACGTCGCTCACGCAGCCGGCATTGCTGTCGCCGGGCGATCAGGTCCGATTCACGGTGGCGCGGTGATCAAGGTGCTCCAGCCAGGACGTCTAACCACTATCCAGGATCTTGGACGCAACGGCTATGCGCATATGGGCGTGCCTGCTTCCGGAGCCGTGGATATCTTCGACTTGCGCGTGGCCAACCGGCTCGTAGGCAATCCGGACGGTGAGGCCGCGCTGGAGATCACCGCAGAAGGACCCGTGCTGCGTTTCACCGAAGCTGCACATGTGGCACTCACCGGTGGCAAGCTGGAAGCACTGTTGGATGGCGAACCCGTTCCCATGTATCAGACGTTGGCGGTGAAAGCCGGCGGTGAATTGGCGTGCGGGCGGGTAATGCAGGGCTGGCGTTGTTACCTTGCAGTGGCAGGCGGCATCGCCGCCGATCCCGTGTTGGGGAGTCGCTCGCGGGATACGCTCTCGATGTTGGGGCCGGAACCGCTGGCCGCCGGTATCACGCTGCCACTCGGTCATGCGCCTCAACCTGCCCCTTCTTTCTATCTGCGCTCGCCGCCGCAGTATGCCGCGATGCCGCCCTTGAGGGTGATGGCCGGGCCCCAGCAGGATTGGTTCACGCCGGAGGCGCTGTTAAACCTGCGTCGTGACGCCTACAAGGTGCAACCGCAGAGCGACCGGGTCGGCGTGCGTTTCGATGGTGCGCCGCTGGAGCGCGGCCGTGGCCAGGAGTTGCCTTCCATGGGGATGGTGGCGGGAGCGATGCAGGTGCCCCCCTCGGGCAAACCCATCGCACTGTTGATGGACCATGGCACCACCGGCGGTTATCCCGTGATCGCAGTGGTCATCTCCGCGGATCTGCCGTTGCTGGCGCAACTCGCGCCCGGTACAGCGGTGCGTTTCAGCGACGTAAGCCGTCAGCAGGCGCTCGCGGCGGCGCGGGAACAAGCGGCACGCCTGGTCCGCGATCTGGTGGCAGCGGACGCGGGATTGCTGGCAGCCCGCGCACTCATGAACTTGGCCGGAGGGTATGAGAGCCTTCGACAGGCGGCGATCTCGGACGGCAAACGGCGCATCCGCATCCGTAAATAGGTCTCCCACCGCTTCTATATACTGACGAGATGAAGGTCCGCGCTCTTCTCTGCGCTTGCGTGCTGCTGTACGTACTCCTCAGCGGTTGTGCCCCCTGGCCAACGCCGGATATGACGGCGCCCGGTATGACAGGACCGTCGACACCGCTTGACCGGGGACAGCGGGCAGTGTCGCTGGCGCAGGACCAGATTGGGGTGCCCTATGTCTACGGCGGCCGCACGCCACAGGGGTTCGATTGCAGTGGGTTGGTCTATTACGTGTATGGTCGGTTGGGCGTGAACCTGCCGCGCACCGCCGCGGCACAGTACGACCGTACCCAGCGGATCGCCGAAAAGGACCTGGAACCGGGCGATCTGGTGTTCTTCCTGCACGCCGACCATGTGGGCATCTATGTAGGCAACGGATGGTTCATCCATGCACCGGAGACCGGCAAGCCGGTGGAGGGTGCCTGGATGAACGTGGGCTACTGGCGCGATCACTATTTTGGGGCCGGCCGACCCTAAGCGACCGCGTCTCGCATAGCGGCTCTGCCTCCTCTGACTGCCAATATCTGCTCACGGTGCGCAGTGTCGCTCAGGGGTCCTCGGCATGGCCGCAGGAGCGCTGGTCACCATGTTGGCGGGTCTGCATCAATGCAGCGCAGTCAGGGTGGTATTGCCGGCCTCGGCGACCACCGAGCCCATGGAAGGGAACACGATGTTATCGGTCTTGCTCGGATCGTCCTGGGCTGCATCGCAAGTGAAGGCCAGCGTATAGGTACCGGCTGGCAGATAGGCGGCGGTGAAGCGATAAGGCCCGAAGGCAGTGTCCAGTTTCACCGGCGCTTCAGTGACGGGCTGATTGCCACCGTCAGCCATCGGGCGCAGATCCCCGGGTCGTGTCACGATGCCGGCATACACGTACACCACCGGTACGCAGCCGGCCGCGGCGGCAAAGTTGGCCGGCACCGAGCCGATGATGTTGCCGGCTGACCGTTCATCGAGCATCCGCAGCCGGGGAGCCAGCTGGAAATCGCTTGAGCTGGCTGCCGGTGGCAACACCGATTTGCGCATATCGAAGTCGATGATGAAGGAGCTGCCTTCGTCGGCGACCACATCGAAACCGTCCGGGATGACCGTGCTGCTGCCGGTGAAGACCAGTCCATGCTTGCCGGTGGCGTCCACTACGAACGAATCTTTGGCGCCCGGAGTTGCACTCAGCTCCAACGTGAGCGAGCGATAGTGGCCAGCAGGAAGCTGCAGGTTCTGCAATAGCGGGGCACTGGTGCCGCTCTGCAATTGCGCCAGGTCGATCTGCAGCGGCTGCGGGAACTGGTAATGGACGGGGACGCCGGTCTGAGGCACTGCGGTGAGACCGGTGAACTCCACTACGATGCTGGTGGCGCTGTCCGCCGGTGAATCGGTGATGTCGAAATTGACGTGTCCCTCACTGCTGCCGCCGCCGCATCCGGCGAGGGTGAAAAGAGTCAAGGCTAGGCATAGGTTGAGATATCGCATGGCGCATCTCCTTGGCAATCACCACCCGGCGGAGAAACTCACCCGTTCTGGTTCGGGCCTCCAGGCCACACCTTCCGCGCCGGACGTTCGTTAAGGCTGCCGGTCTTCTCTAGTAAGACAATCGATACCTATCGCTTATTCCTCACTGTCAGATTCACTGCAGCGATATGAAAGTGGTGCTGTTGTTCGACACCACCGCGTTCGCCACAGCAGTGAAGGTGAGCGTATTGGCTTGGTTGGCTACATCCTGGTTCGCCTCACAGGTGAAGGCGACCGTATACGGCCCAGCTGGAAGGAATCCCACCGTGAAGTTGTAGTTGCTGGTGGTCTGATTCAGGCCCACTAGGGCGCTGCTGATGGGATTCACATGGTTCGGATCGGAGACATCGACGTCCGTGGGCTTCACGTTCGCACCCTGATAGACGTACACGGCGGGATCCAGGCAGGCGATCAGGCTGCTGGGCACGCTGCCGGTGATGGCACCGGAAAACTTGTCTTCCACCGCGCGCATGGACGGGATCAACTCGTACCGGGTGGGGTCGTTGGGGTCCTGGATGATGGAATTGCGCAGGTTGAAATCCACAGTCAGGCTGACATCACCGCCGCTGGCGATGGTGAAGTCCACCGGTATGTTGACCTGCGGAGAAACGCCCTGTGGAATATACAACACGTGCACCCCATCGGGCAGCGAGATGCTCGATTCCGTGGAGTTCTGGTCCGACGCGATGGTGAGCCGCAGGTTGGTGTAGTGGCCTGGTTGCACCTGCATGGCGGTTACGATGGTGGCGGCGATACCGCCCTGCAACTGGTACATGTCGATACTGGAAGCCGGGGCGATATTCTCGGTGAAGGTGCTCGCGTTTGGACCGCTCAGCTGTATCTGCGAGAAACTGATTGGAACCGATGTGGCCATATCCACGGGAGCATCGGTGATCGCCAGGTTCACGCCGTGAACCGAGCCACCGCCGGTGAGGCAGCTGGCGAGGAAAAGGGAGGAGAGCGCCACGGTGGCGGTCTTCATCGTCCGGTGCAGCATGGATTCTCCAGATCTCGTCGGAAAGCGGGACGGGCGCTTAGGGTTAAACGCCGCCGGGGATGCGCAGTTTACCCTGTGCCAGACGCCCTGTCCCAAGAGTGGATGGTCCAGAAAAGAAGGGGTCTCTCGTCAAAGGGGGAAAAACGAGAGACCCCGCACTCCCCGACCTTGCGTCGGAGAGCTATAAACCATTCCTCGGTAGGGATGGCCTCGGATATGAAGTATAGCCGAAATACATCGATGTTTCGATATATATGGCTGTCTAAGTGGGCAGGCTCAGAAGAGGCGGGAAAGTCCCGGTGTGGAGTCGGCCAGCAGACTCCCATCGCCCAGGGAACCTGCCAGCGTGGTGATGCCGCGATCCAGCCTCCGGTCGCCGCTCGCCTGGGGTACGCGCTTGCGGATGGCGCCGTGCAGCGATTCCAAGCCGGTGGTGGTCCTCAGCGGCCGTTGCAGGTCGATGGCCTCAGCGGCCGCCAGGGCTTCCACGCCAAGGATATGGAATGTATTGCCTAACGCGCGATTGAGCTTGATGCCGGCCCAGGGAGCCATGCTCACGTGATCCTCCTGGCCTGCGGAAGTCGGTACCGTATCGGCGGAAGCGGGGTGGGCCAGGGTCTTGTTCTCGGAAGCCAGCGCTGCCGCCGTCACATGCGCGATCATGAAGCCTGACTCCAGCCCCGCATCCTTGGCGAGGAACATCGGCAGTCGCGGGTTCACCTTGCGCAGCAGCAGGTCGATGCGGCGTTCGGCGATATTGCCCAGTTCCGCGGCGGCGATCGCCATGAAGTCGGACACGAAGGCCAGAGGCTCGGCGTGGAAGTTGCCGCCGGACAGCACATCGTCGCCAAAGATCAGCGGGTTGTCGGAGACACTGTTCAGTTCCCTTTCCAGGACACCTTGCACGTGTGAGAGCGTGTCCCATACCGCGCCGTATACCTGCGGCATGCAGCGCAAGGCATAGGGGTCTTGGACGCGGTCGCAGCCTTGATGGCTCTTCCAGATCTCGCTCCCCGTAAGCAGCGACCGGAAGCGCTCCGCTACTTGGATCTGGCCGCGCATGTTGCGTACTGCATGGATGCGGGCGTCAAAGGGGCTGTAGCTGCCGGCCAGGGCTTCCAAGGTCAGGGATCCGATAGCGATCGAAGCGGCGAGCGCCCGTTCCGCGCCTATCCACCCTTGGATCGCGAGGGCAGCGCTCAACTGCGTCCCGTTCAGCAGCGCCAACCCTTCCTTGGCTTCCAGCTGCACTGGCTTCACTCCCGCAGCCTTCAGCACCGCGGCACCTTCGATGCGCATGCCCTGATGGATGGCTTCGCCTTCGCCGATCAACGCCAGCGTCATGTGTGCCAGAGGCGCGAGATCGCCTGAAGCACCCACCGACCCCTGGGAAGGGACCACCGGCAGCACGTCGTGGTTTAACAGGGCCAACAACGTTTCCACCACCTCGGGGCGGATACCGGAGTTGCCGATGGCGAGGCTATTGGCCTTGAGCAGGAGGATGCGGCGCACCACGGCGGCTGGCAGCGGCTCGCCTACGCCGCAGGCATGGCTGCGCACCAGGTTGTATTGCAGCTGTGTCAGCCGATCGCGGGAGATGTGCTGGCGCGCCAGCGCGCCGAAGCCGGTGTTGATGCCGTAGCACACCTGCGAGGTGTCGATGACCTTGCGCACCGCATCCACGCTTGCCTGCATGGCGCTACGTGCGCTCTCCGCCAGGTTCACGGTGGGATGTCCGGCCTCCAGCGCGCGGAGATCAGCGAGCTTCAAGTCGTGACCGGTGAGCGTGAGGCTGGTCATGCACGTCTTCCCTTGAAGAATCGTTGGACCGGCTTGGTGCCGCCCAACTGGTAATTGAAGAAACCCGGACCGGGGACGTCCCAGAGGCAGAAGTCCGCATCTGCACCGGCCGCGAGGGCGCCGATTCTACCCTCAAGTCCCAGGGCCCGGGCGGCGTTCACCGTCACTCCCGCCAACGTCTCCTCGTTGCTCAAACCGAACAGGATACCGGCCATATGCATGGCCGTGAGCAGGCTCGGCACGGGCGAGGTCCCCGGGTTGAGGTCCGTGGCCACCGCCACTGGCACCCGATGTTTGCGCAGCAGGTCCAGCGGCGGCTTGCGGGTCTCCTTCAGGAAGTAGAATGCGGCCGGCAGCAGCACCGCCACGGTGCCGGCCTGGCCCATGGCGCGAGCATCGGTCTCGTCCATGTATTCCAGGTGGTCGCAGGACAGGGCGCCCAGCTCGGCGGCACGGCGCGTGCCGCCGAGGTTGGAGAGCTGATCGGTATGGGCACGCAATCTCAGGCCTAACCTGTCTGCGCGTTCCGCCAGCCGCTCCAGGTCCCCGACCTGGAAGGCGATGTGCTCCACGAAGATGTCCACGGCATCTGCGAGCTTCTCTTCGGCCACGGCTGGAAGCATCCGTTCCAGCACCTCATCCATATAGGCATCGCGCGTCGTGCCAGGCGGCACCGCATGGGCGCCGATGAAGGTCGCGGTGATTCCCAAGCGGACGTGACGCGGCAGCGCACGGATGGCCCGCAGCATCTTGAGTTCGGTCGCGAGATCGAGCCCGTAGCCGCTCTTGATCTCCACGTGAGTCACGCCTTCCGACGCCAGGGCTTCCAGGCGTGGCAGGGTCTGCTCGATCAACTGGGTTTCACTGGCGGCTCGCACCGCCTTAACGGTGCTGATGATGCCGCCGCCGGCCTTGGCGATCTCGGCGTAGGTCGCGCCCTGCATCTTGAGCAGATGTTCAGCCATGCGGTCTCCGGCATAGAGCGCATGGGTATGGCAGTCCACGAAGCCTGGCAGCAACCAACGGCCGGACGCATCCAGCGTCTCGCGTGCCGGCGCGTCGTCCGGGCAGTCGACCGCCACGATGCGGCCACCGCTGACGGCCAGCGTCCGGACGGTGCCGTCTGCGGTATACACGCGGGCATTTTTTACCAGCAGGTCGTGCATGGTGCGCGGTTCGGGGAATCCATGAGAGCATAAGAGTATGCAGACCCGCCTGGCTTTTGAATACATCTTGACGCCACAGGGCATGGTGCGCGACCAGGCGCTGGTGGTGGATGCCGCCGGGCGCATCGAACGCATCGAGCCCCGCGGCGCCGGCCCCTGTGATGGTTTCCTGGCCATCCCCGGCATGCCCAATGCCCACAGCCATGCGTTCCAGCGGGCCTTGGCGGGCTATGGCGAGGTCCCACGAGGCGAGGACTCCTTCTGGAGTTGGCGCGAGGCCATGTACCGGCTTGCCAACCGCGTCACCCCCGAGGAGATGTTCATCATCGCCCGTGAGGCCTTCTGGGACATGCTGCGGGGCGGCTTCACCAGCGTGGCGGAGTTCCACTACCTGCACCACATGCCGGATGGCCGGCCCGGCGCGCAGATGGGCCGGGCTGTCGTGGAGGCGGCGAAGGAGACCGGCATCCGTATGCGGCTCCTGCCTGTGTATTACCAGACTGGAGGCTTCCGCAAGCCGGCACGTGACGAGCAGCGCCGTTTCGTCCATGCCGGCATAGACGAGTTCTGCGCCCTCCTGGAGGAATTCCGAGGGGTCGAGCTCGGCCTCGCGCCCCATTCGCTGCGGGCGGTGCCGGCAGAATCCCTGCCGGTGCTGGTGGAGGCTGTCTCGCGGTACATCGGGCCCGATGCTCCGATCCATATCCATATAAGCGAGCAGCGCCGCGAGGTGGAGGAGTGCGAGGAGATCTACCGGACCACACCCGTCGAGCTGTTGGCAAAATATGTGAAGTTGGGTCCGCGCTGGAACCTCGTGCATGCGACGCATGCCTCAGAGGCCGAGCGCGATTCCATCCGCAATGCCGGCGCTACCGTGGTAATCTGCCCGCTCACCGAGGCTTATCTCGGGGACGGACTGTTTGCCGCTGACGATTTCATGTCCACCGGCGGTCAGGTCGCCGTCGGTTCGGACAGTAACTGCCGCATCGACGCAGTTGAAGAGCTGCGCTTCCTGGAATACGGCCAGCGTCTGAAGAAGGAGCGTCGCGCGCGTCTCGCCACGGGCGCAGGCCTCGGTGTGCCGTTATGGAGCGCCGCCTGCCGTGGCGGCGCGATGGCCTTGGGCCACGCCAGCGGCGCCATCGAGCCGGGGCGTCTCGCGGACGTGGTGGTACTGCAGCGCGACGCACCGGCCCTGCGCGGTCACGATGTGGATACCCTGATGGATGCGCTCATCATCGGCGGCAGCCGCGCGGACATCGGTGACGTTTATGTGGGTGGCCAACGGCGCGTGCACGCCGGCGTATGCCATGGACAGGAGGAGAGCGCCCGGACTTTCCACGATGCAGTGAGGCGACTGAACGAACTCTGACGGACGATGAAGATAACGTCATTCCATATCCGCGACGCCAGCACCACGGAAGTCCCGGTGGTCGTGAGCATCCCGCATACCGGCATCTATGTACCGGACTCCATCCGGGCAGAGTTCGCGTCCAGCTATATCCGCAGCCTGCCCATGACAGACTGGTACCTGCACCATCTGTATGATTTCCTGCCGTCCATGGGCATCACCACCATCTACGGCACCTACAGCCGGTTCGTGGCGGACATCAACCGGCCACCCGATGACAAGCCCCTCTATCCCGGCCGCTATGAGACAGGCTTCGTCGCGCTCAAGACTTTCTGGGGCGAAGATATTTACCACAAGCCGCCGGGCCAGGAGGAGATCAGGCAGCGCCGCGACCTGGTACATGCCCCCTACCATGCCCGCCTGCTGGAGCTGTTGCAGAGCCGCATCACCCGTTTCGGTGGCGTGGTGCTCATCGACGGCCACAGCGTGGCGTCGCGCGCCAATCTGCTGCACGGACCGCTCACCCACGACATCTATCTAGGTGATCGCGACGGCAAGACCAACTCCGGCTGGCTCACCGCCGCCGTGGAGAAGGGCTTCCGCCAGTCCGGTCTCTCGGTGGCGCGCAATAACCCCTACAAGGGCGGCTATATCACCGAGCACTACGGCTCCATGCCGCGGGTGGCTGCGCTACAGGTCGAGATGCGCTGGGGCCTGTACCTGGATGAGATGTATCCGGATCGGACACCTACCCACGCCCGGTTCAATGCGTTCAAGTCTGTGTTGAGCGACGTCTTCACCCGCCTCCTGGCGGTGATCCAGGAGCGCCGCGGAGTCAGCAAGTGACCTGAGCGACCTTTCCGGACAGGCAAAGGGCGCCTTGCGGCGCCCTTTGCTTCTCAGGTAGCCCACGCGGTCTTCAGGGCTTCACGAACTTCAAAGTCATGCGGTCGCTTTCGCCGATGGCGGCAAACTTGGCGCGGTCCTTGTTTCCCAGCGCATATGTGGGAGGAAGTGTCCACACCCCCTGCGGATAATCCTTGCTGTCCTTGGGGTTGGCATTGATCTCGGACTGCGCCGCCAGCCTGAAACCAGCCTTCTCGGCCTCCTGGACCACGTAGCTTACCGGCATGTAGCCGGTCTTGAAGGTCTGGTCCACGGTCTTGTCCGCGGCCGCCCGATGTTCCACCACGCCGAACACCCCGCCGTGCTTCAGCACCCTGAACGCTGCCTGGAAAACCGCCGGCAACTGATGCTCGGCCTCCCAATTGTGTGCGTTGCGGAAGGTGAGCACCATGTCAGCGGATCCCGGCGCGCCCAGGTCCATCTCGGAAGGC
This sequence comes from Gammaproteobacteria bacterium, assembly GCA_035465695.1. Taxonomy (GTDB): domain Bacteria; phylum Pseudomonadota; class Gammaproteobacteria; order Natronospirales; family REEB76; genus DASUBN01. The sequence continues at coordinate 21,393 of DATIVR010000196.1, forward strand.
GGCGCAAAGTCGATGACCTTCACCTTGCCGTACACGCTTGGATCGGCCTTTAGCTTCGCCAGATATCTGACGGTGCCGTCAGATTCGCCATAACCTTTCGCCGGCAACGCGGCGTCGATGAGCTGGCCGTGGCCGCCCAGCACCGGCGCCAGGATCTCCGTGTACCAGCCGGCACTGGGCCAGAGCTGGACCACGGTCATGTCCGGGGTCAGGCCGAAGAACTCCAGGGTCTCTCGCGGATGCCGGTACCTGTCGCGTGCTACGTTGGCAGGCTCGCGCCAGGAGCCTGCCATGGCCTTGCCGAGGGCGGCGTCGACGCCGCTCGCGTCGGACGGCGCTGGCGCCGCAAGCGCGGAACAAGTGAATAGGGAAAAGGCGATCAGGCCGAGGTGCACGAGCTTCATGACGCGGCTCATTGCTTGGGTTTCACGAACTTGAGGGTCATGCGATCGCTCTCGCCGATGGCTTTGAGCTTGGGATCGCCACCCATCAGGTCCGGCAGGAGCCTGTGCACGTTCTCGCTCTCATCGTCCTTCGGATTGGCATTGATCTCGGAGGCACCGGCCAACTGGAAACCGTGCTTCAAGCCCATCTCGATCATGTAGTCCTCGGGGATGCGGTGCAGCGCGGCGGCGGACTGTTTGGCGTCACTGTAGGGGCGGGCGCGATGCTCCACGATGCCGAACACGCCTCCCGCCTTCAGTACCTTGAACGCAGCCTCGAAAACCGAATCCAGCTCGGCTTCACTGTCGTTGAGCCAGTCGTGGGTGTTGCGGAAGGTCAGCACCATGTCGGCAGAGCCGGCTGGACCGAGATCGGTCTTGCGGGGTGGTGAGAACTCCACGAGCTTCACGTCGCCGAACTGCGCCTTGTTGGCTTGCAGCATGTCGGCGAACTTACCGGTGGTCTTGCCGGCGGCCTCGATGAGGTGGCCATGGTCCTTCAACACCGGGGCCAGGATCTCGGTGTACCAGCCGCCGCCGGGCGCCAGTTCCACCACGGTCATGTCCGGCCTCAGGCCGAAAAACCCCAGCGTCTCTATAGGATGGCGGTACCGGTCGCGATCCTTGTGAGCCGCGGATCGCCAGCTCCCAGCCACCGCTTGGTGCAGGGCAGCATCGATGCCGTTATCCGGGGCGGATGACGCGGCAGATGAGACGACCATGGCAGCGGTCGCCAGCAAAGAAAGTATCCATTTACGCATGGGGAAATCCTCCGTCGGGGCCCTAGATACTAGCTTGAGGGCTCGGCTTATGGCCTCAGATATGGTAAAAAGTGCGCGGTTTAAACGCCTCTGACCTCTTACCCTGCCTTCCATGAGCCACGAAAAATTCAAATTCATCCTGCAGCAGAGTCGCATGATCACCCCGCGGGTGTTGCAGATGACTTTCCGCCGCGCCGATGGCCAACCCTTCACTTACATCCCGGGGCAATTCATCACGCTGCATCTGCCCCATGACAGCGGCGAGTTGCGCCGCAGCTATAGCGTGGCCACGATCCCCGGCAGTGGCGGCGATGTGGAGATCGCTGTGACGGAAGTGGAGGGCGGCCGTGCCACCGGCATACTGTTCTCGCTACAACCGGGTGATGAGGTCAATGCGACCGGGCCCTTCGGCCGTTTCGTGCTGCGCGAGGATCCGCCGTCCCGTTATCTGCTCATCGCCACCGGCACGGGCGTATCGCCTTACCGCGCCATGCTGCCGCAACTGAAGGTGTTGATCGGGGAGAAGAAGCACACCGCAGTGGTGATGCTGGGCGTGCGCGGGCCTGATGAGCTCCTGTTCGGCGGCGACTTCATCGAGTTCGCCCGGGAGAATCCGGGTTTCGAATTCGTGGCCAACTACAGCCGCCGGGTGTCGGACCCGCCCCAGGCCCATGAGCGCAAGGGCTATGTGCAGGAACACCTGATGGAGCTGAATCCGGACCCCAAGAAGGACATCGTGTATCTCTGCGGCAACCCGGACATGATCGACACGGCGGTGGAACGTCTCAAGGCAGCGGGATTCGACAACACGAATCTGCGCCGTGAGAAGTACGTCTCATCAAATTGAAAACGGCGCCTTGCGGCGCCGTCTTCTGCTTCAGTCCTTCAACCTTCTGTACTTGAGCCGGTGCGGCTGGTCGGCATCCGCGCCCAGTCGGCGCTTGCGGTCGGCCTCGTAGTCCGCGTAGTTGCCCTCGAACCAAACCACCTTGCTGTCACCCTCGAAGGCGAGGATGTGGGTGGCCACGCGGTCCAGGAACCAGCGGTCGTGGGAGATGATGACCGCGCAGCCCGGGAAGGCCAGCACGGCTTCTTCAAGCGCGCGCAGCGTCTCCACGTCCAGGTCGTTGGTGGGCTCGTCGAGCATGAGCACGTTGCCGCCGGCCTTCAGCACCTTGGCAAGGTGCACGCGGTTGCGCTCGCCGCCCGAGAGCTGGCCCACCATCTTCTGCTGGTCGGTGCCGCGGAAGTTGAAGCGGCCGACGTAGGCGCGAGACGGTGTGGCATAGCTGCCGACGGTGATGAGGTCCTGGCCGTCGCTGATCTCCTCCCATACGGTCTTGCCGTCGCGCAAGGCATCGCGGCTCTGGTCCACATAGGCGATCTTGACACTGGGGCCGATACGCATCTCGCCGGCGTCCGGTTTCTCGCCTCCCGTGATCATGCGGAACAGCGTGGTCTTGCCGGCGCCGTTCGGGCCGATGATCCCCACGATCCCGCCCTGCGGCAGGTTGAAGTTCAGGTCGTCGAACAACAGCCGGTCACCGAACGATTTCTTGAGGCCCTTGGCTTCCACCACCAGCTCGCCCAGCCGCGGGCCCGGTGGGATGTAGAGTTCCTGAGTCTCGTTGCGCTTCTGGAATTCCGTCGATGACAATTCCTCGAACTTGGCCAGGCGCGCCTTGCTCTTGGCATGGCGGCCCTTGGGATTGGTGCGCACCCACTCCAGCTCGGCCTTCATGGCCTTGATGTGGGCGGTCTCCTGCTTCTCTTCGATCTCGAGGCGTTTCTCCTTCTGCTCCAGCCAGGAGGAGTAGTTGCCCTGCCAGGGGATGCCGTGTCCGCGGTCCAGTTCCAGGATCCAGCCGGCGACGTTGTCCAGGAAGTAACGGTCGTGGGTGACCGCGACTACCGTACCGGGATACTCCTGCAGGAAACGCTCCAGCCAGGCCACCGACTCGGCGTCCAGGTGGTTGGTGGGCTCGTCCAGCAGCAGCATGTCTGGCTTCGACAGCAGCAGGCGGCACAAGGCCACGCGGCGGCGTTCGCCGCCGGAGAGCTTGGTCACGTCCGCGTCCCAGGGCGGCAGGCGCAGGGCTTCCGCGGCCACGTCCAGCACATGATCCAGGTTAGTGGCGCCGGCGGCCTGGATGATGTTCTCGAGACGCGCCTGCTCGACAGCCAGCTTCTCGAAGTCCGCGTCCGGCTCCGCGTAGGCCGCATACACCGCCTCGAGTTTGGCCTTGGCTTCCACGATCTCGCCCATGCCGCTCTCGACGTTGCCACGCACATCTTTGGCGGGGTCGAGCTGCGGCTCCTGCGGCAGGTAACCGATCTTGGTCCCGGCCAGGGCATGGGCCTCGCCGTTGATCTCGGTGTCCACGCCGGCCATGATCCGGAGCAGGGTGGATTTGCCGGAGCCGTTCAGGCCCAGCACGCCGATCTTGGCGCCGGGGAAGAACGACAGGGAGATGTTGCGCAGGATCTCGCGCTTCGGGGGCACCACCTTGGCGACCCGGTGCATCGTATATATGTATTGGGCCATGGCTCGGTTGGGACTGGGGCAGATTAGGGACGCAGATTATATCTGCGAAAGCAGGTTTAGGCGCCGTTCTTGCCGTTGCGGGGCTTGCGCTTGCGTGCGTTCTTCTCGATGAAGCCGACGATCTCGCCGGCGATGTCCTTCTTGCTGGCAGCCTCGATACCCTCCAGGCCCGGAGAGGAGTTGACCTCCAGGATCAGGGGCCCGTGGGCCGAGCGGATGATGTCCACGCCGGCGACGTTCAAACCGATGATCTCTGCGGCCCGGATCGCCATGTCGCGTTCCTTGGCGCTCAGCTTCACTTCGACGGCGCTGCCGCCCTTGTGCAGGTTGGCGCGGAACTCGCCGCGGCGGGCCTGGCGCTTCATGGCCGCCACCACCTTGTCGCCCACCACGAAACAGCGCAGGTCGGCGCCTTGGGCCTCCTTCACGAAGCGCTGCACCAGGAAGTGCGCGTTCAGGCCGCGGAACGCGTCGATCACGCTCTCCGCCGCCTGACGAGTCTCCGCCAGCACCACCCCCTGGCCCTGGGAGCCTTCGGTGAGCTTGATGATGACCGGGGCATCGCCCACGAGTTTCATCAGGTCCTCGGTGTCGTCAGGCGCGTGGGCGAAGCCGGTCACCGGCATCGCGATGCCGGAGCGCGACAGGAGTTGCAGCGAACGCAGTTTGTCGCGGGCACGCACGATCGCGTCCGAGTCGTTGAGCGTGAAAACGCCGGTCATCTCGAACTGGCGCAGCATGGCGGTGGCGTAGAACGTCACCGAAGCGCCGATGCGGGGGATGATCGCGTCCAGGCCGTCCAGCTTGCGGCCCTTGAAGTGGATCTCCGGATTGTCGGTCGCCAGGTTCATGTAGCAGCGCAACGGATCGATCACGTACATGTCATGACCGCGCTTGATGCCCGCCTCCACCAGTCGTTTGGTGGAGTAGAGGCGGGTGTTGCGCGAGAGGATGGCGATCTTGAGACGTCTCTTCATGTGCGCTCTTCGTTGAACTCTGTCTTGCGGGGCCGGCTGCGTTTGCCGGTCATGTAGGAGGCGGAAGGATCGATGGTGAGATGGCCCTGGATGGCGCTGCGTCCCAACAACAGACGGAAGCGCATGCTGTCACGGGAGGCAAGTGTCACCTCGATGGGCCAGCTCACGGTGCCGACGGTGAGCGTCGTGCGAATCACCGGGCGCTGTTCGCGATGGCCGCCGGAATCCGTGACCCAGCGGTCTTCCTCGATCACCTCGGCTTCGTAGAAGCGTTCCGGCGTGTTCGAGTTCTGGCGTGGATGCAGGCCAAAGCGCACCTTGCGCACGCCGTCCTCGTTGAAGATCACCACCGCGAAGGCATGCAGCGACGAAGTGCGGGCACCGGTGTCGATCTTGGCCTTGATGCGTTTGATGCCGAGTTCAGGCAGCGCGACCCATTCGCGCCAACCGACCTGCAGCGGTGTGGTTGGGACTTCGTTCATTATTGGAATGCGGCCGGAAGGGCTGGAGTCCATAATACACCTGGCTCGAAACGGAGGCGCGTGTCAAATGACGGATTCCCTGCTCAAGGTAGGTGTATGCCACGACCCGCGGCAGGCGCACTACGGCTTCGGCGAGGGCCATCCCTTCGGCCACGACCGCTTCAGCGCCTTCTGGCGCGAAAGCGTGGCGCGAGGCTTCGACAAGCGCGTGCATGCGATCGCTGTGGCTCCCGCCAAGCGCTCGCAGCTGGAGATGTTTCATTCCCGTGACTTCCTCGGGTTCGCGGAGGAACAGAGCCACCGGGGTGACGGCTATCTGGACGAAGGTGATACGCCGGCACAGCAAGGTATATATGAGGCGGCTTGCGAGGTCGTGGGTGCCACCTTGAACGCCGTCGAGGGAGTGATGGAGGGGGAGTGGCAGCGGGCCTTCGTGCCCATCGCCGGCCTGCACCACGCTGCCCGCGCCCATGCGGCGGGCTTCTGTGTGCTGGACGACATCGGCGTGGCGGTGGAACAGTTGCGCCGCGTGCATGGCGTAAGACGCGTCGCCTATGTCGATATCGACGCGCACCATGGCGACGGAGTGTTCTACTCGTTCGAGAACGATCCCGATCTGCTGTTCGCTGACCTGCACGAAGACGGACGTTTCCTCTATCCCGGCACGGGTTCTGCCGAGGAGACTGGCACTGGCCCGGCACAGGGCACCAAGCTCAACCTGCCGCTGCCGCCTGGCGCTGGCGATGACGAATTCCAGCGTGCCTGGGCGCGAGTGGAGGACTACCTGAGGGCGGGAAAGCCCGAGTTCATCCTGTTCCAGTGCGGAGCAGACAGCATCGCAGGCGATCCCATCACCCATCTGCGCTTCACGCCGGCGGCGCACGCCCATGCGGCCAGACGGCTCTGCATCCTGGCCGAGGAGCTGGGGCACGGCCGCATCGTCGGCATGGGCGGAGGCGGTTATAACCGCACGAACATCGCCTTGGGCTGGAACGCCGTACTTGATGCTTTTTTGACCGCCTAGGGCACTCCTGTAAAATAGCCGCCGCTGGATCACCTGCCGCGGAGCTTCCCTGATGTTCACCCCTGATATGCAGATCGCCGGGTTCGACGACGAACTCCATGACGCCTTGCGCCACGAGTTGCGCCGCCAGGAGGAGAACATCGAGCTCATCGCTTCAGAGAACTACGTGAGCCCGCGGGTGCTGGCTGCCCAAGGCTCGGTGATGACCAACAAGTACGCGGAAGGCTATCCCGGCAAGCGCTACTACGGCGGCTGCGAGTACGTGGACGTGGCCGAACGCCTGGCCATCGAACGCGCCAAGAAGCTGTTCGGTGCCGCTTACGCCAACGTCCAGCCCCATTCCGGTTCCCAGGCCAACGCGGCGGTCTATTTCGCGCTGCTCAAGGCCGGCGACACCATCTTGGGCATGAGCCTGGCCCACGGCGGTCACCTCACCCACGGTGCCAAGGTGAACCTCTCGGGCAAGTTCTTCAATGCGGTGCAATACGGCATCGATACCCGGACCGGCGAGATCGACTACGGGCAGGTGCAGAAGCTCGCGGACGAGCACAAGCCGAAGATGATCGTGGCGGGGTTCTCCGCCTACAGCCGCCGCATCGACTGGCAGAAATTCCGCACCATCGCCGACTCGGTGGGTGCTTATCTCTTCGTGGACATGGCGCACGTGGCGGGGCTGGTGGCGGCGGGACTCTATCCCGATCCGGTGCAGATCGCCGACGTCACCACCACTACCACCCACAAGACCCTGCGCGGTCCGCGCGGCGGCCTCATCCTCGCGCGTGCCAACGAGGAGATCGAGAAGAAGCTCAATTCCACGGTGTTCCCCGGCACCCAAGGTGGTCCCTTGATGCACGTCATCGCCGCCAAGGCGGTCGCCTTCCTCGAGGCGCTGCAACCGGAGTTCAAGACCTACCAGAAGCAGGTGCTGGAGAATTCCCGTGCCATGGCCGATGAACTCATGAAGCGCGGCTATGACGTGGTGTCCGGCGGCACCGACAACCATCTCTTCCTGCTGGACCTGGTGCGCAAGGACATCACCGGCAAGGATGCGGACGCGGCATTGCATGCCGCCAACATCACCGTGAACAAGAACGCGGTGCCCAACGATCCGCGTCCGCCCATGGTGACCTCCGGCCTGCGTCTCGGCAGTCCGGCGTCCACCACCCGCGGTTTCAAGGAAGCGGAGTTCCGGCAACTGTCCGGCTGGATCGCCGACATCCTCGACCACATGGGCGACGAGAAAGTCATCGCCGACACCAAACAGAAGGTGCTGGCGCTGTGCAAGAAGCATCCGGTCTATGGCGGCGCCGTGAAGTTCTGATCTATGCATTGCCCATTCTGTAACCATGAAGATACAAAGGTTATAGATTCGCGCCTGGCAGGCGAGGGGCAGCAGGTGCGTCGCCGCCGCGAGTGCGAGAAATGCGGCGAACGTTTCACCACCTTCGAGAGTGCCGAGCTCGTGATGCCGCGCATCGTGAAGAACGACGGTACCCGCGAGCCCTATGACGAACAGAAGCTGCGCTCGGGGATGACCCGCGCGCTGGAGAAGCGCCCGGTCAGCACCGAGGCCATGGAGGAGGCGCTGGCCCGCGTCATCCACAAGCTGCAGGTGGCAGGCGAGCGCGAGATGAAGTCGCGACAGCTCGGCGAATGGATGATGGAGGAGCTGAAGGTGCTGGACGAAGTGGCCTATGTCCGCTTCGCCTCCGTGTACCGCAGCTTCCAGGACGTGAACGAGTTCCGCGAGGAGATCGAGCGGTTGCAGGGAGAGTCGGCCCGGGCCGCTCTGGAACGTGAACAGATACCGTTGTTGCCGGAAGACAAGAAGAAGTAGTCCATGAGCGATTTCAACGCCGAAGACAGCCGTCATATGAGCGAGGCCTTGCGTCTCGCAGAGCTGGGACTCTATACCACCGATCCCAATCCGCGCGTGGGCGCGGTGGTGGTCAAGGACGGCCGCATCGTCGGCCGCGGCTTCCACAAGCGGGCGGGAGAAGCCCATGCGGAGGTACTGGCGCTGGAGGAAGCCGGCGAGGCGGCTCGGGGCGCAACCTTATACCTGACCTTGGAGCCCTGCGCGCACCAGGGAAAGACGCCGCCCTGCGCCGACGCGGTGGCGAAGTCGGGCGTGGCGCGCGTGGTGGCCGCCATGACCGACCCCAATCCGCAGGTATCCGGCAAGGGCTTCGACAAGCTGAAGGCCGCGGGCATCCGGGTCGATGAGGGCCTGATGGGCGCGCAGGCCAGGGCGCTCAATCCCGGCTTCATCAGCCGCATGACCCGAGGCCGGCCGTGGGTGCGGAGCAAGCTGGCCGCCAGCCTGGATGGGCGTACCGCGCTCACCAACGGCCAGAGCAAGTGGATCAGCAGCGATGCTTCCCGCGAGGACGTGCATCGCTGGCGCGCGCGCAGCTCTGCGGTGCTCACCGGCATAGGCACGTTACTGGCCGACGACCCGACTTTCACGGTGCGCCTGCCGGGCGAATGGCGCCAGCCGAAGAAGGTGATCGTCGACACCAATCTCAGCACGCCTCTGGATGCGAACGTGTTCAAGCTCAATCCGGACCTGGTGTTCATCGCCACGGGCGTGGACGACCCCGAGGAGCATGAGGCGCTGAACGCCATCGGCGCCAACATCCAGGTGTTCCCCGAGCGGCGCGGCTTCATGGACCTCAAGGCCATCCTGGAGACGCTCGCCGAGCTTGAGTGCAACGAGGTGTTGATGGAGGCGGGCGCCGGCATGAATGGCGCGCTCCTGGAGGCCGGGCTGGTGGACGAGCTCATCCTCTATATGTGCCCGAGTCTCCTGGGCGACAAGGCCCGCGGCATGTTCAGCCTGCCTGAGATCAGTTCCATGGAAGAACGCCGCGGCCTGGACATCGTGGATGCGCGCATGTTCGGCCCGGACCTGCGGCTCATCCTGCGGCCCAAGGCCTGAGGGATGTTCACAGGGATCATCCAGGCGGTCGGAGAAGTGGAGGCTCTATTGCCGCAAGGCGGCGACTTGCGCCTGTCTATCGCCGCCGGCGAACTGCCGATGCAGGATGTGAAGGTAGGCGACAGCATCTGCGTGAGCGGCTGCTGCCTCACGGTCATCGAGAAGCGGGACCGCGGCTTCGATGCCGATGTTTCCGGCGAGACCCTCGGACTCACGACCTTGGGCAACCTGACGACCGGCTCGCCGGTGAACCTTGAGAAGTCCCTCACCCTTGCCTCGCCGCTGGGTGGACATCTGGTGAGTGGACATTTGGACGGGGTCGGTCTCGTGAAGTCCCGGCGCGAGGATGCCCGCTCGGTGCGCTTCGACATCCAGGTGCCCATGACCATCAAGCGCTATATCGCCCACAAGGGTTCCGTGGCCGTCGACGGCGTGAGCCTGACGGTGAATGCCATCTACAATGACGTGTTCGACGTGAACATCATCCCCCACACCATGACCCACACCATCTTCGCCAGCTACCAGCCCGGGACCCGCGTGAACCTCGAGGTAGACGTGGTGGCGCGTTATGTGGAGCGGATGCTCGGGGAGCGCGCACCGTGAGCAAGCTCAACGGCGTGGAGGAGATACTGGCCGAACTCGCCGCCGGCCGCATGGTCGTGATCATGGACGACGAGGATCGCGAGAACGAGGGCGACCTCATCATGGCGGCAGAGAAATGCCGCCCCGAGGACATCAACTTCATGGCGCGCTATGGGCGCGGCCTGATCTGCCTCACGCTCACACGGGAGCGTTGCCGCCAGCTTCGGCTCCCCCTGATGGTGAGCGACACTGACGCCAATCACACCACCAACTTCACCGTCTCCATCGAGGCGGCCGAGGGCGTCACCACCGGCATCTCCGCCTACGACCGCGCGCATACGGTGCGCACCGCGGTGAAGCCGGATGCCAAGCCCGAGGACCTGAAGCAACCAGGCCATATCTTCCCGCTCATGGCCCAGCCGGGTGGCGTGCTGACGCGCGCCGGCCACACCGAGGCGGGATGCGACCTGGCGCGGCTCGCGGGTCTCGAACCGGCAGCGGTGATCGTCGAGATCCTCAACGAGGACGGCAGCATGGCGCGCCGCGGCGATCTGGAGAAGTTCGCCGCTGAACACAAGCTGAAGATCGGGACCATCGCCGACCTCATCCGCTACCGCATCGAGAAGGAGACGACGGTGCAACGGGTGGCGGAACGCCGCGTGCCCACCGAATTCGGTGAATTCCAGCTCGTCGCCTACGAGGACCGGGTCAGCAAGGCGATGCACCTGGCGCTCACGTCCGGGAAGCTCGAACCCGGCAAGCCTACGCTGGTGCGCGTGCACCTCCAGGACACCCTGGGTGACATGCTGGGTGTCCGCTGGGACAACCTGGGGCTGCCGCTGCGCAAGGCACTGCAGCGGATCGCCCAGGAAGGTGGCGTGCTGGTGATCCTGCGGCAGCCGGAGGAGCCTGGCGCCATCGTGGAGAGTCTCAAGACCGGCGGTGCCTCCCGGGCCGAAGGTCCGGCTGCGGCGACTGAGTTGCGCACCTACGGCGTCGGCGCGCAGATCCTCCTGGACTTGGGCGTGACCCGCATGCGCGTGCTCAGCCAGCCCAAGAAGATGCATGGCATCTCTGGGTTTGGTCTAGAAGTCGTCGAGTACGTCACACCCGACTAATCAGTTAGAATATTCGTCTTATCAACCCTGCTACGCGCCTGAAAACTGCGGATTGTGTTTTCTGGCAAGGCGCAGACGCCCGAGCCCCCGGAGCGTACTCTTTAGTACGTGAGGACGGTGACGGCGGCTGCAACGCAGCCAGGGAACAAAAGACGTGTTTTCAGGCAGTTCTTTCATATGGCCGGCACTATCAGGACAATCGAGGG
>DATIVR010000197.1:0-5245 GCA_035465695.1 Gammaproteobacteria bacterium
GAAGTCTCAGGTCAGTGCTTGGTGCCGGCGGCGGGGGCCGGGGTCGCCGGCGCGGTGGCCTGGGCCTTCTGCATCTGCGCCCAGTCCTTGTCCATGGCCGCGGTGAGCTCCGCGGTCTTGTCGTAGGCCTCGCTGGCGGTCAGCACGCCGGCGCCGCGCACCAGCAGGATGTCGATGTGCTGGTCCTTCACGAACTGCGGCACCACGGTCTGCAGCTCGTCCTGGATGGGCTGCAGCAACTCGGCCTGACGCTGCTGGAGCAGCTGGCGGGCATCGGTCACATACGCCTGGAAGGCCTGGTCCGCATCCTGATACTGCTTCTGCAGCGTCGCATAATTCGAGGACTTGGCGTCAGCCTTGTCGAGCTGATCCTTGAGTGCCTTGCGCTTGTCCGCCAGATCGGTGGCCTGGGCCTGCAGGTCGTCCTGCTTCTGCTTCAGAAGCTTGGCGGCTTCGGAACCGCGCTGCGAGCGAGCCACAGCCTGCTGCAGGTCCACCACCGCGATCTTGGGACCGGCGGCGGAAGCCGAGTGACTCTTGGTGGCGGCGTTAGCCGGGGAAAGCAGCGACAAGCCGGCCGCGAATGCCGCGGCGGCGATGAAACCTTGACGCATGATGCTGATACTCCTGGATGGTGGTCCCGGAACCCCTGGCCCGGGATATGGTCAAAAACCGCGCACAGGATAACCCAGCCCGCGACGCAGTAGCCACTGGTTTGACGGCCCCCCGTCCACGCGCCAGGATGCGGAACCGGTCGCCCGCAGGAACCCGGAAGTCATGGCCGGGACTCAACTGGCACGACGCCCGGCATGCCTCGCTGGCATGCGCCTTTCCGCTTCAAGTCTAAGGAGTCTTGATATGTCCCGATCCCTTTCCTTGCGCAAGCTTGCTTGGGCTGCAACTTTGGGGCTCGGCGTCACGCTGGCGGCCCGCGCCCACGCGGATCAGACGCTTGCGCGCTTCCCGACCCTGCACGGCGACACCGTGGTGTTCGAGGCGCACGGAAACTTGTGGGAAGTCTCCCGCAACGGCGGCACGGCTTCACGGCTCACCTCCGAGGCCGGCTACGACATGATGCCGCGCTACTCGCCGGACGGTAAGTGGATCGCGTTCACCGGACAGTACCAGGCCAACACCGACGTGTACGTGATCCCCGCCGGCGGCGGCGAAGCACGCCGGCTCACCTTCCACTCCGACGTGGTGGATGACGCACCGGATCGCTGGGGGCCGGACAACATGGTGCTGGGCTGGACGCCGGACTCGAAACAGATCGTGTTCCTCTCGCGCCGCGCCTCCATGAACAGCTGGTTCGGCCGGTACTTCACCGTGCCGGTCACCGGCGGCGAGGAGAAACTGATGCCGCTCGACAAGGGCGGCGTGTTCAGCTGGAGCCCGGACGGAAGATCCATCGTCTATAACCGCATCTTCACGAACTTCCGCACCTGGAAGCGCTACACCGGCGGCATGCACCAAAACGCCTGGATCCACAATTTCGCGACCGGCAGCGATGAGCTCGCCATCGACTCCAAGGGCGCGGACCTGGACCCCATGTGGTACGGCAAGACCATCTATGTGGCCTCGGACCGGGGCGCGGACCACCGCTTCAACCTCTGGGCCATGGACACCGCCACCAAGCAGATGCGGCAGGTCACCCATTTCACGGACTACGACATCGACTGGCCGAGCCTGGGTGACAACGGCATCGTGTTCCAGCAGGGTGGCTCGCTGTACGTCATGGATCTGCCATCGGAGCAGCTGCACAAGCTGTCCGTGGATGTGCCGGACGACGGCACCCAGACCGGCGTGCGATATGTGGATGACTCCCACTACATCCAGGGCAGCGATCCCGCCGGCGACCCCAACTTCGACATCTCGCCCAACGGCAAGCGCGCTCTGCTGCAGGCGCGCGGCGACCTCTTCACCCTGCCCGCGGCCCACGGCAACACCCGCAACCTGACCCGGAGCTCCGACGCCAAGGAAGAGAGCCCGAGCTGGTCCCCCGACGGCAAGTGGATCGCCTACGTCACTGATGCGAGCGGCGAGGAGCAGGTGGCGATGCGGCCCTCCGAGGGCGGCCCCGAGCAGGTGCTCACCCGTTTCAAGACCGGCTACTTCTACAAGCCGGTTTGGTCGCGGGACAGCGCCAAGCTGGCGTTCAGCGACAACGAGCACCAGTTGTGGTGGCTGGACGTGAAGTCGAAGAAAGTGACCAAGGTCGACCAAGATCCGCGCAACGAGATCCACGATTACACATGGTCGCCCGATGGCGAGTGGCTGGCCTACAGCAAGCAGCGTGACAACCAGATCCCGGGCATCTGGCTGTACAACCTGGATGACGCCAAAGCCACCTCGGTGAGCTCGCCCTTCGACGGCGACTTCAATCCGGCCTTCGATCCGGACGGCAAGTACCTGTTCTTCGTGTCGGCGCGCCACGAGAACCCCACCTTCAGCCAGAGCGAGTTCAACATCGCCACCCTGAAGATGACCGGTGTCTATGCCGCGATCCTGGACAAGGATGGGCCGTCGCCTTTCGCCCCCAAGTCCGATGAAGGCATCCCCGCCAAGGACGATGGCAAGGACAACAACAAGTCCGGCAAGGACAAGGCCATCCACATCGATCTTCCGGGACTGATGCGGCGCGCGGTGGCACTGCCGATCCCGGCGGACAACTACGCGGGCCTCAACGCCATCGCCGGCGGCCACGTGCTGTATCTGACCTTGCCCAACATCACCATCGAGGGGCCGCTGCCGGGCGAGCGCGGCGCCCTGCACACCTTCGACATCGACAAGCGCAAGGACAAGACCCTCATCGCCGACATCGGGGCCTATGCGCTCTCCGCCGACGGCAAGACCGCGCTGGTGCAGACGCCGGAAGGCAAATTGGGCTTCATGGCCACCGACGGCGGCGACGAGAAGCCGAGCATCCTCGACACCTCGCACATGCTGACGCGCATCGATCCCAAGCAGGAATGGGCCGAGATGTTCCACATGGCCTGGCGACTGGATCGGGACTTCTTCGTGAACCGCGAGATGAATGGCGTCGACTGGGATGAGGTTCAGAGCCGCTACGCCAGGCTGTTGCCGCTGGTAGGCAGCCGCGAGGATCTCACTTACCTCATCGGCGAGGTCATCGGCGAGCTGTCCAACTCCCACACCTATGTCGGCGGAGGCGACAACGCCGACGAGCGACAGTTGGTAGCCACCGGCCTGTTGGGAGCGGACTACGGCCTGGACGCCCGGTCCGGCCGTTATTTCATCTCCAAGATATACACCGGTGACAACACCCGTCACGACTTCACGGCGCCCTTGGCGGTACCGGGCGTCGACGTGCAAGTGGGTGACTACATCCTGGCCGTGGACGGCCACGACCTGAAGGCACCCACCGATATCTACAGCCTGTTCGTCGGCACCCGCGGCCAGACGGTGACCCTGACCGTGGCGGACGATGCCGACGGCAAGGGCAAGCACGATGTCACCGTCGGCACCATCCATGACGAGTTGAACCTGCGCCAGGACGACTGGATCAAGCACAACCGGGAAGTGGTCGACAAGGCATCCGGCGGCCAGGTGGGTTACATCTATCTGGACGACATGGGCGCGAACGGCATGAAGCAGTTCATCGATCAGTTCTACCCGCAGATCGACAAGCAGGGCCTGATCATCGATGACCGCTTCAACGGCGGCGGCTTCATCGACCAGATCCTGCTGGAGCGCCTGCGCCGAATCCTGGCCGGCATGGAGACCAACCGCCAGGGCGTGCCCGAGACCGATCCGCCGGTGCTGTCCAACAGCTATAAGGTGTGCCTGATCAACGCCTATTCGGCCTCCGACGGCGACATCTTCCCGTTCTACTTCCGCAAGTACGGGCTGGGACCGCTCATCGGCATGCGCACCTGGGGCGGCGTGCGTGGTATCCGCGGCGACTGGCCGCTGCTGGACAACGGCTACATCACCGTACCGGAAGGCACCCAATACGGGCTCGACTCCCAATGGGTCATCGAGAACCACGGTGTGGACCCGGACATGGAGGTGGATGACCTGCCGGGCGACCTGCAGAAGGGCAAGGACGCCCAGCTCGACGCCGCCGTGAAGTACTTGATGGACAAGATCAAGGCGCACCCGCTGAACCTGCCGGCACCGCCACCGAAATTGCCGGCGTATCCGCCGGAAGGGCACGAATGAGCCTGCAGAAGCGGGGCTTCGTGTAAATGAACGGCGGTCGCGAGACCGCCGTTTTGCTTACTCCGATTCAGGCGGCGCGCCTGAATCGGCGCGCGGCACTCCACTTTGCCGCAGTCTGCTATCTCAGCTGAGACAGAAGCCGTTGCATCAGTGACAGCGCCTGGCCGAGATAACCCTCGCCGAACAGGTTCAGGTGGTTCAGGACGTGGTAGAGCTGATAGAGATCCCGGCGGACGGGATAACCGGGATCGAGCGGCGCGTGCAGCCGGTAGGCGGCGTAGAACTCTTGCGGGAAGCCGCCGAACAACTCGGTCATGGCGAGATCACTCTCCCGGTCGCCGCAATACACGGCGGGATCGAATACCACTGGGCCGCCGTCCTGGAGGACGCCCCAGTTACCGCCCCACAGGTCGCCATGCAGCAACGCGGGATGAGGCTTATAGCCGGCGAAGAACCGCGGCAAAGCCGCCATCAGTTCCGCACCCAGCTCCTGCAGCCTGCCGCGATGGCCATCTTCCGCCGCGAGCTGCAACTGGAATCCGAGGCGCTGTTGCCGGAAAAAGTCCACCCAATCATCGCTCTCCCGGTTGAACTGCGGCGTGGCGCCGATGAAGTTGTGCCGGTGCCAGCCGAACTGTGCCCGGTGCTGCAGATGCTGCCGGGCCAGTGCTTCGCCCAGACGTGCCGCAGACCCCGATCCGGCGTTCGCGAGCGGCAGCCACTCCAGAAGCAGGAAGCCTTCGCCTTCGATCGCGCCATGGTCCTCCACATGCGGCACGTGCAGCGCGCCGGCGCCCGCCAGGCCCAGGAGCCCGTCCGCTTCCGCCGCCAGGAGTTCCGCATCGCCGGTCTTGAGGAACCAGATCTGATGCTCCTGTTCCAGGCGCCAACGCCTGCCGCCCACGCCCTCCCCCAGCGCATGCCAGACGGGCGATGCCGGAGTGCGTTCCATGAGGAACGCATCCAGTCGCGCCGCCAGCGCCGTGGTCGGCCTGCTTCCCAAGCCCGGGGCCTCCGGTTTACTGTTGGGCATCGCCGACACCATAGCTCAGGAGACCCTCAT
>DATIVR010000198.1:0-2584 GCA_035465695.1 Gammaproteobacteria bacterium
GCCGCCGGATTCCGCGTAGAACGGCGTCTGGTCCAGCACCACCATGCCCTGCTCGCCGGCCTTGAGCGCCTGCACCGCATCCTTGCCGCGGAACAGCGCCGTCACCTTGCCCTTGTGAGCCAAGTGCTCATAACCCTTGAACGCGGTCTCGCCTTCGATGGCCACGTCCTGGCCATATTCCGCGCCGAACTTGCTGGCGGAACGGGCGCGGTCGCGCTGCGATTCCATCTCCCGCTCGAAACCGGTCTCATCGATGGTGAGGCCGCGCTCACGGGCGATGTCGTTGGTGAGGTCCGCCGGGAACCCGTAGGTATCGTAGAGCTTGAACACCGTCTCACCGGAAAGCGTGCTGCCCTTCAGGTCCTTGATGGCGCTCTCAAGCAGGCGCATGCCCTGATCGAGTGTCTCGGCGAAGCGCTCCTCTTCCTGCAGCAGCACTTTCTCCACATGGGAGGCCGCCTTGTGCAACTCGGGATAGGCGCCGCCCATCTCCCGGTCCAGGGCCTTCACCAGCTTGTGGAAGAAGGGCTTCTCCTGCCCCAGTTTGTAGCCGTGGCGGATGGCGCGGCGGATGATGCGGCGCAACACGTAGCCGCGGCCTTCGTTGGAAGGCAGCACGCCGTCGGTGATGAGGAAGGAGCAGGCGCGGATGTGGTCCGCGATCACGCGCAGCGAGGGGCTGCTCTGGTCCTTGGCGCCCGTCACCTCGGCTGCCGCCGCGATCAGCTTCTGGAACAGGTCGATCTCGTAATTGGAATGCACGTGCTGCAGCACGGCGGTGACGCGCTCCAGGCCCATGCCGGTGTCCACGCAGGGCTTCGGCAGCGGCGTGAGCACCCCGTCCGCGGAGCGGTCGAACTGCATGAACACCAGGTTCCAGATCTCGATGTAGCGGTCGCCGTCCGCCTCCGGTGAGCCCGGCGGCCCGCCCGGCACGCTGGGACCATGGTCGTAGAAGATCTCCGAGCAGGGACCGCAGGGGCCGGTGTCCGCCATCTGCCAGAAGTTGTCGCTCTGATACTTCTGGCCGCCGGGCTTGTCACCGATGCGCACGATGCGCTCCTTCGGCACGCCCACATCGTTCAGCCAGTGGTCATAGGCCTCGTCGTCCGTGTGGTACACGGTGACCCAGAGTTTCTCCGGCGGGAGCTTCCACACCTTCGTGAGCAACTCCCAGGAATACAGCACCGCGTCCTTCTTGAAGTAGTCGCCGAAGCTGAAGTTGCCCAGCATCTCGAAGAAGGTGTGGTGGCGGGCGGTGTAGCCCACGTTCTCCAGGTCGTTGTGTTTGCCGCCGGCGCGCACGCAGCGCTGCGAGGAGGTGGCGCGGGTGTAATCGCGCTTGTCCCGTCCCAGGAACACGTCCTTGAACTGGACCATGCCGGCGTTGGTGAAGAGGAGCGTCGGGTCGTTAGCCGGCACCAGCGGGCTGGAAGGCACCACCGTGTGACCCTTGGACTCGAAGAACTTGAGGAAACTCGAGCGGATGTCGTTGCTGGTCATCATGGGCGATATTATGAGGCTTCCGCCCGTATCGCCCAATACGAGAAGCGGGTGCTTCTGCTGAAATCGGCCCCTTTCTAGTCCTCCACGTCGCCCTGCAGGGCCTTGCGGATATCGTCCATGGAGAAGCCCCGCTGCTGGAGGAAGCGTGCCTGCCGGGCCCGCTCGCTCATCTCCTTCGGCAGGGCTTCGCCGAAGCGCTTGCGGCGCGCCGCGGCGGCGCTTTCCGCCGAGCCTGCCTTGAGACCTGCCAGCGCCTCTTCCACCAGTTCGCCGGCGACGCCGCGGCCCCGCAGTTCCTCGCGGATCCTCATGGGGCCGGAACCCCGGCGCACCCGGGCCGCCACGAACTCCTGCACGAAGCGGTCGTCGGAGAGGAGCTTCTGGGCCTGCAGAGACGAGAGCACCGCCTCCACGGCGGTGCTCTCATAGCCTCGTTCGATGAGCTTAGTCCGAAGTTCCCCGGCGGAATGCTCGCGCCGGGCCAGCAACCCCAAGGCCTTGGCCCGCACCCTGGCCGGGTCGCGGGCCGCCGCCTCATCAGGTCTCTTCGGTTTCAGCAGGCTCACTGTCGTCTTCGCTGACGGCCGCCAGGGGCGCGCCCGCTGCCTTCTTCGGCACCAGCTTCTCGCGGATGCTGGCCTCGATCTCCGCCATCACCTCGGGATTCTGTTCCAGGTAATCACGGGCGCCTTCCTTGCCCTGGGCGATCTTCTTGCCCTTGTAGCTGTACCAGGCGCCCGACTTCTCCACGAACTCGTGGGTCACACCGAGCTCGATGATCTCGCCGGCGCGGGAGATGCCCTTGCCGTAGAGGATCTCGAACTCCGCCACCTTGAACGGCGGCGCCACCTTGTTCTTGACCACCTTCACGCGGGTCTCGCTGCCGATGACCTCCTCCCCGGACTTGATGGCGCCGATGCGGCGGATGTCCAGGCGTACCGAGGAGTAGAACTTGAGCGCGTTGCCGCCGGTGGTGGTCTCCGGGTTGCCGAACATCACGCCGATCTTCATGCGGATCTGGTTGATGAAGATGACCAGCGTGTTGGAACGCTTGATGTTGGCGGTGAGCTTGCGCAGC
>DATIVR010000199.1:0-10944 GCA_035465695.1 Gammaproteobacteria bacterium
GCCATGATCTCCCGCCTCAAGGCCCTCGAGGAGAGCGCATGAGCGAGGAGATGCAACGCGTCACCGTGCGGCTGCTGGACAAGGAATACCAGGTGGCCTGTCCGGAGGACGAGCGCGAGGCGCTCATCGAGTCCGCCGACATGCTCAACCGCAAGATGAAGGAGATCCGCGACAGCGGCAAGGTAGTGGGCGTGGACCGCATCGCCGTGATGGCGGCCCTGAACCTCTGCCACGAGATGCTGCAGGGCAAGGCGTCCGGCATGCGCGCCGACGAACGCCTGCTGGGCCGCATCCGGACTCTGAATGACGCCCTGGCAGGCGCTTTGGGCGCGCCCCACTAGCTCCCCCGCCGCCCGCCTGGCGCGACCTGTCAAGCTTGAATCTTCCCGCCACCGGGCGCATGTTTAATGCCGGTACCTTCTGCGGTGTTCGATATAAGGCCGGGTAACCCCTTGAGCCTAATTCATCACCCCGGGACATGGTTCGGCGGTAACGGTGTGCAAGTCCGCCTCGTAGCGGAAAGCCTAAAGTGCCCCAGCTCGTCCCACTTGAACCTCCGGTTCAAGGGAATGGCCTTCAACGGCACATGCGGAAGGTGCCCCTCATTCCCCCCGCTGCCGGCATGACGCGCGACGCGCTCCGCCAGCAGCTGCGCGCCGCCCGCCGCGCCCTCACCCCCGAAGTCCGCCTCCAGCACGCCATCTCCGCGGCCATGAAGCTCTGCGAGAGCGCGGCCTATCGCGAGGCACGCCGCATCGCGGTGTATGTGGCCATGGACGGCGAACTCGATCCCACGCCGCTGGTGATGCGCGCGCATACCGACGGTCGCGAGGTGTACCTGCCGGTGCTGCCGCCGATGGAAGGCCCCATGTCCTTCCGGCCCTACAAGCCCGACACCACGCTCGTCGCCAATCGTTTCGGCATCCCCGAACCCAAGTTCCCGGAAGGCGGACGCATTGCCAAGGAGATGGACCTCGTCATCACCCCGCTGGTGGGATTCGATCTGGCGGGCAACCGTCTCGGCATGGGCGCCGGCTTCTACGACCGCACCTTCGGCTTCCTCCGGCACATGGAGAAGCCGCATCCGCTCCTCATCGGCTACGCCTATGAGCTGCAGAAAGTCCCGGCGCTCAGCGCGGAAAGCTGGGACGTGCCGCTGGCGGCCGTTGCGACCGAGCAACACTTCTATCCACGTCCACCTCCATGAAGAACCACGCATGCACTACTGGTTGATGAAGTCCGAACCCGACGTCTTCGGCGTCGAGCACCTCGCCAAGTCGCCGAAGCGCACCGCCAGCTGGACCGGCGTGCGCAACTACCAGGTGAGAAACCTTCTCAGGGACGAATTCCAAAAAAAAGATCTGGCGTTCTTCTACCACTCCAGTTGCCCGGAACCGGGGATCTACGGCGTGATGGAAGTCACGAGCGCCGCGCACCCGGACGCCACGCAGTTCGACCCCAAGGATGAGTACTACGACGCCAAATCCACGCGCGCCGAGCCGCGCTGGTACGCGGTGGACGTGACACTCAAGGAAAGCTTCAAACACCCGGTTTTGCTGCAGGAATTGCGGGATTCCGCGGACCTGAAGACGCTGCAGATCCTGCGTCGCGGCAACCGTCTCTCCATCACGCCGGTCACCGCGGCGGAGTGGAACACCATCATGAAGATGACGCGCGCCAAGTGAGCGAGAGTGCGCTGCATGCGCGTTCGAACATGCCATGCACGCGTGCACGCGCCATGCACACGCATGTCGAGTCGTCAAGAAAGTTTGCTTGAAAACTGGAAATTTATTTTTTCTTGTATATACTCAGGGCGTGTTCAGACACAGATAGCTATCTATCTAAACCGGGAGGATCAACATGGCTAAGAAAGCGAAAGCTAAGACCAAGGTTGCTGCCAAACGCAAGAAGAAAGCCACCAAGAAGGCTGGCGCCCGCCGCAAGAAGAAGAAGGCCGGCGGCCGTAAAAAGAAGAAGAAGGCTGGCGGTAAGAAGCGCCGCAGAAAGGCAGCAATGATGCCTATGTAATTAGCCCGAAAGGCTACTTACGAAAAATGGGCCAGCGAAAGCTGGCCCATTTTTTTATCTGAAACGCGCCTTTTGCCCCCATGCTTCGTGACGGACAGGATGTCCTAACGTCGCGGAAGGGCAGGATGCCCGAGAGCGACGGGCGCTCTTCTCGCCCATGCTGCTTCGCAATCCTGCTCCGCGCATGGTCCAGGGCGGACATCCTGTCCGCCCGCGCACCGCATGCGGCGCGCCCTCACGTACACCGGAAAGTACGCTCCGGTTGCTCGTCGGTCTGCGCCTCGCCTGGGGCCAAAATTCGCTGTTTCAGGTAGGCTTGTGGCACAACGTGCCACAGGCTGGAATCAAGAGATGAGCGCCGAAGACCGCAAGCAGAGAGCCGCCGAAGCCGCCCTCGCCTACCTGGATGACGCCACCATCGTCGGCGTCGGCACCGGGTCCACCGTCAACTTCTTCATCGATGCCCTGGCCAAGATCAAAGGCCGGCTGGAAGGCGCCGTCTCCAGTTCCGAAGCCAGCACCCAACGTCTGAAGGCGCTCGGCATCCCGGTGCTGGACCTGAACAGCGCCGGCGAGGTCTCCGTGTATGTGGATGGCGCCGACGAGGCCAACCGCCACCTGCAACTCATCAAGGGCGGCGGCGGCGCGCTCACCCGCGAGAAGATCGTGGCGGCCGCCTCCAAACGTTTCGTCTGCATCGCCGACGATTCCAAGCTCAAGGACATGCTGGGCGCCTTCCCCCTGCCGGTGGAAGTCATCCCCATGGCCCGCAGCTACGTGGCGCGGCAACTGGTGAAGATGGGCGGGCAGCCGGAATGGCGCCAGGGCTTCGTCACCGACAACGGCAACCACATCCTGGATGTGCACAACCTGAGGATCGTGGATCCGCCGAAGCTGGAGGCCGATATCGGCGCCCTCACCGGCGTGGTCTGCGTGGGCATCTTCGCCCGCCGGCCCGCCGACGTGCTGCTCATCGCCTACCCGGATCGGGTCGACAAGATCGCCCGCTGACGTCTGTATTTCGGGCCTATCTCGTCACCGACTGGCTCGCCGGTACCGCACCACACACCGCCTTGAAATAGCCGCTATCGGGGGCGATGCTGTGCGCGCCCACCAGCGCCTCGGCCGTGTCCTGCGGCGACTGCAGGATCATCGGCGCGAAGTCGGTGAGCCGGCTCTTCTCCAGCTCATCCTCCGCGGACGCGTCGGCCGGCGTCGAGACGCTCCCGTCTGAATCGATGTAGCGCAGCTTCCCGACTGACACGTAGTCGCCGTTCGGCTGGCCTTTCAGCGAGATCAGCCGCCGCAACAGCGGCGCCAGGTCCAGTTCCAGCGAGTTCAGCGGCACGTGCGGCACCAGGTCCTGGTAGTTCTCGTAGCGCACGTCATTGATGCCGGCGGCCGCGTACTTGGCGGCGAAGTCCGGGCCGCCCACCCGCGGCGCGCCGAAGGTCACCACTTCCGTGACGGGCAGCAATTTCTCTCCTGTAAGCGTCAGGGCCGCCAGCATGGCGAGCGCACCGCCCTTGCTGTGGCCGGTCACATACACCTTGGTGTGGGGGCCGATCTTGCCGGCCTTCTGCCAGGCCACGATCTGTTGCTGCATGGCTGGCCACACCTGGTCGAAGGCGCCCTTGAAGCCCGCGTGCACCTGTCCCAGCTTCGGATCCGCCTGCGGGGTGTAGTTGGCGTCGTTGATCCAGTCCTCGATGGCCAGCATCTGCTTGGAGTTGTCGGCGGTGTCGCCCACGTCCGGCAGCGTGCCGCGGAAGGCGACGATCAGCTCGTCGGCCGAGTGCCACACGTAGCCGGCATCGCGGTTGCCGTCGTTCTTGTCGGTGGCAGCGCCCACCACGCCATAACCCTCGCCCTGCTCGCCGATCAGCGGCCCCAGGTCCCCCTTGGGGTCGAAGGCGCCGGTGTGGTCGATGCCGTAGGCATAGCCGTCGGCGAACACCAGCTTGCAGCCCAGTGGATCGGCGGCATTCGCAGGGATGGCGCCCGCGGCGGTCGGCGCGGGCGCATCGGCGGCGTGTGCGATCCCATGCAGGAACAGGACCAGGAACACGAATAGGAACAGCCCGATCAGTGCTGTGGAAAAGCGCATGGAAAGTCCCCTTCCAGGCAAGACTCGGAGTATAGGAACCCGATGTCGCCGAAAAAGAGAACCGGTTCACACTAGCCCTTATGCGCTCTATGGGCCTCGATATAGGGAGTGAGATCCACCGTCCAGATGTTGTTCTCCCCATCGTCCCAGCTCTGCAGGCGCTGGAAGTCCTGCTGTGCCTGTTCCGGGCTGCGCGGGAAGTTCACCGGCACCGAGCGGTCGCTGGTGTAGTAGAGGGTCTTGCCGTCGGCGCTGATGTGCGGTCCCCAGGGGTTGTTGTCCGCGTTCACCGCATCGCCCATGTCCATCGCCGGTCCCCAATGATCGCCTTCCCGGAAGGCGATGAAGAGGCGATCCCGGTCCTTGTTGGCCGGGTCCGGCGCGTCGAACACCACCAAGGACTCGTCCGGCGCGATGCCCGGGTCCTTCTGCCGCTCCGCCGGGTTACCGACCATCTGCCGCACCGGCGCCTGATACGCGCCGTCTTTGTACTGCGAGCGGAAGATATGCATGAGGTTGTCCGGTCCCGGCTGGATGAAATACAGGCTGCCGTCGGCGGTGATGCTGGGTGCGTAGGTGCGCAAGGTGGCGTTCACGGTGTCCGGCAGACGCCAGGGCTCGCCCCAGCCCTTGCCCTTGCGGTCCACCCGCCACAGGTTGCCGGCATTCTTCACCAGTGCGCCGCCGGGAGCGGCCGGCCGGTTGGACGCGAACACGATGAACTTGCCGTCGGGCGAGACCGCCGGATCATGATCCAGCCAGGCGCCGGCGAACGGGGCCAAGACCGGTTTCGACCAGCCGCCCTTTATCGGATGCGATTCCACGATCACCGAATTGGGCCACTTCTCGATGCCGTAGTACGCGGTCCCATCCGGCATGAAGCTGATGCAGTCCTCACTGGGGGTGCCGGAGATGCTCCCCGGCGCGAAGAGTTGCGGGGTCACGGTCACGGTATCGGCGGCAGCGGCGGACATCATCGCAGCGAGGCTGATGGCGAGCAGGGACTTCATGGAGCATCCTTCTCAAGAGTGGTCCACTTGCGACACCCGCGCCGGCGGTTAAGTTCCCCGCGCCGGTATAATCCCGCCACGACCTCACAGCGGATGACCGATGCGACACCTGATCTCGGCCCCGGTATTGGCGGACGCCGACCGCATCCGCGAGCAATTCGTCACCGCCCGCCCCTTCCGCCACGCTTGCATCGAGGACTTCCTGGAACCGGCCTGGGCCGAGATCCTGCTCGAGGAATTCCCGGCCTTCGATCCCGCCAAGGCCGTGGACGAGTTCGGCCGGATCGGCCGCAAGGCGGTGCGCACGGATCTCCGCGAGATCAGCGACCGCTACCGTGAATTCTTCGACTACATCAGCTCGCCGCCGTTCCTGCAGGCCATGTCCGCCATGACAGGCATCCCTGACCTGCGCTTCGACGCGCAGATGTACGGCGGCGGCACCCATGAGAACCTGGAAGGCCAGGCCCTCGATGCCCACGTGGACTTCAACTACGACCAGGCGCGCAAGCTGCACCGGCGCATCAACCTGCTGGTGTACCTGAACAAGGAATGGCACGAAGAATGGGGCGGCGCCATCCAGCTGCACTCCGACCCGCGCGACTGGGAGCATGACGAGATCAGGACGTTCAACTCGACGTTCAACCGTTGCGTGGTCTTCGAGACCAACGAGCATTCCTGGCATGGCTTCCGCCAGATCCGCCTGCCGGCGGACAAGCGCGGCCTCACCCGCAAATGCATCTCCATCTACCTCTACACCGAGGAACGTCCCCGCGACGAGATCGTCCCGGTGCATGGGACCTTCTACGTGCAGCGCCCCCTGCCGGAGCGCTTCCAGGCAGGACGCACGCTGGACAGCACCGATTGCCAGGAGCTGCCCCAGCTGTTCAAGGAACGGAACGGTTGGATCGAGTATTACCAGCGTCTGGAAGCGGACCTGCTGGCGAATAACCGTGCCACGGGCGAGTACCTGGCAAGCCTTCTCGCCCACAACCGCGTGGAGATGCTGCTCGCGCACCTGCCGCGGCTTCCGTATCCGCGCCGTTTCCTGCGCAGGCTCATGAGCCTCGCCGGCCGCCGGTCCCTTGCTGGCCCGCCGCTGGCGGGCACGGTGCCACCGGAGCTCGACTTCAAGGCCAACCACGTGCTCAGCGATCAGGACGTGGGCGCACTGTGTCGGGCGCTGCGTGACCGCGACACGCTCATACGCCGCTACCAGCAACAGGAACTCACGTTGCGGGGCGAAGAGGAAGCGCTACAGAAGCGCGTCGCAGCGGAACTCGCCGACCTGCGGCTGCCGTTGAGTGGCGGCCTGCGTCAGATGACGGGCAGTGTGCAAGGTGCCTATGCCGGGCAGTGGGTATCGTCGCGACTGAGCGTGGCGCTCAGCGCCGGGAAGCTGCCGCGCGCGGTCCGGCTGCAAGGGCGGTTCCCGGAACATTATCCCGCGGACGCGCGCATCGAGGCGCGCCTCGACGGCCTGCCTCCCGTGTCGACCCAGCCTCGGCCCGGTGGATCGTTCACTCTGGAATTGCCCTGTAGGGCTCAGTCCTTCGAATTGGAAGTCGTGACCCGGGCCGCGACGCCTTTCCCTGCACAGGAGACGGATCGGCGCGACCTGGCCTTCATGCTGCAGGAGATCCGCGCGATCACCTGAACCTAGGGTATCCTTGGCAAGAGGGAGTCCAAGGAGATCGCCATGCGCAGAACTTTGATGGTCATCGGGCTCACCCTGGCTCTGAGTCCAGCCTTCGCCGCCGCGCCAGCGCCGATACTATTCAACGACGAACTGACCGCCCAGACCCGCTGCCCCCTCGATACGGTGGTCTGGCTGGACACCCACAATCACCATTACTACTTCAAGCGCTCCAAGATGTATGCCAACACCGCCCAGGGCGGTTTCGGGTGCCTGAAAGAGGTCAAAGAGGCGGGGAATAAGCCAGGGGAAGGACGATCTCACCGTCCGTAACGGGTTCTAGACCCAGCAGGAGCTTACCGCCGCGACTGCATGTGATCCTGGCTCGCGGCTCGAAGGCCGCGTTGGTCATCCGCCGTGGCCCCAGCAAGCACGTGGCCACCGTCGCATGGGATCGCCGCACGGATACTTTCCAGTTGGGTCAGTGGCTATACGGAAGGATCTATGAGCGCCGCTGCGACCTGTCCCCGGATGGCAAGCGTCTGATCTACTTCGCGATGAACGGCCGTTGGACCTCCGCAGCGCGAGGCTCCTGGACAGCCATCTCCCGGGCCCCCTATCTGAAAGCGGAGACGCTGTATGCAAAGGGTGACTGCTGGCATGGCGGCGGACTGTTCCTGTCGTCCGGCGAGTACTGGCTTAACGATGGCTTTGGACATGTCTGCCTGCACGATTCCGCAGGGCTCAGCCGGATCGGCAAATACCCCTGGCATGAGATTTATGGAGGCGAATGCCCGGGCGTCTATTTCATCCGGCTCCAGCGAGATGGCTGGAAGATGGGGGAAACCGTTCGCGACGGCCGGAAAGGCCACGTTACGGTCTTCGAGAAGTCGGTGAAGGAACATTGGCGGTTGCGAAAGCATGCGCGATCCGGCGACCATCCCGTGGGGCGCAGTGTGAATTTCGATACCCACCACCTCCTGAATACCAAGACCGGCATGACGATCGATTGTTCGGCATGGGAGTGGGCTGACATCGACGACAAGCGGCTTGTATGGGCGACGCAAGGGAAGTTGTTCGCGGCCAGGCTCGGAACGCACGGCTTGTTCAGATGCGAGGAGCTCTTCGACTTCAATCCCATGAAGTTCGAGAGGATCAAGGCCCCGTACTGAGCGCGCCGCGACGGTAGTCAGCGGCTCGCGGAGCGCTTCCGGCGACCCCGGCCCGGGGACCGGCCCTTGTCGCGGCCCGCGATGTGGCGCAAGGAAGACTTGGCCTCATCCAGGATGTGCCTGCGGCTCTTGCTGAGGTTCTTGCCGCCGCGGTTCTCGTAGAAGTTCAAGAGCGACATGGCCGACTGGTAGGGCGTGGTCTTGCGCGTCTTGCTGCGGCGCGCCGACTCGAGCAGGGAGCTCGCGATCTTGTCCGGGTCCTTGGAGGTGAAGATGCCCTGCTTCGTGTCCATGGCGTGGCTGGTGCGCGTCACCCGCGCCGACCAGCGCCGGCCGCGTGACGTCTTCTTCTTGCGGGTGGTGGTACTGCGGGAACATGTCGGAGAGCGGCGGGAGCGAGCTTTCTTGCGGGCGGCCATGGCATGCCTCATTTCGGGTGGTGTCCTCTGGACGCTAACCTCGACTGCCACCGTATGCAGTGACGCCTGTCACTGAGTCATCAGTTCGCCTAGTCCTCGGCATCGATCACAGAGCGGCCCCCGGGTCGAGCGGCAGCGCCATGATCTTTTCCAGCGCCGGATCGCGCCCTTGGGCATAGTCAGTCCAATCCGGTTCTGCATCGATATCCGGCATGAGTGCAGGCGAATCTCCCGGCAAGAACTTGTAGAACTCCACAGAATAATTGACCCTGAGGTGCGAATTCGGGAGCCTGAAATCCCGGCGTTCCTGGTAGCTGTTCGGCACCTCGCCGGGCGGCTCCCCGACCAGCGTCGCCTGGGTTTCGGTATGGAATTGCACGGCATTGTTCATGGCTGCCGAGAAAGTGTTACGGCCGGTGATCACGTACAGCCGCCCCTTCCGGTTCAGGGCGGCCCGCTGCAACAATGGAGCTATCAGATATCGGTGGCCCTTGAGATAGTCGCCGCCACCGTTGTTTCGCATGTCGATGATGAGCCTCTGCACCGCATGGCTATCGATGTAAGCGAACAGTGTGCGAGCATGTTCCTCCAGACCCGCATACCCGTTGAAGATAAGGTATACGGTCCGGCCATCCGGCATCGGCGTGAACCAAAAATCCTCGTTCTCGTGTTCGATGAATAGGGAGGGCTTGGCATAGGCATGCACCCAGGCCTGCGACGCGAACTGCTCAGGACCAAGTTCGACGGATTCCGTCCCGCCATCATCCGAGAACACGAAGGCCGCCTTGCCATCGTCGCCCACCACTCCCAGGGCATGCAGTACCTCTGCGGTCAGGAACCAGGGGTAATGGGCCCGGTAATACCAGTCGTTTTCCCCTTGGGTAAGGATCTCCCGCAACCGCTTCTCGACCTCAGACATCTCATAGCTGCCGATCTTCACCAGACGTTTGCCCAGCAAGCCTTTGAACTCGGGGGCTGCGCTGATCACCCGGGGGACGTCGCCAAAGTAGTACACATGGAAGGGATAGCTGCCCTGCTTGCCGGGTAACTCGAGGTAGGTGTGGGCATCGCCCACTGACGCGGACAGCTTGCTGAGATATACCGGCACGTCCCTGGGCGCTAGCGTCGGGATCGCGGCATCGATCTTATCGGCCAGGTCCTCGTAGTCCCGCCGGCTGATCCGGTGAAACGCGTTGGCATGGCGGGCCGCAAGCTCCCGTTCCAGGTAGCGCAGGTCCTCTCGCCACTGCGCTGTGGTGATCGTGGCGAGATCCACCGGTCGTGTGCGCCACCAGTCCACGGCATAGGCCAGGGCGCCGATGACGATCGCGCAGCCGATCCCCAAGCCGGCTACGACTAAGGGCTTTCTGGCCATGGCTCACTCCCACCGCTCAGGCGTTACGACGTCGCTCGGCCCACATTACACAACACCGGCAGCGGTGGTGCTATTCCCGCTGGATGCGCCCCAGTGTCAGCGTCGCTCGTCCTGATCCACCAGCCGTTGTTCCAGGAATCGTCGTTCGGGCTCGGTGCGGGCGGTTTCCAGGGCGGCCCGATAAGCCTCACGCGCTTCCTGATCTCTGCCCAGGCGCCTCAGCAGGTCCGCCCGTACCACGTGCAGCAGGTGATAGTCCTGGAAGTGGCTGCGTGCCGCGAGGGAATCCACCAGCGGCAGCGCCTTCGCCGGTCCGTCCACCATGGAGATGGCCACCGCACGGTTCAATTCCACCACCGGCGAGGCTTGCAGGCGCAGCAACACCTCGTAGAGCGCGGCGATCTGGGGCCAGTCCGTGGCGCCGTCGGCGGGTGCGCGGGCATGCAGTGCCGCGATGGCCGCCTGCACCGCATAGGCGCTCACGCGGCCCGGTGCGGTGAGCGCCTTCTCCACCAGCGCGAGACCCTCGGCGATCTGCGCCTGATCCCAGAGCGTGGCGTCCTGGTGTTCCAGCAGCACGATGTCGCCCTGCTCCGTGAGCCGGGCCTTGCGGCGCGCATCATGCAGCAGCATCAACGCCAGGAGACCCTGCACGTCCGCGCGTCCCGGCAACAGGGCGTCCACCAACCGCGCCAGCCGTATCGCCTCCAGGCAGAGCTCCGCCGAGATCAGCGCTTCGCCGGAAGTGACCGAATAGCCTTCCGTGAACACCGAGTAGATCACCGCCAGCACGCTCTGCACGCGCTCATCCAGGAGCGGCGGTTCCGGGATCTCGTAAGGGATGCCCGCTTCCCGGATCTTGTGCTGCGCGCGCACCAGGCGCTGGGCCATGGCCTCCTCGCTCACCAGGAAGGCCCGTGCCACCGCCTCGGTGCTCAAGCCGCATATGGCGCGCAAGGTCAACGCCACCTGGACCGCGGGCGCGATGGCCGGATGACAGCAGGTGAAGATGAGCCGCAGCCGGTCGTCGCCGAAGGCCTCGTCCGGATGGGTGGAAGGATCTTGCGCCTCTTCGGCGGCGGCCTTCTCCAGCCGCAGCACCTTGTGCTTGAACACCTGGTTGCGGCGCAGCTGGTCGATGGCCCGGTTGCGGCCGACGTTCACCAGCCAGGCGCGGGGGTTCTCCGGGATGCCGGTCTT
>DATIVR010000200.1:0-10000 GCA_035465695.1 Gammaproteobacteria bacterium
GCGAGGTGCTCAAGGACGCCGGCGTCAGCGCGGGCGAGACCCTGGTGGCCTACTTCTGCATGGAATACGGCCTGCACGAGAGCCTGCAACTGTATTCCGGCGGTCTCGGCGTGCTGGCGGGTGACTATTGCAAGGCCGCCAGTGACCTCAGCCTGCCCTTCGTGGCGGTGGGCCTCATGTACCGCCTTGGGTATTTCACCCAGACCATCGATGCGAACGGCGAGCAGCAGGTGCACCACCTGCCGGTGAAGATCAGGGACCTGCCGGTGCGCGCCGCCCGCGACCCGCAGGGCCATGAGATCCGCGTGACCGTGCATATCGCCGACCATCCGGTGCAGGTGCGTGTATGGCAGGTACCGGTGGGCAACGTGCGCCTGCTGCTGCTCGACACCGACCTCGATGAGAACAGCGAGGAAGATCGCGCCATCACCTATCAGCTCTACGGCGGCAACAAGGAGATCCGCATCGCCCAGGAGATCGTGCTCGGCATCGGCGGCGTGCGGGCACTGCGCGCGGTGGGGATCGACCCGGCCGTGTGGCACATGAACGAGGGCCATGCCGCCTTCCTCGGCCTGGAGCGCTGCCGCGAGTTGGTGGGTCAAGGCCTACCCTTCGACACCGCCGCCGAGATCGTGGCGGCCACCACGGTGTTCACCACCCACACGCCGGTGCCGGCCGGCCATGACGTGTTCAGCGAAGATCTCATGCGCACCCACCTCGAGTGGGCCGCCACGGACCTGAAGCTCGGCTTCGAACGGCTGATGCAGCTCGGCGCCTCACCCACCGGTGGCACGGGCGGCTTCAACATGACAGCTCTCGCGCTCAGGCTCTCGCGCCGGCACAACGGCGTGAGCCGGGTACATCGCGGCGTCGCCGCGGACATGGAAGGCTACGTCTGGCCGCAGGTGCCGCCGGAAGACAATCCCATGGACTACGTCAACAACGGCGTGCATGTGCCCACGTTCATGGCACGCGATTGGATCACGCTGCTGGACGAGGCGCATCCTGAATGGCGCGGCCGCATGACCGACACCAGGTTCTGGCCGGCCATACTCAGTGAGGTCGGTGACGAACGTTTCTGGGAGATCCGGCGAAACTTGAAGCGGGAGATGTTGCAGGGGATACGCGAGACCTTGCAGCGGCAATACCAGCGCAACCACGCCGGCCGTGGCCGCCTCGAACAGATGCTGCAGGCGCTGGGAGACGGACAGATCGACACCCTCATGCTGGGGTTCGCGCGCCGCTTCGCCACCTACAAGCGTGCACTGCTGCTGTTCCAGGACCCGCAACGTCTCCTCAAGCTGCTGCAGAATCGTGACAAGCCGCTGGTGCTGCTGTTCGCAGGCAAGGCCCACCCGCAGGACAAGCCGGCCCAGCACATCATCCGGGAGCTGAACCGCTACGCCCAGCTCCCCGAATACGCCGGCAAGGTCTTCTTCATCGAGGGCCATGACATCGCGGTGGAGCGGCACCTGGTGAGCGGCGTGGACCTGTGGCTGAACACGCCGTTCTATCCACTCGAGGCCAGCGGCACCTCCGGGCAGAAGGCCGCCATCAATGGCGTGCTGAACCTGAGCGTGATGGACGGCTGGTGGGCTGAGGGCTATGACGGCCGCAATGGCTGGGCCATCCCTGCCCACGACCCGGCACTGGATGCCGACTACCGCAGCCGCATCGAATCGGAGGAATTGCTGGATATCCTGGAACGCGAGGCGATCCCGCTCTATTACCGCCGCGATGCGGCCGGCGTGCCGGGCGAATGGATCCGGATGGCGCGCCATTCGATGGCAAGCATCCTGCCGCGTTACACCTCGGAGCGAATGGTGATGGACTATCTGCGGCGGTTCTACCTCCCGGCACGCAAGCAGGGCCACATGTTGCGCGAACACGGTGCCGCCGTGGCCGGCAAGCTCGCCGAATGGAAGGAACGGGTGCGGAAATCCTGGCCGCAAGTGACGGCGAAATGGCTGATGCCGCCGCCCTCCCAGGTGAGCACCGGCGAAACCCTGCATCTCGCCTTCAGCGTGAGACCGGCTGGGCTGAGCCCCGCGGACTTGCGGGCGGAAGCGATACTGGAGAACACCGAGACCGGCGAGCGCAGCCTGTTGGAATTCGAGGCCGCAGGCAGAGAGGATGGCGAATTGCGTTTCGAGCTCGAGACGGTGCCGCCCAGCAATGGCCTGATGCAGCTGTCGGTGCGGTTGTATCCGTTCGATCAGGCCTTGGCGCACCCCTTCGAGATGGGCTGCATGCTTTCGCTGTAAACGCTCACACGATCCTGTCGTACAGCTCCAGGAGGCCGCGGAGCTTCTGTGCCAGCGCCGGATCGAGCGCCTCTGCCGGACAACGCCAACGCCAGTTCCCCT
Source organism: Gammaproteobacteria bacterium (assembly GCA_035465695.1). GTDB lineage: Bacteria > Pseudomonadota > Gammaproteobacteria > Natronospirales > REEB76 > DASUBN01. The sequence goes on from DATIVR010000200.1 coordinate 2,367, forward strand.
CCGCCGTACCGGGCGTGTTCATACGGGCACGCGCGTCCAGCCCGAGGCAATCCTGCAACGGCAAGATCGCGAGTTCGCAGACCGAAGCCAGCGCCGCGTGCACCAGGGGCCAGGGCATGGGGTCGGCTGGCTGATCGAGGTACTGCATGGCGCGGTTCCGACTGGCTTCATCCAGCGCCTGCCACCAGCCGAGCGTGGTGTTGTTGTCGTGCGTGCCGGTATAGACCACGCCGTGCACCTCGTGATTGTGCGGCAGATGCGTGCTGTGGGGATCCCCCTCGAAGGCGAACTGCAGTACATGCATGCCGGGCAGTCCCAGCCGCCGCCGCAGGGCGTGCACCTCGGGCGTGATGTAACCCAGGTCCTCAGCCACGAAAGCATACGGTCCGAGCGCCGCGCGCACTGCGCCGAACCAGGCATCACCGGGTACCGCCTTCCAATGCCCCTCCCTGGCGGTGGCGGCACCGGCGGGGATGGCCCAGCTCGCCTCCAGACCGCGGAAGTGATCGATGCGCAGCAGGTCAAACCGTTCCGTCTGCACCCGCAGGCGCTCGATCCACCAGCGGAATCCATCGGCGGCGCAAGCCTGCCAGTGGTACTGAGGACAACCCCAGTCCTGGCCTTCCGCCGCGAACGCATCGGGCGGCGCACCGGCGGTCTCGGTCATGCGGCCGCTGTCGTCGAGGCAGAACAACTCCCGGTGGCACCATACATCCGCGCTGTCATGGGCGGCGAATAGGGGCAGGTCGCCAAAGATGTGGATGCCTTTGGCATTGGCGTAAGATTTGAGATGCTGCCAGGCGCAGAAGAAGCGATACTGCGCGCGCCGCTCCGTCTCCATGGACGCCTCGAGCGCGGTCCGGGCTGCCGCCAGCGCCGCCGGATTGCGGTCCCGCAGCTCCGCCGACCAGTGGAACCACGCTGCACCTTGATGGCGCCCGCGCAAGGCCCGATACAGCACGAAGTCCTCGAGCCAATAGCGATTGCTCTCGCGGAACTCCTCATAGTTCTGCGGACCCTGCACGTCCTCGGCCGCGAGAAGAGTGTTGCCGGCAAAGGCCGAGTCGCTCTGATAGGGTGATCCTGATTCATTCACCGGGCCGAGCGGCAAGGTCTGCCAGACACTGAAGCCGGCGTCGGCCAGGAAATCGACGAAGCGCCTCGCCTCACCGACGATGCGGCCCTGCGCGCCGCTTCCCGGCAGGCTGGTGACATGAGCCAACACCCCGGCACGGCGCGCGCCGAACACCCCCTGCGGCGCGGTCACGTCAGCTTCCGGGCCGCATCACGCCACCCTGCACCCCGGCCTTGCCGCGGCTGAAAGGCGTGCCGAGATAATCCGGCGGCGACTCCTTCAGCAGGTCGTAGAGACCTTGCAGTTGCAGCCGGTAGAGATGTTCGAATTGGGCCACCACTCCCTCCGGATTGTAGTCGCCGGGCCACCAGAACCAGTCGGAACCCTCGCACACTGCGAGTTGTTGTTCGATGCGCGCCACGTCGGCCTCGCTGAACCGCCGCGACTCCAGTGCCTCATGGCATGCACTCTTGGCATCCACCAGCATGTCCCAAGCCCGGTTCTTGTCCGGGTCCCCCATCCAGGTGGTGAGGTCACCGTAGACCCAGCTGCCCGCGACCAGCTGCGGCAACGGCCGCTTGGTCACGCCCGCATCCTCCACGCAACGGCTGAAGGTGGTGAGGTCGAAGCGTGCATCCTGCGATAAGGCACGATACAGGGCCGACAGGAAGAAATAGCCATTGTTGGGATAGTGCTCCCAGGCGTTCTCCCCGTCCAGCGCGATGGTCACCACCCGCCCAGGCTCCGCCTCGGCTTCGGCGATCGCCGCCAGACGGTTCGTCAGGTCAGCCACCGCGTCGTCGGCATGCCAGTCCTTGTAGCGGAAGCCCACCAGATCCGATAGTTCATCGTCACGGAAGAACAAGGTGACTTCCGAACCCTCGAATTGATAAGCCCGATGCAAGGCGTCGGAAGGGATCGGGTCCACACCCAGGCTGTTCTGCAGCACCCGCTGGCCGGTGGCCGCCCAACGCAGGCCATGCCGGCCGAGCAGCGAGACCGAGGCGCGGGATACGGCGCCCTCCGAGGGCCAGCAACCACTGGGAGCGGCGCCGAAACTCCGTCCGAAGATGTCCTTGCCGCGCTCGAGATGCCATTCGGCCCGGGTCGCGCCATCGGGATAGCACCCCGACTCCGGCAAGGACAAATCGGGCCGAGCCTCCCGGGCCGCATTGAAATCCAGCAGCAGCGGCAGTATGGGATGGGCGTAAGGGTTCATGCTGAGCTCGATCCGCGAGTCCTGCGCCAGCGCGCGGTAGCGGGGCACGATGCCCTTCAGCACGTCATGGATCAAGGCCAGCAGCGTGCGCCGGTCTTGCGCGGTATAGCCGCGGCCTTTCGCCATGAGTTCGATGGCCCTGGGTTCGGCGCGGCGCACCGTCTCGCCCAGCCATGACAGGTGGTACCAGACCAGCAGATCGGCGAGGAACTGCGCCTCGATATACGCGACGGCAGCGGGCCTGGCCAGCATCCAGTCCGCCATCTCCGCCAGCAACCTGAAGGGAGCGTAAGGTTCCACCATCCTCTGCCGCTGCAGCATGAGGCAGGCCGACAGCAATGCCCGCCGCTCCTCTATGCCGGAAGGCAGCGCCACACCCCCCAGCGCAGCGAGCAAGGGATCGCGCAGGCTGCCGTGGCCACCCAGGAATCCCTCCAGCTGCCGGCAGTAGTCCTCCAACTGTTCCAGCAGCGCCGGAGAGAAGTTGACCACCGCCGCCGCACCCGGCTGATCCTCCAGGTGCGTCGCCATGTCGCTGTAGTCCTTGATGCCATGCAGGTAGGTCCAGGGCGCCAGATACCGTCCGGCCAGCGGTTCCCGGTACACGGGTTGGTGCATGTGCCAAAGCAGCACCACCCGCAGACGTTCAGCGGGCATAGCTCAGGGATTGCTGCAGCATCTCCGGGGTGACCAGCACGGTGCCGCCGGGGGCCACCTCGAAACGTCCGCCATCCTTTCCCCGGTCGAAGCCGATCTCGGTGCCGGGCGGGATGATGCATCCGGTCTCGATGACCGCGTTGCGGATATGGCAGTGGGCTCCGATGCGTGCACCGGGAAGGACCACCGTGCTATCCACGTCGGCGCCCTCGTCCACGTAAACGTCGTTGCACAGGAGCGAATGGTGCACATGGCCGCCGGCGATGATGCAGCCTTCCGCGACCATGGACTCCACGGCCAGGCCGCGCCGCTGGCTCTCGTCGAACACGAACTTGGCCGGCGGCGAGAACTGTTGGTAGGACCAGATCGGCCAATTGCGATCATAGAGGTTGAGCTCCGGCGTCACGCCGATGAGCTCCATGTTGGCTTCCCAGTAGGAGTCGAGGTCGCCCACGTCGCGCCAGTAGGCCGGCTGCTGGGTGCGGGGATCGGTGAAGGGGTAAGCATAGGTCCGCGCATCCAGGACCGCCTGGGGGATGATGTTCTTGCCGAAGTCATGCTGCGAGTTCGGGTTGGCCGCGTCCGCCACCAGCCGGTCCACCAGGAACTCGGTGTTGAAGATGTAGATGCCCATCGACGCCAGCGCATGCTCGGTGCTGCCGGGCATATGCTTGGGGCTCGCCGGCTTCTCCGCGAACTCGATCACCCGGCCCGTGTCGTCGGTGGCCATCACGCCGTAGGCCTTGGCGCGCTCCAGTGACACCGGGATGCAGCCCACCGTGACGTCGGCCTCGCGGTTGAGGTGGAAGCCGAGCATCATGCCGTATTCCATCTTATAGACATGGTCGCCGCCCAACACCAGCACGAACCGCGGATCGTGCACGCGGATGATCTCGAGGTTCTGATAGACGGCATCCGCGGTCCCTGAGTACCAGCCTTCGCCGACCTGCTGTTGAGCCGGCAGTATCTCCACGAACTCGCCGAGTTCGCCGTGCAGGAAGCCCCATCCCTGGCGGATGTGATGGATGAGCGAATGTGACTTGTATTGGGTCAGCACTCCCACGCGGCGGATGCCGGAGTTGATGCAATTGGACAGCGGGAAATCGATGATGCGGTAACGGCCGCCGAAAGGCACTGCCGGCTTGGCGCGATGGCTGGTGAGGCCCCCGAGGCGCGTGCCCCGCCCTCCTGCCAACACCAGGGCCAGCGTGTCCCGCGGCAACTGCCCCGAGAATTGCAGATTGTTGATGACAACGGACATCCTTGTATTCCTGCCTGGTTTGCCGGGTCGTCGGTGAATCGCGATAGCGTGGAGTGAAGTGCCGATGCCCGTCAATCGGGTGATTACGGAAAATCCTCGCACTGCTGAGCCAACATCCGGGCGGCCGTCGAGCTATGATGATCACGAGCCACGGTTACATTGATTATGTCCAAACTGGCACGCTCCAACGTACAAGCCGCAGGCGATCTGCATCTCCTGTCACAGGCTCGTCACCATTCGCCTTCTGCGTTCCTCGGACCGCACAGTGCCGAGGGCGCGATGGTGATACGCGCGTATCTGCCTCACGCACGCGCCGCATGGCTGGACTCGAAGCGCACGCCGATGACGCGGGTGCCCGGTTCCGCGCTGTTCGAAGCACCGCGCCGGGATGGCGGCGCGTATGAACTCGTCTGGCTGGACGCGGAGGGGCACGAGTTCCGGCACGCAGATCCTTACAGCTTCCCGCCGGAATTGCCGATGGAGGAACTGGCCGCGTTCAACCGCGGCGAACATCGCCGCGCGCAGCGGATGCTTGGCGCCCATCTGCGGGAGCGTTCCGGCGTGAAGGGGACACGCTTCGCGGTATGGGCGCCCAACGCGGAACGCGTCAGCGTGGTGGGTGATTTCAACCGCTGGGACGGCCGCTGTCATCCGATGGACGCGCGCGGCGGCAGTGGGATCTGGGAACTGTTCATCCCAGGCGTCGCAGCCGGCGCGCTGTACAAGTTCGAGATCCGCAACCGGCATACCGGTGAGATCCTGTTGCGCGCTGATCCTTTCGCCCGGCAGGCCGAGAGACCTTCCGACAGCGCTTCCCGGGTAGCCACCTCGACCTACGCTTGGGACGATGCGGGCTGGATGCGGGAACGCCCTGATTGGCGTAATGCGCCCATGGCGATCTACGAGGTCCACGCCGGCTCCTGGCGCCGCCACCCGGACGGCCGTTTCTACAGTTACCAGGAACTGGCCGAGACGCTGGTGCCCTATGTGCGGGAATCCGGCTTCACGCACATCGAACTGATGCCGATCACGGAACATCCCTACGACGCGTCCTGGGGCTATCAGACCACCGGTTACTTCGCGCCGACCGCGCGCTTCGGCACGCCGGATGAGTTCCGCCATCTGGTGGACTGCTGCCACCGGGCGGGACTCGGCGTCATCCTGGACTGGGTGCCCGGCCACTTCCCGCGCGACGAGCATGCGCTGGTGCGCTTCGACGGCACCGCGCTCTACGAGCATGAGGACCCACGCCGCGGCTTGCATCCGGACTGGGGCACGCTGGTGTTCAATTACGGCCGCAACGAGGTGCGCAGTTTCCTCATCTCGAGCGCGGTGTATTGGCTGGAGGAGTTCCACCTGGACGGCCTCAGGGTGGATGCCGTGGCCTCCATGTTGTACCTGGACTACGGGCGCAAGGACGGCGAGTGGCTGCCGAACGTGCACGGCGGCAAGGAGAACCTGGAGGCCGTGGCGTTCCTGCAGGCCTTGAACACCGCCACCCACGGCGAGTGTCCCGGCAGTTTCACGGTCGCGGAGGAGTCCACCTCCTGGCCGGCAGTGACGCGGCCGGATTGGCTGGGCGGGCTGGGTTTCAGCATGAAGTGGAACATGGGCTGGATGCATGACACCCTGGCCTACCTGCATGAGGACCCGATCCACCGCCGCTACCATCATGAACGGCTCACCTTCGGGCTGCTTTATGCCTTCTCGGAGAACTTCGTGCTGCCGTTCTCCCACGACGAAGTGGTGCATGGCAAGGGTTCGCTCGCGGCGCGCATGCCGGGGGACGCCTGGCAGCGGTTCGCCAATCTGCGGCTGCTGTTCAGTTATCTCTTCACCTATCCAGGCAAGAAGCTGCTCTTCATGGGTGATGAGTTCGGCATGCCTGCGGAATGGTCCCACGACCGGCAACTCCCTTGGGAGCGGCTGGTGGAGCCGCTGCATGGCAGCTTGCGGCGCCTGGTCTGCGATCTGGCCCGTCTCTATCGCAAGGAACCCGCTCTCTATCTCCATGACTTCGAGGCCCAGGGTTTCGAGTGGGTGGATTGCCACGACGTCAACCAATCCACCGTCAGTTATCTGCGCCGCGGCGGAGCTGAAGAATTGCTGGTGATACTGAACTTCACCCCGGTGGTGCGGCAGGGTTATCGCGTCGGGGTGCCACGCCCCGGCCGCTACGTGGAAGTGTTGAATTCTGACGCCGCGATCTATGGGGGCTCCAACGTGGGAAACCTGGGGGAAGTACCGGCGGAAGCGTCGTCATGGATGGGCCGGCCCTATTCCCTCAACCTCACCTTGCCGCCCCTCGCGGCGCTGATCCTGCGCGTGCCGGAAGCCTGAGATGGCGCATCGCATCCTCTTCGTCAGCACTGAGGTGCGGCCGTACATCAAGGTAGGCGGTCTTGCGGACGTCGCCGCCGGCCTGCCCGCGGCGCTGGCGGCACTCGGACACGAGGTGCGGGTGCTGGCACCGGTGACAGCGGCTGCTCTCAAGACCGCGCAAGCCCAAGGCGCAAGCCGCGTGCGCACCGTGGGCCTGCCGGACCAGGTGCAGGTGCTGGAACTTCCGCTCGCGGGAGACCTGGCCAAGGTCTGGCTGCTGGATACCCCGGGATTCCGCCGCCGTTCGGGAACGCCATACCAGGACGCCCAGGGTGAGCAATACCCGGACGACGCCGAACGCTTCGATGAGTTGGCGCGCGTCGCGGCCCGGCTCGCGGCCGGCGCCGGAGGGTGGGTGCCGGACCTGGTGCACTGTCACGAATGGCATGCCGGACTGGTACCGGTCCATCTCATGTTGCAGCGGGTACCCGCGGCGAGCGTGTTCACCATCCATAACCTGCAATATCAGGGTGTATTCCCTGCCGCGACGTTCTCCGCGCTCGGCCTGCCGCCCTGGCTGTGGCACCCGGAGGCCATCGAGTTCCATGGTGCGCTGAACTTCATGAAAGCCGGTCTGGTGTTCAGCGAGCGCCTCACTTCGGTGAGCCCCGGCTACAGCCGCGAGATCCTCACCCCGCAGTTCGGCGCCGGCCTCGACAGCGTGCTGCGGACGCGCCTGCCTCAGCTCAGCGGCATCATCAACGGCATCGACCCACAACATTGGGACCCGGGCCACAACCCGTTACTGACGTCGCACTTCGACTCGAAGCACCTGGACAGCCGCCGGCCCAACCGGGCTGCGTTGCTCCAGGAGTTCGGCTTGCCGGATAAGGGCGGGCTGCTATTGGGCGTGGTGGCGCGCATGGTGGCGCAGAAAGGCATAGACATCGTCCTGGAAGCCCTGCCGGAGATCTTCAGACTCAAGGTGCAGTGCGTCGTGCTCGGCAGTGGCGAGGCTGGCTTGCAGAAGGCGCTGGTCGAAGCCGGCGAACGCTTTCCGGACCGGCTGGGAGTGCGACTCGGGCACGATGAGAAGCTCG
>DATIVR010000201.1:0-3503 GCA_035465695.1 Gammaproteobacteria bacterium
GGGAATCCAGGCCTGCACCAGCAACAGGTTCGCGAAGTCCACCCGCCACGAGGCGATGAGATAAAGGTGGTAATGCATCACCACCCAGCCCGAGACGAGTGCCAGGGTAACCAACCAGTGGGATGGGTAGATACGTATGACCCTACCCGTCAGGTATTGCCGCCACCCACGCCACCTGTCATTCGCCAGTGAGATGACGAAGCCCGATAGCACATAGAAGATGGACACGCCCATGAAACCGTAGGCGAAGAAGTGCACGTACGATCTCTGCAGCAGGTCGTGCGTCGGTGTGAGTTGAACCCGGGAGTGGAAAAACACGACCATGAGCGCTGCGAAGAACCGCAGCGACGTCAACTTATCCAGGCGCTGCTCGGCCGAGATGGTCATCGACGACTCCGGCAGCCGCGGTTGGCGGCTCATTCCCACTCGATGGTAGCAGGCGGCTTGCCGGATATGTCGTAGACGACCCGCGAGATGCCTTGGGTCTCGTTGATGATGCGCCGGGAGACATGGTCGAGAAACTCGTATGGAAGGTGTGCCCAGCGGGCGGACATGAAGTCGATGGTCTCCACGGCCCGCAAGGCCACCACATACTCGTAACGCCGGCCATCGCCTTGCACGCCCACCGACTTGACCGGCAGGAACACCGCGAAGGCCTGGCTGACCTTGTCATAGAGCGCCGCTTTACGCAGCTCCTCTATATATATGTGGTCGGCCTGGCGTAGCAGGTCGGCATAGTCCTTCTTCACCTCACCCAGGATGCGGACACCCAGTCCCGGCCCCGGGAAAGGATGGCGATAGACCATGTCGTGGGGCAGGCCCAGTTCCACGCCGATCTTGCGCACCTCATCTTTGAACAGCTCACGCAGAGGTTCCACCAGCTTGAGACGCATTTCTGCGGGCAGGCCACCGACATTGTGATGCGACTTGATAACGTGGGCCTTGCCGCTGGCAGCGGCGGACTCGATCACGTCCGGATAGATGGTGCCCTGGGCCAACCACTTGGCGTCGGTGATCTTGGCTGATTCCTCCTCGAAGATCTCCACGAAGACCCGGCCGATGGTCTTACGTTTGGCTTCCGGGTCTGTTATCCCCGCCAATTCCTTGAGGAACCGGGCTTCGGCGTCTACCCGGATCACCTTCACACCCATGTGCCTTGCGAAGGTCTTCATCACCTGGTCGCCTTCGCGCAGACGCAGGAGCCCTGTATCCACGAACACGCAGGTGAGTTGCTTGCCGATGGCCTTGTGCAACAGAGCCGCCACCACCGATGAATCCACGCCACCAGACAGGCCAAGCAGGACGTGATCCTTACCTACCTGTGCGCGCACCGCCGCAAGGCGATCCTCGATGATGCTGCTGGGATTCCATAGGGCCCTGCAGCCACAGATCTCCAGCACGAAGCGCGCGAGGATGGCGCCGCCCTGCAAGGTCTGGGTCACTTCTGGATGGAACTGTACACCATAGAAGCGCCGCGACTCGTCGGCCATGGCGGCGCAGGAGGCATCTTGGGAGAGCCCGGTGCGCACGAAACCCGGTGGGAGTTCAGTGACGGAGTCGCCATGGTTCATCATCACGTGCAGAAGCGGCTTACCATCCCGGTGACCGTCGCTGATGCCGTCCAGCAGTCGCGAGGGCGCCGTGACCGTCATGTTCTCCATGCCGAACTCGCGGTGGGTCCCGGGCAGCACCTTGCCGCCCAACTGCGCCGCCATGTCCTGCATGCCGTAGCAGATGCCCAGCACCGGTATGCCTAGCTCAAATGCGGCCTTGGATGTCTTGGGGACTGCATCACCCACCACCGATTCCGGTCCACCGGAAAGGATCACCCCTTTCGGCGCGAAGGTCTTGAGCGCGGCGGCGCTCATGTCTGGCAGATGCACTTCGCAGAACACACCGATCTCGCGCACGCGCCGGGCGATGAGCTGGGTCCACTGGGAACCGAAGTCCAGGATCAGGATGCGGTCGCTGTGTATGTTCTGCTGGCTCAAGATTCTTGATCTCCCAATAGCCGGAAGGCCGCTGGGCGGCCTTCCGTTCATCGCAAGCTCTCACTCGCTACGATAGTTCGGCGCTTCCTTGGTGATGGTCACGTCGTGCACGTGGCTCTCGCGCATCCCGGCGCCGGTGATACGCACGAACTCCGGCCGGGTACGCATGGTCTCGATGTCCTTCGAGCCGGTGTAGCCCATGCTGGAACGCAGGCCGCCCATGAGTTGGTGCACGATTGCGACCAGCGAACCTTTATAAGGGACTCGACCCTCGATGCCCTCCGGCACGAGCTTCTCCACTTCCTCGGTCGGATCCTGGAAGTAGCGGTCCGCGGAACCCTGCTTCTGGGCCATGGCCCCCAGGGAACCCATGCCGCGGTAGGACTTGTAGGAACGGCCCTGGTACAACTCGACCTCACCAGGCGCCTCTTCGGTACCGGCGAACATGCCGCCGATCATCACCGAGTAGGCACCGGCCACGATGGCCTTGGCCACGTCGCCGGAATAGCGGATGCCGCCATCCGCGATGAGCGGCACGCCGCTCTTGGCGAGCGCCTCGGCCACGTTCGACACCGCAGAGATCTGCGGCACGCCCACGCCCGCCACGATGCGGGTGGTGCAGATGGACCCGGGGCCGATACCCACCTTCACGCCATCGGCGCCGGCGTCCACCAGCGCCTTGGCGGCGGCAGCCGTGACGATGTTGCCGCCAATCACCTGCAGGTCCTTGTACTTCTTCTTCACCGCAGCAACGCGGTCCAGCACGCCTTTGCTATGGCCATGGGAGGTGTCGACCACGATCACATCGACTCCCGCATCCACCAGCGCGGCAACGCGCTCGTCGGTCTCCGGGCCGGTGCCCACCGCCGCACCCACCCGCAGACGGCCGTGTTCGTCCTTGCAGGCGTTCGGGTAATCCTTGGCCTTCTGGATATCCTTGACGGTGATCATGCCCTTTAGCTGGAAGGCCTTGTCCACCACCAGCACCTTCTCGATGCGGTATTTGTGCAACTTGGCCAGCACCTCTTCCTTGTCGGCGCCTTCCTGCACCGTCACCAACCGGTCCTTCCCGGTCATGACCTTGGAGACGGGCTCCTTGTAACGGGTCTCGAAACGCAGGTCGCGGCTGGTCACGATGCCGACGAGCTGCTGACCGTCCACTACGGGCACACCGGAGATCTCATGGGCGCGGGTGAGTTTCATCACCTCGCCGATGGTGGTGTCGGGAGTCACCGTGAACGGGTCCTTGATGACGCCACTCTCGAACTTCTTGACCATGCGCACCTGGCGCGCCTGCTCCTCGGCGGCCATGTTCTTGTGGATGATGCCGATGCCGCCTTCCTGGGCCAGGCTGATGGCCAGGCGAGCCTCGGTCACCGTGTCCATGGCGGCCGAGACCAGGGGGATGTTCAAGGTTATGTTGCGTGTGAGACGGGTAGCGAGACTGACGTCGCGGGGCAGCACATCCGAGAAAGCGGGCACGAGGAGGACGTCGTCGAAGGTGAGGGCTTC
>DATIVR010000202.1:0-6180 GCA_035465695.1 Gammaproteobacteria bacterium
AAGAAGCGCGAGCGGCGCCCGGCATGGCGCTTCAACAGCACGAAGAACAGCCACAACAGACCACTGATGCCGATCTGCACCAGCAGCCCGATGAAACCGATCAGGACCCAAGACTCTGACACTGGCCCCGCCTCCGGAACCGTAGAAGGCAGCGAAAGTATAGGCCCCACGGGCCTAGGACAGGGCCGACAACGCGTGTAGGGATTGGCTGAGTCCGGCAGGCTCGTTTCGCAGGCGAAACGCCCATCCGTGCATATGCAGCGCTCTCAGGGACCGCGCTTGCGGGAGCGCTTGGCCTTGTACATGTTGCGATCGGCGTCGTGCACCGCCGCTTCCAGTTGGTCCACGCTCTTGAAGTCGGCCACGCCGATGCTGGCGCTCACCGGAAACGTCAGACCTGCCTCAGGGAACTCGGCCGGGGGCGCGTTGCTGATGAGCTCACGCATGCGCTTCTCCACCACCTCCGCCACCGCGCGCGGCATGAGCAGCAGGAACTCGTCGCCGCCGAGGCGGTATAGCTTGTCGTTGGCGCGCAACCCGGCACGCAGCACGTTGGCGAAATGCTGCAACAAGCCATCGCCGTATTTGTGGCCGTGACGGTCGTTCACGTCCTTGAGGTTGTCGAGGTCGAAGACCGCGAGAGCCCCGAAGCTGCCACGCGCATCCTCGAGACCGGCGCCCTCGCTGAAGGCGCGGCGGTTATAGGCGCCGGTGAGGGAATCCAGGTAGGACTCGCGCAACAGCTGCTCATGGGCGATGCGAAGCTCCCGGTGGGCGCTGTCGATCTCACGGCGCGCATCCTCGAACAGCACCAGCACCATGCCGAAGGCCAGCAACATCTCCAGGATCAGGTCGAAGAAGGTGTTGCGGCCGCTGAAGAAGCCCCACACCGCCCTGCCCACACCGAGCTGCGGGAAGAAGTGGTGGGTGAACGCCAGCACATACAGCGTCCATAGCAGCATGTTGAGCAACAGCACCACCGCGGTGAAACGCGTGCCCAGGCTGCGCCGTGCCCGCGGCAACAGGAGCAGGATCACGCCGCACCCGCCGGACATGAGCATGTTGGCGGTGGCCTGCCAGAACAGCACGCCGACAGCGTCATGCGTCGCCAGCACCGATGCTGCCGCCACCGCGAGCGCCACCACCCAGAGATAGTTGACGTAGCCGAGCGGCGGGTTGGCGAGTCCCCCCACGTAGAGCAGCGTGCCGCGCAGCAGCAGGATCAGGAACGCCAACTTGCCGAACTGATAGAGGAAGTAGCAGGCGCGCACCAGCGCCGAATCCTCCGGCGCCGGAGCACCGGAGAGACGCGGCAGCAGGATGTAGCGGAACACCAGCACCGTGAGCGCGGCGGCCAGCGCGATCCAGGCGTTGCTCCAGGCATGGAAATAGGCACGCCGGTCGGCGTAGCGGCGTAGCAGCACGAACAGCACCACCAGGAGCAGCACCGTGGCCGCCTGGCTGATGAGCCCCAGGTACTGGATCAGCACCTGGACGGAGATCTGTGCCGCCATGCGCCCCCCAAGAAGGCCGGGAACGAGGACCCTCCGAAGGAGCCCTTCTATATATGGATGAATCATGCCCCGGGGCGCCTAGTGCCTCAAGGCCGCCGGTCGCTCCGTCACCGCCGTCTGGCCGCCGCCGTACGGCCGGCCGGGCCCGTCTCCGCCACTGGACAGCCCGGGGGCGAGTCGGCACACTGCGCCGGCATCTAGGGAACCACTGAAGGACCTCAAGAACCCCGCAGAAGACGGGACCGAGGTGACCGGGAGACGTGATGGCGATCGCCACCATGGTGGATCCGCGCGTGCCGAGCCGCGATGTCGGCCGGCACGTGGAGGCGGAGCTCACCAACCTGCTTTACCACAACACCCGCGGGATGCATCTCGCCGGTGCTGCCGTCTCCCTGCTGCTGGTCATCACCCTGCGCGACACCGCCTTGAACCCGGTGGTGCTGGGCGCCTGGCTCGCCTACATGCTGACGGTGGAGGTGACGCGCGGGCTGATGGGGCGCCGCTTCCGCCACGGCAGCATCGCCCTCGCCGAGAGCGTCACCTGGCGCAAGCGCTTCCTGGCCGGCAACGTGGTCTCCTCGCTCGGTTGGGGCGCCGCGGGGGTGCTGCTGTTCCCCGCGGGCGACGTCTCGCACCAGCTGTTCCTCACCATGGTGGTGCTGGGTGCCTGCGCCGTGAGCATGCCGGCGCTGGCGGCCGACCTCGGCTGTTACCTGCTGTTCCTGTTCCCGGCCGCGCTGCCGCAGGCCGCGCACTTGATCGCCGGCGGCGGCCAGATCCAGTTCACTGCCGGCATCATGTCCTTCGTCGGCATCGCGCTCCTGACGCGCATGGCCTTCGGCGCCCACAAGCGCCTGGTGGAGCAGCTCAAGATCCGCTTCGCGGTATCGGACATCGCCGAGGAGCTGCGCAACGAGATGGCGGACCGGCGCCGCGCCGAGGAGCAGCTCACCCAGCTCGCCAACTATGATCCGCTGACCGGACTGGCCAACCGCACGCTCTGCGAGAGCAAGCTGGGCCGCGCCATCGTGCGCGCCCGCGGCGGCCACGCGCAGCTGGCGGTGCTGTTCCTGGACCTGGACCGCTTCAAGACCATCAACGACTCATTGGGCCACGGCATCGGTGACGAGGTATTGAAACGCGTGGCGCAGCGCCTGCAGCGCTCGGTCACCGACCGCGACACCGTGGCGCGCCTGTCCGGCGACGAGTTCATCCTGCTCATCGAGGACGCCGAGGACCGCGAGGACCTGGAAGCGCTGTCGGAGCGCATCCTGCGGGTGATCGGCAAGCCCATGCTGCTGGGCGAGACGGAACTGCGGATCACCGCCAGCATCGGCATCACGCTGCTGGCCGAGGACAGCCCGGACGTGAAGAGCCTGCTGGCCAACGCCGACACTGCGCTCTACCGCGCCAAGAAGCTGGGCCGCAACTGCGCCCAGTTCTTCACCCCGGACATGCATGAGGCGGCCATGCAGCGGTTGAAGCGCGAGGTGGAACTGCGCAAAGCCCTGCGCCGCGACGAGTTGAAGCTGCATTACCAGCCGCTCTACGACCTGCCGGGAGGCCGGCTCATGGGCGTGGAGGCGCTGTTGCGCTGGCAGAGCCAGGAGTTCGGCCTGGTGCCGCCCTCGGAGTTCATACCGCTGGCCGAGGAGACGGGACTCATCATCCCCATCGGCGAGTGGGTGTTGCGCGAGGCGTGCCGCCAGGCGGTGCGCTGGCGCGCCATCGCCGGCGAGCATTTCCACGTGGCGGTGAACCTCTCGGTGCGCCAGTTCACGCAGCCCGACCTCGCCGGCAGCATCGGCCGCATCCTCGGGGAGACCGGACTGCCGCCCTCCGCGCTGCTCCTCGAGATCACCGAGAGCGTGACGCTCGGCAACGAGGACGGCAACATGGCGGAACTGCGCAAGCTGCGCGGTCTTGGCATCCGCCTGGCGCTGGATGACTTCGGCACCGGCAACTCCTCGCTCGGCTATCTCAAGCGCTTCCCCATCGAGGTGCTGAAGCTCGACCAGAGCTTCGTGCGCGACGTGGCCCACGACCCGCAGGACGCGGCGGTGGCGCGCGCCACCATCCGGCTGGCCAACACGCTGGGTCTGCACGTGGTGGCGGAAGGCGTCGAGAACGAGGCGCAGCTCGCCTGGCTGCAGGGCGAGAGCTGCTCGCTGATACAAGGTTATCTGCTCAGCGAACCCTTGGATGAGCATGCCTGCGAGCAACTGCTGCACAGCGGCAGCCACGCGGCCTTCGCCAGCAGCGGATCCATCAACTGACCGCGGGGGGCCGCCAAGGCCTTTCTGATAACATCGGACCACGGCTGCCTTTAGCCGTGTCGCCTGTGCCCGATGTCAGTACTGCACCGCTACCTGCTGGACTACGGTTACCCCATCCTGTTCGTGGTGGTGCTGCTGGAGAGCCTGGGCATACCCGGTCCCGGGCAAGCCCTGCTCATCACCGCGGCGCTGCTCGCCGCTCACGGCAAGCTCAGCATCGGCGCGGTGCTCGCCACCTCCATCGTCGGCACCACCCTCGGCGGCGTCATCGGTTACTGGATCGGCCGCAAGGGCGGACGCGCGCTGATCCTGCGTTTCGGCCGCTACATACGCATCGGCGAACCGGAACTGGACCGGCTGGAGTCGTCGTTCGGGAGCTACGGCCTGTGGTTCGTGCTGGTGGCGCGCTTCTTCGAGGTGCTGCGGCAGATCCAGGGTATCGTGGCGGGCACGGTGGAGATGCCGTTCCGCCGCTTCTTCCTCGCCAACCTGGGGGGCGGCGTGCTGTGGTCCGCCGTATGGGGCTTCGGCAGCTGGAAGCTCGGGCGCCAGATACATAACGTTGACGACCTTACCGACAAGGCCGGACTCATCGTGGTGGTACTGGGATTCGGTGTGTTGCTGGTGCTCCTGGGCATGTATGTGCGGCGCCGCTGGCGCGGCAAAGGCGCCCGCCGTTAGCCGCCGGCAGGGCGCCGGGCTATACTGGCCTAAAGTCGTTTCGTGGGGGGATATCCCGATGAAGAAGCTCATGATGTTTATCGCCATGGCGCTGCTCTTGGCCGCCTGCGGCAAGACCCCGGACAAGACCGCGACCATCGACAGCAAGGCCAGCGCCGACGAGCAGGCCCTGATCCAGGACGCCATCAAGCAGCTCTACACCGCCTGCACGGGCTTGAACCAGAACGCTTACGACCTGGTGAAGAAGACCTGGACCGCCTCGGCGGCGAACAACGCC
Organism: Gammaproteobacteria bacterium; assembly: GCA_035465695.1. Taxonomy (GTDB): domain Bacteria; phylum Pseudomonadota; class Gammaproteobacteria; order Natronospirales; family REEB76; genus DASUBN01. The sequence continues at coordinate 4,749 of DATIVR010000202.1, forward strand.
GGCAACAGCTTCAACTACCGCACCGAGCGCTGGGGCTGGACCAAGTGGGTGGAAGTCACCGTGCAGGTGAGCCCGAAAGCCAGGGACCTGCCGCCGGAATGGAAAGCGCCCGGCCAGGTGCTCACCTATGACCTGGGCGGCGGCAAGAACCCCGGCATCGCCACCAACGACAAGCTGTCGCAGTTGATGTGCGGCAGCATGGCGGTGAGCAACGATCCTGACGATCCCTACTCCCACCTGGATTGGCCGGAACTGGCGAGCATCGACAAGTTGCCCTGAGGCCCGACCGGCACATACCCGAGCCGGGGGACGATGCGTCTCCCGGCTCTTTTCTTTTGTGGCCGTGGAAGCGGTAACCTATCTCCATGAACGACCAGCCTGCCCCGCCCAAGCACCGCCGCCACCTCCTGTCCTCCGGCATGCCGGGGGCGGACCACGGGGTGTTCCTGGTGGCTGTGCCGGTGATGGGCGCCATCGGCGTGCTCATCACCGCCTTCGCCAGTTATTCCCTCACCGGCTTCGTCTGGCTGGTGGTGCTGACCACCCTCATCACCGCCATCATGGCCATGATGGAGATCGTGCAGGCTCCGGCGGCCTGGAGCGGCGAGCCGCCCTTGAAGCGCATCCTGGGCTGGGGCGCGGCACTCACCTTCCTCTGGCCTGCGGCCTATCCGCTCTACTGGCGGGAACGCCGGCACCTGAAGCTGGACACATGGCTGAAGACCGCCATCTTGGTGGACGTGCTGTTCGTGGCCGCGGCGGTGGCCGGAGGCATCGTCACGGTGACCGGTTTCGACAAGCCGCCACCGAGCGTCGCGCAGGCCGATCAGGAACCCACCCTGCTCACCGCGGACCCGCACTGGTTCCCGGATGCGGACGACATCGACATCGTGAAGACCGGGCATCTCGACAACTGCCCGCGCAAGACCCTGGACCAGGAGGTACGCGGCTACTTCGAGCAGCCGCGCTGGGATGCCGGCGCCACCAAGGGCGGCGTGGACTTCGTGAACGTGAGCGGCATCCTCACCTACCAGGACCGCCCGGCGGTGGGCGTGCTGCAATTCGTGATGTATAAGGATAAGAGCGGCTTCAAGCCGTACCTGTTCACCATCAACGGCGTGCCGCAGCCGCTGTACGTGACGGCGTTCACGCTCGCGCAGATGTGCGAATGACGCCGGTTCCGCCGCAGCCTGCGGCGGAATGATCCAACTGCCGACGAAAGATTATTCAGGAGGGCGCGTTCCACGCGCACTGGGCCCCTTTTCTTTGCTCGTCCAAAGAAAAGGGGCGAAAAGAAAGGACGTCCCCGTCGGCCGCCGCTACGCGGTCCCCTGCGCTCCTCGCGAACTGCGGAGCCGCGCTCACGGGCCATCCCTGGCCCTTCGCGCGGACTCGGCATCCTGCCTTCGTCCCTGACGGGCTGACCTTGTTC
>DATIVR010000203.1:0-3107 GCA_035465695.1 Gammaproteobacteria bacterium
GCACTGTCGATGAACTGCTTGCCGTTGCGATCCTCTGTGTCACCGTGCTCGGTACGCTGGGCGTCTGTTACTTGATCATCTTCATCCTCCAGAGGCTGGACCGCCGCTACCCGGTGCCCGTCTTCGATTCCGCCTTGAAGCATCTGCGTGCGCCTGCACTGTTGCTGGTGCCCACCCTTGCAGCCACCACCGCCCTGGCCTTCGTGGATGTGGGTGCCTGGCTGCAAGACCGCATCCGTCATGGCCTTATCCTTCTCACCATCGCCGGCTTCGCCTGGGGAGCGGTGCGGATCATCGACGTCTGGCAGGACATGTTGTCTCGCCGCTTCCGCATCGACGTCGCTGACAACCTCCACGCCCGCCAAGTCCATACGCAGATCCAGGTGATCCGCCGTATCGCGCTGGTCCTGGCCACTGTGGTGGCAGGCTCCGCCATGTTGATGACCTTCCCCCAGGTCCGCGCCGTCGGTGCCACCTTGTTCGCCTCGGCAGGGGTCGCGGGCCTGGTGGTGGGTCTGGCGGCGCGGCCCGCCATCACCAACCTGCTGGCCGGCATCCAGGTAGCCCTCACCGAGCCCATCCGCATCGACGACGTCGTGGTGGTGGAAGGTCAATGGGGCCGCATCGAGGAGATCCGCACCAGCTACGTGGTGGTCCGCATCTGGGATCTGCGCCGGCTGGTCCTACCCCTCTCCTACTTCATCGAGAAGCCCTTCGAGAACTGGACCCGCAGCAGCGCCAACCTGCTCGGCACGGTGATGCTGTACGTGGATTACCAGATCGATCTGGATGCGGTGCGGGAGGAGTTCCAGCGGATACTTGAGGGCTCACCCATGTGGGATCGCCAGGTACAGGTGCTCCAGGTCACCGACGCCACCACCCAGACACTCGAGTTGCGCGCCTTGATGAGCGCCGCCAACAGCGACGACCTGTGGAACCTCCGCTGCCTGGTGCGCGAGAAGTTGATCCTGTTCGTGCGTGCCCATCAGCCCACGGCGTTGCCGCGTACCCGGCTGGAGCTGGATGACACGCGCGGCGGTTCCACTCAGGCGCCCGGGTGATGCAGTCCCAGCCCACGCGCCACCCAGCGCGTGGTGCCACCCTGCAATACCAAGGTCACCACGATCGCGCCGAAAATCACGGCCGCGATCTCCTGCGCGCCGGCTATCCCGCTCGTCAGCAGCATCCCGGCCAGGGCCGCCGGGATCACCCCGGTCTCGCGCGTCCAGCACATGAACAGGATCTCCCTGGCGGACCATTTCACCTTCCTGTCCGGCAAGGCGCAGGCCAGCACCGCGAGCGGCCTCGCCACGACGATGAGGCAAGCGATGCAAGCAGCGGCGCCAAGCCACTGTCCTGCCAGCGGGCCGAAGTCCAGCTTCGCCCCCACCAGCATGAACATCAGCATGCGCAACACCAGTGACGTGGTCTCGGTGTATTCGTGCAGATGTCTCGCTGCATTTTCGGAGAGCTGGAATCCGAAGCTTTCCCGGTTCCCCACCACGATCCCCGCCACGAACACCGCCATGAATCCACTGCCCCCCAGCAGGCCCGCGCCAGCGTAGGCAGCCATCACCGTGAACAGCATCACCAGCGTGGCATGGGCCCGCAGGAATCCGTACCTGCTGTGGCCGACGGCCAGTGCGGCGCCGAATCCCAGCAGCGCCCCCACCAGCAAGCCGATGCCCGCCTGCAACGCGAATTGCGTGGCGACCGTCATCCCCGAGATCGCTCCACCGCCGGTGGCGGCCGCCAGCAGCGCGAAGGTCAAGACCGCGCTCACCGCATCGTTGAAAGCTGCTTCGCAGATCACGGTCTGGGCTACTCTCTCGCGGATGCGGATCTGCTTGAACAGCGGTATCAACGCCGCAGGATCGGTGGCCGCGACGCAGCTCCCCAGTAGCAGGGCCTGGAACCATGTCATACCCAGGAAGAGGTGTCCCGCCCCCGCCACCGCACCGGCGGTGATGAGCACACCTACCGTCGCGAGCATCCCTACGGTGAAGCCGATCTCTCTGAGCAAGCGCAGCCGCACATCCAGCCCGCCCTCGAAGAGGATGTAGCACGCACCGAAGGTCAGCGCGATGGACTCGACAGGCGATCCCGCAGGCACGTCCAGCACCCCGGCCGCGTGGGGCCCCAGCAGCGCACCCAACACCAGGAATGCCACCAGGTCCGGCACTCGCAGCCTCGCCGCCAGGCGGCTGGCCACGAGACCGGCGCCCAGCATGACCGCGAAGACCCCCAGGAGATGTTCGTCGCGCCCGACCGAGGAAAGATCCAGCATTCGCGCCCCTTTGCGCCGGAAGACAAAGACTCGAAGGGGCCGGCTGCCGCCGGAACCCTTCGCCACCTGCCTATATTCTCATGGCGCGCCGGAGCCGTGAGCCCTCATGGTCATGGCAGGCCGTCTGGCATTTCCTTGGCTCGGACCACCGCCATGCCTTCCTCATCGCTTGGAGTCTTTCCGCTTGCCGCGCGGACCCGGACTGCCGTTCTGGTCATTCGCCGCATTCGTCTCGGTATCCCCAGGTATCGGCTGCCGTGCCCGCTCGCCCGGTCCGGAGCTGGGCAGTTGCACCTCTTTGCCCGGATCGCCATGCGGCACCGTGCCGGCATAAGGGTTCCTGCTTGGCCGTAAGTCTTTCGTGGCCATGATGTTTCTCTCCGCGTCGCTGGGGGTTCGAATATAGGGAGTCGCGGTCCGCCCTGGAATCGGGGATTGGCCCTGGAGCGCTCAAACCCCAACCCCAATATGTACGCCAAGCCGATCAGTCTCGCCTCGTTCAGGTATTGACCTGATGACCGGCCCGGATTCCGCTCATTAAAATTCCCCGTCAGCCCGACGTTGTTAAAGAGACTATGAGCTCCGTGAAGATCAGTTCTTTCCATATCCGCGAAGCCATCGGCACGAACGCGGTTCCGGTGATCGTCAGCATCCCCCACGCGGGCATCTATGTCCCGGAAGCCATGCGCGACCGCTTCGCATCCCAGGACATCCGTCGCCTCCCCATGACCGACTGGCACCTGCACCACCTGTTGGATTTCCTGCCGGCCATGGGCATCACCACCATCTATGGCACCTACAGTCGTTTCGTCGCCGATGT
>DATIVR010000204.1:0-16473 GCA_035465695.1 Gammaproteobacteria bacterium
TTTTCTTTGGACGAGCAAAGAAAAGGGGCCCAGTGCGCGTGGAACGCGCCCTCTTGAATAACTTTGCCGCCTGAGGCGGCCCAACGGGGTTTCGTCAGTTAGAGGGTGTCGTGACAGCAGCCGGTGCGACCGGCGACTTGCTGGGGTCACCGCCGTTCTTGAGGTAGTCGCTCCACACGCCATCCTGCTTCGCCTGGTCGGCGTTGCCCAACGCGGTGTCGGCCTGCTGCATCTGCGTCAGGATCCGCGCCGAGCGGCTGCCGTCATACATCCACAGACGGATGTCCAGCGCCCGCTGCAGGTGGTCGCGGGCCTCGGCCCACTTCTGCTGCGACAAGAGCAGCGCGCCCCACTCCTCGTGGACTGCGGCGATGCCCGGCCGGTAATAGTGCAGTTGATAGCGGTGCAGGGCGCTGGCGTAGAGGGACGCCGCGTTGCCGCTGTCGGACGCAGCGAGCGCTTGCAGCCTTTCCAGCCGCGCCTGGTCCAAGTCGTCCTGGCCCTTGCCGAGCTTGGCCAGCCACTGGGCGGCATCGCCGGCCTTGGAGTCGAAGGCCGCCTGGGTCCGGGCGAACAAGGCAGCGCGTTGCACGTCGGCACCTGCGGCATTGTCCGTGAGCAGCGGACCCAGCACTACGATGGCGGAAGCCGGATCCTGCGACTCCAGATCCGCGTATGCCTCCAGCAGCGACAGCCGCTCCGGCAGGCCTGCCACCGGATGCGTCGCCAGGATGTCGCGGGCCTGCTTGATGGAGTCGCGGGCGCTGGGCACGTCCCCTTCTTGCAGCGCCGCGTCCGCCAGATCCGTGAGCGCGTCCACTTCCCGGTCCTGGTCGTCCACGCTGCGGTATTCGGCGAAAGCACGGCCGAACCAGCCGCGCGCCTCGGCGTAGCGGTTGTCGTTGTAAGCCAACATGCCCTTGGCCATGAAGTTCTGGGTCTGACTCACCACCGGCGGCGGCAACACCGGCTTGCTGCCGCAGGCGGCCAGCGCGAGCGAGAGGGCAGCGAGCGTGACGAGGCGGGTACGCATCATGGCGGTCATGGCGGCGGCTGGACCGGGGTCAACGTGGTGTTGGGTTTCTTGGCCACCGACGAGGAGATGGGCCAGGTGTTCTGGATGGCCTGCAGCGTCGAGTCGGTCTCATCGAGTATCTGGCGGGTGCGGCCCACCATGTCCGGCAACGCCTGCAACTGGTAGTTCACGGTGCCCATGGTGGTGTTGAGCTGGGTGACCAGCTTGCGGGTCTGGGTCATGAGGCCCGGCATGTCCGCCGAAGCGGCATTGGCATTCTTGACGAGCGGCCGCACCTCGGCCAGGCGCGCCTGCAGCTCTTTCAACGTGCCGGCCAAATTCTGCACCGCGGCGCTGGTGTTAGCAGTGCCCTGCGGCGAGGCGAACTCGCCGGTGATCACCTTGAGGTTGCCGGACACCACAGCCAGGTTCTTCATCAAGGCGTTGAGGTCGGCGGGCTCGATGGCATGGGTGAGCTGGTTGATCTGGGAGAGCGTGGACTTCACGTCCTGTAGCACCGGTTGCACCTGCGCCAGCATCTGATCCACCGACATCGGCTGCGACATGACGAGGTCGCCATCGGCGGGGATCATGGGCTTGTCGGGCGAGCCGGCCTTGATGCTGATGGCGGCGTTGCCGATCACCGACAGCTTGCTGATCTCGGCCGTGGAGTCGGTGCGGATCAGTTTATGGAAACGCTCCAGGATCTCCATGGTCACGGCGATGTGGTTATCGGGGCTCAAGCTGAGTTTCGATACCTCGCCGACCTTCAGGCCATAGACCATCACCGGGGTGTCCTCGGTCACGCCCTGAGCGTCGGTGATCTCCGCGTGCAGGGTGAACTTGGCGGCGAAGAAGTCCTTGGTCTGGCGGTTGAAGGCCAGCAGCAGGAACAGCAGCACGATGGCCGCCAGCACGAACACACCCACCAGGCGCTCGCGTGCGCTGTAGGTCAGGCGGTGGATGTAATGGACCTGTTCTTTCTCGGCCATGCAGCCCTCTAAGCCCCGGCATCGAGGAAGGCGCGCACCTCGGCCCGTTCCGAGGCGTTGAAGGCCTTCCAGCCTGCGAAACATCCGACCCAGTCCGGATGCGTGAACATGATCTTGTCGGCGTGGCGCCGCACGAACCCCAGGTTGTGCGTGGCGATCAGCAGTCCCAGGCCTTTCTCCGCGGTGAGCTTGCTGTATATCACCGCTTCGCGTTCGCGGCAGGCGTTATCCGTCATGTGGAATGGTTCGTCCAGGAACATCAGTTCCGGTGACAGCATGAGGCAGCGCGCGATGGCGAGCAAGAGCCGCTCGTGCTGGTTAAGGTACGCGGGCAGGAGGTCCTGGCGCCCGGGGTAATCGAGGAACTTCAACAGGTCCTGGGCCGCCGCCTGCACTTGCGAGGCGTTCCCCAGGCGGTGATACATGGCCGGCATGGTCACGTTGATGAGGCCGTTGACCACCGAGAGCAAGGGCGCGCCCTCCAATATGTAAGCCGCCTTCAGGCGCAGTGCGCGCCAGGCCGCGCTGTCGAGCCTGAGGACATCGCGGCCAAACAGCTTCAAGGCGCCCGAGGCCGGCATGTCCACCGCCGCCAAGGCGCGCAGATACGCGGTCTTGCCCCCGCCGTTGGGGCCCACCAGGCAGATGGTCTCGCCGCCCCGTACCTCCAGCGACAGCGGTTGCGCGAACGGACTGCCGTCCGCGTTGCGCGGTCGCAGCTCCGCCGCCTGGAGCAACGGGGCCGCGGCGTTCACGACACCACCGCCAGCAAGCCGTCGGCGAGGAACACCAGCACCAGGCTCATCACGATGGCGCGCTGCGTCTGCTGCGGCAGCTCGGTGGGCGAGCGCCGCACCCGGAAGCCGTGGTAGCAGGCGGTGCCGGCGATGATGATGCCGAACAGGATGTTCTTCAGGGCGAACACCACGATCACCTGCGGATCGACGCTCTCCGCCATGTGTTTCAACTGGTGCAGGCTGGTGCCCTCGAGACCCAGCAAGGTGATGATGAGCACGCCGCCGAACAGCGCGATGCCGGCGAAATAGACCGCCAGCACGAACTGGGAGATCGCCGCACCGATGATGCGCGGCGTCACGAAGAACTCATTGACGTTGATGCCGAGCAGCTCCAGTCCTTCCACCTCGCCGCGCAGGTTCATGCCGCCCAGGTCTACCGCGATGGCGGATCCGGAGCGGCCGATCAGCACGATGGCGGTGAGCAGCGAGGAGAGCTCGCTGCCGACGATGTCCACCAGCAGCGCTCCCACATCCTGCTCGCCGCCGATGGTCTGGCCGAGCTTGAGCAGCTGCGAGGTGATGGAGAGGCCCACCGCCAGGCTCAGGAAGCTGATCAGCGGCAGCGCGTCGATGCCGGTGAAGATCACCTGGCCGTAGATGTTCTGCAGGGTGGCGCGGTTGAACACGCGGCCGCGTCTCGCCCAGTCGCGGAACGCGCGCAGCACGAACACCGTGAGGTCCACGATGTAGATGCCGAGGTCGATGAGACCCCGGCCCAGCCAGCCGATGAGGCTGCCGCGGGCTGCCTGCGCCTCCGCCATCTTCATTCCCGTCTCGTGAGGAGCCCCAGCCTAGAAGATGGCTTGGAGAGCCGCAAGCGCCGCAGGCCTTACTGTCGGGTGAACACCAGGTCCGTCACCTGATGACCGAGCTTCAGGCCACGGCGCTCGAACTTGGTCTCCGGGCGTTCCGCGGGCCTGGGTACACCGCCGCCGTCCGCGGCGCGGTTGCGGAAGGCCGGGCAGGCGTTCAGTACTTCCAGGGCATGCCGCGCATAATCCTCCCAGTCCGTCGCGAGCTGCAGCGTGCCGCCCGCCTTCAGTTTGCGCGCGAACAATTCCGCCGTCTCCGGTTGCACCAGGCGGCGCTTGTGATGGCGTTTCTTGGGCCAGGGATCGGGGAAGTAGATGAGGATGGCATCGAGGCTGGCATCGGGTATCCGCTCCCGCAACAGGACCAGGGCGTCATCCGGATGCACCCTCACGTTGGAGAGCCGTTCCGCTTCCAGCGCCAACAGCAACCGGCCGACACCGGGTCGGTGCACCTCGCAGCCGAGGAAATCCTGTTCCGGATGGCGGCGCGCCAGTTCCACGAGGTTGTCACCGTCGCCGAAGCCGATCTCCAGCGTGCGCCTGGCATCACGGCCGAACAGCGCCCGCCAGTCCACGGGACCTTCCGGCAGCGCATAGCGGGATAGCAGTTCAGCGAGCGCGCGTTCCTGGCCGGGGGTGATCCTCCCCTGGCGCAGCACGAAGCTGCGGACCCGGCGCAGCACCGGAACCTCTCCGTTCATCAGTCAGAAGAACAGGCCGTCGATGGGAGATGAGGCGGAGGCGAAGCGTTTGCGCGGTATGCGGCCCGCGAGATAAGCCTCGCGGCCCGCCTCGACGGCCTTCTTCATCGCCGATGCCATCAACACCGGATCCTTGGCGAGCGCCACCGCGGTGTTCATGAGCACACCGTCGCAGCCCAATTCCATGGCGATGGCGGCATCCGAAGCGGTACCCACGCCCGCATCCACCAGCACCGGCACCTTGGCCTGTTCCACGATGGTGACGATGTTGTAGGGATTGCGGATCCCGAGGCCGGATCCTATGGGTGCGCCCAGCGGCATCACTGCCACTACACCTAAGTCCTCCAGCTTCTTCGCCACCAAGGGATCGTCGCTGGTGTAGACCATGACCTCGAAGCCCTCCTTGACTAGGGTCTCGGCGGCCTTCAAGGTCTCGCTCACGTCCGGATACAGGGTCTTCTCGTCGCCCAACACCTCGAGTTTGACGAGCTTGTACCCATCGAGGAGTTCGCGGGCCAGTCGGCAGGTGCGCACCGCATCCTCGGCGTTGTAGCAGCCGGCGGTGTTGGGCAGGAAACTGTACTTGGAAGGGGAGAGCACCTCCAGCAAGTTGGGCTCGCCCGGTTTCTGGCCGAAGTTGGTGCGGCGGATGGCGAAGGTGACGATCTCCGCACCGCTGGCCTCCACCGCCCGGCGTGTCTCATCCATGTCCTTGTACTTGCCGGTGCCGATGAGCAGTCGCGAGCGGAAGGTCCTGCCCGCGACGGTGAAGGTGTCGGCGGTGTTGTCGGGCTGTTTGATGGCGTTCATATCTTCTCTATATATCTTTGTGTGCTTCCACGATCCGGCAGTCACGGCTCGCGTCCGCCGCGTCGCGACTCACCCGCCGCCCACTGCGTGGATGATCTCCACGGTGTCACCGTCCTTGAGCTCATGTGTGGCATGGCCGCTGCGGGGCACGATCTCGCCGTTCACTTCCAGTGCCACGCGCCTGCCGGCCAACGCCATGTGCTCCAGGAGGGCCTGGGCCGTGAGACCGGCCGGGAATTCGCTGGCTTGGCCGTTGACCTGGAGTCGCATGGATGAGCCCAGACAGGGGGGAAGCCGCTGATTTTAGCGCACTGGCGGGCCGGGCCTTGGATGGTCCCCCGACCCCCATATAGAATGACGGGCTCAAGCGGGTGTAGTTCAATGGTAGAACTTCAGGTTCCCAACCTGATAACGTGGGTTCGATTCCCATCACCCGCTCCAATCTCACTCCATCCTTTCGCGCCTTCATCCGGCTCTTCCCCTCCGTGCCGGATCAAATTCGACGATTCCGTCGTGTTATCAATAGGTTCCCGTGGCTTGGCTTGCGCTATGCTTGCTCCTAGCGGGCCGCGAGTGGCGGCCTGAGGGACAAGTCAGAGCGCCGCCGGCGCAGCGGAAAGGGAAGTCCGCAGCTATGTCTCATTCTGCGGCCGCAGCGATGGAACCGATGCCTGAGACACCGGAAATCCGTGCACCCCTGGCTCCGCAGCGCGTGGAAGGTACCCTCCTGGCCGCTGCGGCGCTGCTCGCACTGATCAGCTTCTTTCCATGGCATACGCCGCTCATGTATCCACTGAGCGCCGCCGGCATGTTGTTGGCCGCCATCACCTTTTGGGTGTCGGCGCGCGAGGGTCGCCCATGGCGCCGCTACACGGTGCTCGCCTGCGCAGGGGTGCTGGTGGTGCTGGGGCTGCTGGGATTCGCCGGCCGTGTGCATGGCGAGCTGATATCGGCCCAGGCGGGGCTCGGGCTGATCTTGCTCGGCCTGCAGCTTCCCATCAGCCGCAGCCATCGCGGCGCGCCGAGCCTCGTCGCGGACCTCCTGATCCTGGTGTTCGGCATATTCGTGTTGGTGATGCTGACGGGCAGCCTGTTCAGGTTCAACAGCGGCGCCGGCGCGGTCTCGGCGATCCGCGTGCTGCCGTTCACGTTACTTTGTTTCCTGCTGTATGCCGCCGTTATGGTGATGCGCCGCAGCGCCGGCGGCATGCTGGCGGTGCTGCGCGGCGGAGGCATCGGCAGCCGCATCGTACGTGTGGCGATCCCGCTGGCGCTGGGCTTGCCCCTGCTGCTATCGCTGCTGCGCAGTTATACCGTCTCGAGCGGCGAGCTTTCGCCCGCCTACGCCAGCGCCGTCTCCATCTCCTTCATCTCCCTGTGCGTCACCCTGCTGGTGCTGCTCATGGGTCGGCGCATCAACCGGCTGGAGCAGGAGGTGCGGACGCTCCTGCAGAGGAGTTCCGACGAACGCGTGCAGGAGAGCGAGCAGCGTTATGTGGAGCTGGTCGAACAGTCCATCAGCGGTTTCGTGGTGCGGCGCCCTGACGGCCATCTGCTGCTGGTCAACGAGGCCTACCGCAAGATGACCGGTTATAGCCGCGAGGAACTGTTGCAGCTCTCCGCCCGTGACCTGGTGGTGGACCAGGGGGTGCTGGAACGGGTGCGCCGCCTGGAACCCGGCCAGTCGGCTCACATCGAGACCTTCCTGAAACGCAAGGATGGCAGCCTGCTGGAGGTGGAGTACGTGACGCAGCGACTGCGGGACGGCAACCTGCAGTCGGTGCTGCTCGACATCAGCCATCGCAAGCGACTGCAGAAACAACGCGACGAGATCGAACGCCGCTACGCGGAACTGGTGGAACAGGCCCAGGAGGGCATCAGCGTGCGCCGCCACGCCGGCGAGTTCGTGTTCGTCAACGACACGTTCTGCACGATGCTCGGTTACAGCCGGGACGAGCTGCTCAAGCTGAGCATCCATGACATCGTGCATCCAGGGGATGCCCACACCATCGCCAAGGTGCAGCAACTCGGCCGTGACGAGCGCCTGCGCCTGCAGAAGCGCATGCTGCGGAAGGACGGCACGGTCATCCATGTGGAGGTCAGCGCCAGACGCCTGCGCGGCGGCGATATCCAGAGCACTGTCCAGGACGTCACCGGCCGCAAACAGGCCGAGGAGAGGTTTCGTGCCATGGTGGACGGCTCGCCGATCGCCATGCTCATGGTGGACCGGCGCGGCGTGCTGGTGCTCGTCAATCCCGAGGCCGAACGACTGTTCGGCTACAGTCGCGACGAACTGATCGGCCGGTCCATCGAGATGTTGGTCCCATCGCGTTACCGCGAGGGACATCCACGGCTGCGTGAGCAATATCAGGCGGCGCCGGAGCGGCGTGCCATGGGCTCAGGCCGGGACCTGCACGGCCTGCGCAAGGACGGCAGCGAGGTGCCGGTGGAGATCGGTCTCAATCCCATGGTCACCGCCGAGGGCCAGGTGGTGTTGGCTTCGGTGATAGACATCACCGAACGTCGCGCGGCCGAACAGCGCTATCAGGAACTGGTGGAGCAGGCCGCGGATGCCATCTGGTTGCGTGGACCGGACGGCCGCATGCTGTTCGTGAACGACGCCGGCTGCCGGTTGCTCGGCTATTCGCGCGAGGAACTGTTGCGCACCGCTTCCTCCGAGTTGCTACACCCGACGGACCCGGACACCTCCGTACCCATCGATGTGCTCCAGCCGCTCCAGACCACGCGGGTCGAGCGCATCATGCGGCACAAGGACGGCCACCCCATCGCCGTCGAAGCGAGCGCACGCCGTCTCGCGGACGGCTCGGTCCAGGTCATCAGCCATGACATCACCGAGCGCAAAGGCATCGAGGAAGAGCTGCGCAGGATGTCGCAGCGGCTCAGCGAAGCCCAGGAGACGGAGCGGCGTGCCATCGCCCGTGAGCTGCACGACGAGGTGGGTCAGGCCCTCACCGCTACCCGCATCAACCTTAAGGGACTGCAGCAGCAGGCAGGCGACGGCCCGCTGGCGCCGCGACTGGCCGACAGCGAGGCGGTGGTGGCGGACCTCTTGGCGAAAGTACGGCAGATGTCCCTGGACCTGCATCCTTCGGTGCTGGACGACCTGGGGCTCGCGCCGGCACTGCGTTGGTGCGTGCGCACCCGCGGTGTCGGAAGCGACCTCAAGGTATCGCTTGACCTGCCCGAGGAGTTGCCGCGGCTTGACCACATGGCTGAGATCACCTTGTTCAGGGTGTTCCAGGAGACGCTGTCCAACGTGCTCAAGCACTCCGGCGCCGCCCACCTGAGCGTGCGCCTGGAGTACACGGGCGAACGCCTGCTGATGTCAGCCAAGGATGATGGTAGAGGATTCGACGCCGAAGCCGCGCGCCAGCGCGCGCTCTCGGGCAAGAGTCTTGGGTTGCTTGGCATGCGGGAACGGGCCCGGCTCGCCGGCGGCGAACTCGTCCTGGAGTCGGTTCCCGGGCAAGGTGCCGAGGTGCGGGTGTCATTGCCGGCGCATGCGCGTTGAGCGCATCGCTTCCGCCGCGGGACCGGCCCGCGGTTAGCTCCGAAAGTCGGACACATACGTGTCCGGCCTTCGACGCGCCCGTGCTTGGGCGCACCTGGCAGCGTGATGCGGCCTTTGCATCGCGTTGCCAGTTTTGTCATGCTGGGACGCAAGGAGTGACGAATGCGGATCCTGATCGCCGATGACCATACGCTGGTGCGCGCCGGGCTCACCTCGTTGATCGCGCGTCTTCCGGAGATGGAAGTGGTGGCGGAAGCCGCTGACGGACGCCAGGCCCTGCGCCTGGTGCGCGACCTGCAACCGGACATCGTGCTCATGGACATCGCCATGCCGGGGCTCAACGGGCTGGAGTCGGCGGAGCGCATCCATAACATCCATCCGCAGACCAAGATCATCATCCTCTCCATGCACGCCAGCGAGGAATACGTGGCGCAGGCCCTGAAGGCCGGCGCCTCCGGATACCTGCTCAAGGATGCCGCCACCGCCGAACTGGAGATGGCGCTCAAGTCCGTCTCCATGGGGCAGTTCTATCTCAGCCCCGCCATCTCGCGGCAGGTGGTGGACAACTTCCTCCGCGGCGGTCCGACCGGCCTCGACCTGCTCACCCCGCGCCAGCGCGAGATCCTGCAGCTCATCGCCGAGGGCAAGGGCACCCGTGAGATCGCCGAGACCCTGCATCTGTCGGTGAAGACCGTGGAGACCCACCGGGCGCAGCTGATGGAGCGCCTGGACATACACGACGTCGCGGGGCTGATCCGGTACGCGCTCAAGAAGGGCTTGATCACGGCAGATTAGCCCGCGATTGCCGGGGTCCCGTCACCCACGGCCCGCGCGGACCTCAGGGGACCTGGCCCGGCCATTCAGACAAGTCGCGTCCCGTATATCAGGGAATCCCTGAGACCTAATCAGGGAAGGCCCAATGCCCTCCCGCCGCCCCCACGCGCAGAGTGGTGCCGTACCGGGGACGGCGCAGTTCGAGACAGGAACCCACACAAGGAGGTGGACGGCGCTGACCGGGATGGGTGACCGGAGCATCCTGATGACGAACGATCAGAAGAAACCATTGCGCACCGTGCTGGTGGACGATTACCCGCCGCTCTTGGCGGCGTTGGCGACGCTGTTGCGCACACGTGGGGACATCGAGATCGTCGGCCGCGCCAACAGCGGCCGCGACGGGCTCAAATTGGCCGAGGAACAGCAGCCCGACCTGGTGTTGGTGGACTTCAGCATGCCTGACATCGATGGCGTGGCGGTCACCCGGCACCTCAAGGCCACCCCCAAGCCGCCCAAGGTCGTGGTCATGTCCTTCCATGCCGAACCGGAGTATCGTGAGATGGCGATGCACGCCGGGGCGGATGCCTACCTCGTGAAGACCGAGCTCTACCATGAATTGGTACCGCTCCTCGGGCGCATCGCCGTCTAGCCGAATCCGCGGCTGTATAGGGACATAACTGCATGGAACGCAGGCCTGTATCCGTCCCGCGAGGGCCGTTCGGCGACTCATCCGCCGGCGAAGTGCTCGCGGACGCGCAACTCCTGGAAGGCGAACAGCGGGTCTTCGAGCGCATGGCGGCCGGCGCCGAGCTCAAGCCGGTGCTGGAGGAGATCGCACTCCTCTGCGAACGCCACTCCCAGCATCTCACCCTCTACGCAGTGTTGTTGGCCAACGACACCGGCGACCGGCTCGACGTGGTGGCCGCACCCAGTCTGCCTCCCGTCTATGCCAGCCTGGCGGATGGCACCCCGGTGAACGCTGACTCCAATCCTTGCGGCGTCGCCGCGTGGAGCAAGCAGGCGGTGATGGTCGAGGACTTCGCCGTCGATCCGCGCTGGACCGACATCCGCGCCGATGCCGAGACCTTGGGGCTTCGTGCCGGCTGGTCTTTGCCGATCCTCTCGCAACGTGGCAGGTTGCTCGGCACCTTCGCCGCCTACTCGCGCGAGCCGGCACGGCCTGCGCCCAAGGATGTGGCGCTGATGGAGCGGTTCGCCCACATCGCGCGCATCGCCATCGAGAAACATCACGCCGAGCGCACCATCGAGCGCATGACCAACTACGACGGCCTCACCGGCCTGCCGAACCGTACCCTGCTGCTGGACCACTTGGACGAGCAGTTGCTGAGGGGCCACGCGGTGGGAGTGCTGCTGTTCAACCTGGACAGCATGAAGCAGATCAATGACACCCTGGGCTATGAGTTCGGTAACCGCTGCATCCAAGCGGTGGCGAAGCGGCTCGAAGAGCATCATGACGACGGCGGGCTGGTGGCGCGCGTCGGCGGCGACGAGTTCGGCATGGTGTTCGGTGGGCCCGGTATCGAGGGACAGCTCGAGAAACGGGTGCGCAGCCTGTTGGATGAGATCACCCAGCCGCTCAATCTGGACGACCGCACCGTGTTCATCACCGCGAGCGCCGGCGTGAGCATCGGACCGCGCGACGGCGGTGACGCCGACAGCCTGTTCAAGCACGCTGACGTGGCTTTGCATATCGCCAAGCAGCGCGGTCGCAACGGCTTCCAAGTGTTCGATCCTTCCATGAGCGCGCCCGCGGCGCGCCGGGTGGCGCTGTTGGGTGCACTGCGGCACGCGCTGGAACGGCACGAGTTCCATGTCTATTACCAGCCGCAGGTGGATGTGGCGAGTGGCGAGATGAGCGGCGCCGAAGCCCTGTTGCGCTGGAAGAATCCGGAACAAGGCGAGGTGGCGCCCGGCGAGTTCATCCCGCTCCTGGAAGAGACCGGCTTGATCCTGAGCGTAGGCGAGTGGGTGCTGGACCAGGTATGCCGCGACCTCGTCACGCTGCAGGAGGCGGGTGTGAGGCCGCCGCGACTGGCGGTGAACCTGTCCGCGCGGCAGTTCACGCAGCCGGACCTGGCCTCCCGCATCGAAGCGGCCCTGGAGCGACATGGCGTCTCCCCGGACTTCCTCACCCTGGAGATCACCGAGACCCTCTTGATGCGGGATCCGGCCGATGCTCAGCTCATGCTGCAACGCCTCAAGGACGTGCGGGTGAAGATCGCCCTGGACGACTTCGGCACCGGTTATTCCTCGCTGGCCTATCTCAAACGTTTCCCGGTGGACGAGCTCAAGATCGACAAGTCCTTCGTCAGCGGCGTCACCCAGTCCACCGCCGACGCGGCCATCACCGATACCGTCATCCGGCTGGCCCATAACCTGGGCATGCGGGTGCTGGCGGAGGGCGTCGAACATGAGGCCCAGCGCGCCTTCCTCGAGGTGCATGGCTGTGACCGCATGCAGGGATACCTCACCGGTCGCCCCATGGACGTGGCTACTTTCCGGGCGCGCATCGAGGCAGCCGCCCATGCGCAGCCTGAACGCCCGTCCCCTGCGCCCGGAGTCCCGGCCGCGCGCTAGGACACCCGCGGCCAAGCTGTTACCATGCTGAGGATATGGCCCCATCGGTCCCGTGGCCGTGCCCGAGGCGTAGGCAGCCCCTTCAATGAAGAAAGCGCTGAAGATCACCGGCATCGTCGTAGGGATACTGGTGCTCTTGGTCATCCTGATGGCGGTGGCCTTGCCCTTCATCTTCAACCCCAACAGTTTCAAGGATGACATCGCGCGCATGGTCAAACAGCGGACCGGCCGCGAGCTCGTGATCCAGGGCGACATCAAGCTCTCCATCTTCCCGTGGCTCGGCATGCAGATCGGTCCCATGGAGCTGTCCAACGCACAAGGGTTCGGCAGCGTGCCGTTCGCCTCCATCAACGAGACCGACGTGCACGTGGCCTTCTGGCCGCTGCTGCACCACGAGGTCAAGGTGGGCGAGGTCAAGCTGAACGGCCTCAACCTGGACCTGG
Source organism: Gammaproteobacteria bacterium (assembly GCA_035465695.1). Lineage (GTDB taxonomy): Bacteria > Pseudomonadota > Gammaproteobacteria > Natronospirales > REEB76 > DASUBN01. The sequence goes on from DATIVR010000204.1 coordinate 12,475, forward strand.
AGCAGGACGCCGACGGCCACAACAACTGGCATGACATCCGCGAGCGTCTGGTCCATTCCTCGCCGCAAGGCGGCGAGGAAGACGCCGGCCGCAACGTGGACCTCAGTGTCGCCGGCGTGGACATCACCGACAGCCAGGTGCGGTGGACCGACGCGCAGAAGCACCAGCAATACACCATCAGTGACTTCACCCTGAAGCTCGGCGCATTCGCTTCGGCGAAACCCTTGTCGGTGGATTCCGCATTCGACTTCACCGGCACCAATCCCGCGGTGCAAGGCCACCTCGATTTCACCGGCACCGGCATGGCCGACCTGGAGCACCGCCTCTACAGCGCCGACGAGGCCAAACTGGAGATGCAGGCCCAGGGCGATGCGGTGCCCGGCGGCCAGCTCAAGTCCACGCTGCGTTGGCAGCATCTGGCCTACAACGCCGAGCAGGCCAGCCTCGCCGTGAACGGGCTCGATGCCGATGCCTACGGCATGAGCCTGCACCTGGAAGCCCAGGGCAAGGACATCGGCAAGGGCGCGAGTTTCAGCGGCAGCGCCAAGCTGGCGCGCTTCTCGCCGCGCGACGTACTGAAGGCGCTCGGGCATCCGAACCTCACCGACACGCGCGACGCTACCGCGTTCTCTTCGGCGGCCGGCAGCTTCGGTTTCGTGGCGGACGGCTCGTCCGCCGCCTTCAGCGGCCTGGATTTCACGCTCGACGACACCCACCTGACCGGTGATGCGGCGCTCAAGGACTTCAAGACCCGCGCCATGACGTTCAACCTGACCGTGGACAAGCTGGATGTCGACCGCTACCTGCCGCCCCAACAACTGGGGACGCCGGATCGCCCGCGCGAGGAGATAGACCTCGACAAGGTGGGCGTGCCGTTGCGCACCTTGCGTGCACTCAGTCTGGACGGCCATCTCCACGTAGGCAGCTTCACGTTGCTCGGTGCCAAGGCCGGCGACCTGGATGTGACGGTGAACTCCGCGGGTGGCCTCATGACCGTGAAGCCGCTCACCGCCAACCTCTACGGCGGCAGCCTGGAAGCGGATCTCACCGTGGATGCCACCGATCTCGATCCCGTGGCCGAGCCGAAGGTCAGCGAGGACTTCACGTTGAAAGGCGTGCAGGCGCAAGCGCTGGGCCAGGATCTGTTCAAGGCCGCCAAGCTCTCGGGGACCTTCGACCTCACGGGTTCGGTGCACGGTGTCGGACGGCTGATCGGCACGTTGCGCCGCACCGTCAGCGGCAAGGTCGGCTTCAAGATCAAGAGTGGCGCCGTGGAAGGCGTGAACGTATGGGACGCCATCGTGCGCGAGTATGCCCGCCGCGAGGGCCGCGCCGTACCCAAGGCTGCTGCACCCCGTACCGAATTCAACGAGATGCGCGGCACCGCCAGTATCAGCCGCGGCATGCTCAGCAACCGCGACTTCTTCGCATCGCTGCCGGGTCTGAGCCTGTCGGGCGCCGGCAAGCTGGACCTGGCCGACCTCACTCTCGACTATCAATTGAAGGGCCACGTCATCGGCAACGCGCCGGGTGCCGCCGGACTGAAAGGCAGCGTCGTACCCGTGTACGTTAGCGGTACTCTCGGCCGGATCAGCGTGCAGCCGGACCTGACGGCGGTGGCCCGGCCCAAGGCGTCGGCCGCAGGTGCCGGGGAATAGTCCAGGTCCCGGACGCGTCGTCCTCTCGGGCGGGGTGGTCCCGCGGAAGAGGCAGGCGGTGATGCGTTGCGCATCACTGGCGATCCTCATCTTCCTGCCCGTCCTCGCCGCCGGCGCGGATTTCCGCAGCTTCGACGTGTCGCGTGCTGACGATACCTACCAGATCCAGGCGTTGGTCTATCTCGCTGCGCCACCCCAGGCGGTGTTCGCCGTGCTCACGGATTACGACCACTTCACCCGCATCTCAGGCAGCATCGTGCAGAGCCACCGTGTCCGGCAGCTCGACGCGAACGATGCACTGGTCTATACCGACACCCGCTTCTGTGCGTTATTCTTCTGCCGCCACGTCAAGGAGATGCAGAAGGTCACGCAGACCCCGCCCGGTGACATCGTCTCCACGGTGTTGCCGGAGCAGAGCGACAACGTGAAGTCCGGAAGCGCCAGCCTGCACATGCAAGCAGAGGGCGAGGGCACGTTGCTGCATTGGCGGATTCGGCTGCAACCCGGGTTCTGGGTGCCGCCGCTCCTGGGCCCCTATCTGGTGGAGCGCAGTCTCAGGACCGAAGGGCACCGCTCCGCGGACGGCGTGGAGAAACTGGCGCGGGAACGGGCCCATTTGGCGCCGCTGGACGGCGCGGAGCAGCATGGCAAAGAGCCGAGCAAAGACCCGACACACGGTGCGCCCTGAGGCGGTGTTTGCCGCGCGACTGCTCCGCTGGTTCGTGCGCCACGGACGACACGACCTTCCCTGGCAGAAGCGGCGCACCCCTTACCGGGTTTGGATCTCCGAGATCATGTTGCAGCAGACCCAGGTGGCGACCGTCATCCCCTACTACCGGCGCTTCATGGCGCGGTTCCCCACGGTCGGGGCGCTGGCCGCCGCGCCTGTGGACGAGGTGCTGCACCTCTGGACCGGCCTCGGTTACTACGCCCGCGCCCGCAACCTGCACAAGGCCGCGCAACTGATCCGTGACCGGCACGGCGGCCGCTTCCCCCGCGCCATGGAGGCCGTGCAGGCTCTGCCGGGCATAGGCCGCTCCACCGCCGGAGCGATACTGGCGATATCTGCCGGCCAGCGGCATCCCATCCTCGATGGCAATGTGAAGCGCGTGCTCACACGTCACGGCGCCGTCCCTGGCTGGCCGGGTGACCCGCACGTGGAGGCGCGGCTCTGGGAACTGGCGGAGGGATACACGCCCAAGTCCCGTGCGGCCGAATACACCCAGGCCATCATGGACCTCGGCGCGACGCTCTGTACCCGCAGCAAGCCACGCTGCGGTGAATGCCCGGTGGCGGCAGACTGCATGGCACGTAGACTAGGCAAGCAGCCGGAGTTCCCTTCGCCCAAGCCCCGCAAGGCCATGCCGGTGAAGCGCACCCGTATGCTGCTGCTGCTGGCGGAAGGAAGCGTGTTCCTGGAACGGCGTCCGCCCGCAGGCATCTGGGGCGGACTCTGGGGGTTCCCGGAGGTCGCTGCCGGCGCCGATGCGCGCGCCTGGTGCCGCACCCGCTTCGGAGCGGCGCCACGTCGCGTACGCGAGCTTGTGCCGCTGCGGCACACCTTCAGTCATTTCCACCTGGACATCGAGCCGGTGGAGGTGCAGCTGGCTGGCACCGGTGCGGTGCAGGAAGGCGAGAACCGCTGGCACCCTCTTGGTGAACCGGTACGCGTGGGCCTGGCGGCGCCGGTGAAGAAGTGGTTGGATGGACTGACAATCGACGAGGAATGAAGATGGCGAAGACGGTGCACTGTGTGTTGCTTAAGCAGGAGTTGCCGGGCCTGGAGCGGCCTCCCTATCCCGGTGTATTGGGCCAGCGCATCTACGACAACGTGTCCCAACAGGCCTGGCAGCAATGGCTGCGCCACCAGACCATGCTCATCAACGAGTATCGGCTTTCGGTCATAGATCCGAAAGCGCGGAAGTTCCTGGAGGCGGAGATGGAGAAGTTCTTCTTCGGTGAAGGTGCTACGAAACCGGAAGGTTTTACACCGCCGGCAAGCTGAGAAATTGAGACGACATCCCTATCGAAATCCCTTTTCGCTCCCTCCCGGGAGCGAGCCACTTTCTTGTCGCGACAAGAAAGTGGCCAAAGAAACGCTCCCCCCGGATGCCGGCCCGAAGACGGGCTTAAGCTGCGCGCTTCGCTCGCTGCGCAGCTTCACACACGAGGCATCCATGCCTCGCGTGTGAAGGCGCCGCCTTCCTGGCGGCGCCCTTCGGCTTGGCTTGCTCGCTCCAGTGCTCGCCGGCATCCAAGGGGGTTTTGAAGAACCAAGCCGGAGCCGGTGAGTTCTTGCATCGCTCGGCGGCCTCAAAGGGGGTGGTTGAGCACTTCAACG
>DATIVR010000205.1:0-3990 GCA_035465695.1 Gammaproteobacteria bacterium
TTTTCTTTGCTCGCCCAAAGAAAAGGGTCGAAAAGAAAGGGCGCCCCCGTCGGCCGCCGCTTCGCGGTTCCCTGTGCCCCTCGCGAACTGCGGGGCCGCGCTCACGGGACGTCCCTGTCCCTTCGCGCGGGTGCAGCCCTCCCTGGGCCGCACCCCTGCGGGCCAGCCTTGTTCGCTGCGGTGCTCGGCGGCCTCTAGGGGTCCAGCAAGAAGCCACCGGCACCGGTGAGCTCTTCCAGTCCCCTTGGATGCCGGCGAGCACTGGAGCGAGCAAGCCAAGCCGAAGGGCGCCGCCAGGGACGGCGGCGCCTCCACACGCGAGGCAGGGAGCCTCGTGTGTGGAGCTGCGCAGCGAGCGAGAAGCGCAGGGAAGCCGCGTTTCGCGGCCCGCGCTTCGGGAGGGCGGTTTTGGCGACTTTTGACAAGACAAAAGTCGCCCGTCCGCGGGGCGGAAGCCGCCCTCTTGATGGGGCCCAGTGCGCGGGAACGCGCCCTCTTGATAAGGCCGTCGCCGCAAAGCGACGGAACCGTTTAGAGTGACCGTATGAGTTGGCTGGAACTGAAACTGGCGCTGGGCGGCCTCGACGCGGAACGTGTCGAGCAGGCGCTGGAGGACGTGGGTGCGCTGTCCGTGACGCTCGAGGACGCGGGCGACGAACCGATCTATGAGCCGGATGCCGACAAGCCTTCGCTCTGGTCCGACACGCGCCTGACGGCGCTGTTCCCCGCGGATGTGCACATGGATTCGGTGCTGCTGCGCCTCCGGTCGGACCTGGGACTTCCGAACCTGCCACCGTACCGCGTGGAACCCCTGGAAGACCGGGATTGGGTGCGGGAGTGGCTGAAGGACTTCAAACCCATGCGCTTCGGCAGGCGCCTGTGGATCTGCCCCACCGCCTATACGCCGCCGGATGCGGCGGCAGTGAACCTGATCCTGGATCCCGGCCTCGCCTTCGGCACCGGCACGCATGCCACCACGGCGCTCTGCCTGGAGTGGCTGGATAACGCGGACCTGGCCGGGAAAGAGGTGGTGGACTACGGCTGTGGCTCGGGGATACTCGCCATCGCCGCGGCGCGTCTCGGCGCAAGGCACGTGTGGGCGGTGGATAACGATCCTCAGGCACTGGTGGCGACCCGCGACAACGGCGCGCGCAACGGCGTGCTGGGCAGCCTCTCGGTATGCCTGCCGCCGGCCTTTCCGCCGATGCAGGCGGACGTACTCCTGGCCAATATCCTGGCGGGACCGCTGGTGTCGCTGGCGCCGGTATTCGCCGCGCATCTCAAGCCCGGCGCGGCCCTGGTGCTCTCCGGTATCCTTAAGACCCAGGAGCCGGACATCCGCCGCGCCTACGAGGCGGATTTCGCGGACCTGGAAGTGGCTTCGAAGGAAGACTGGATCAGGATCACCGCCAGACGTCGCTGACACATAGATATGTTCACTACCTGTACCCACTGCCAATCGCGTTTTCGGCTGAACGTCGCACAGCTCACGGCGGCCCATGGCCATGTGCGCTGTGGCAAGTGCGGCGAGGTGTTCGACGCCTACGAGGTGCTGGAAGGCGCCGACGTACCGCCGAAGATGCCGGCGCCCGAAGCAGATACGCCGCAGGCGGAGCCTGAGGCACCGGAAGCAGTGCTCTCGCCCCAGGGCGAAGCGGCGCCTGAGATCGAGTTGTCGCTGCCGGTGGAGGACGAGCCCATCACCAGTGCGCCCGCCCTGCGGGCGACGCGCAAGTCCAAGCTGCCCATCGATGACCTGTTCGGGGACTTGCCGGATGAGACCCCGTCCGAGGCGGAGCCCATGTCTTCCTTGCCCGAGACGGATTTGACGGAACCCATGGGGGAAGTCGAGAGCATCTCCGCCGAACCTGCGCCGAGTTCCTATGCGCATGTGGACCTGCTGCACAGCCCGCCCAGCCCCAAGCCGCATAGGCCGCTCGCTAGCGCGGGCCTGGGGGCAATGATCGTGCTGTTGCTGTTGCTGCTGGGCGCGCAGCTGGTGGACCTGGAGCGGGCGGCCTTGAGCCAGAACCCGGTGCTCGGGCCTTCCCTGAAGGCGCTGTATGCGGCCCTGGGACACCCCATCAACAACGCCTCCTCCGTGTCTGACTGGAGCGTGGGCGGCCTGAACGTGACGACGGACCCGGACAGCAACGGCGCCCTCTCCATCACAGGTACCCTGGCCAACCATGCGGGCTTCGTGCAGCCCTGGCCGTACCTGCGGGTGGTGCTGACGGACCGCTTCGGCGAGACGTTGCGTTCGCGCGACTTCAAGCCCGCGGACTACCTGGCGGCGGACCAAGCGGCGAGCCTGCTCGCACCGGGTGTCGCCACCCACTTCCGCCTGGACATCGTGGATCCGGGTCCGGACGCGGTGGGCTTCAGCCTGACGCCTTGCCTCGATGTGCCTGCCGGCCGGGTATGCGCGGCAGCCAGCGCGACTGACTGATTTCATTGGAAGTTTTGCGTCGTGCGCTGCAACGCATACGGCGTGCCGGGACATTTTTTTGGAATGCGCCGCGCATCGCAGAAAAATTTCAAGCTTTGACAGCCCGAAGATTCTGGCTATTATTTCGCCTCGTTCCTAACCGAAGATTCGTGCGCACCAGCCATGCGTGTCGGGCCGTATTCTCTCCGCAACAAGCTGGTGCTGGCGCCCATGGCGGGCGTCACGGACCGGCCGTTCCGCCAGCTCTGCAAGCGCCTGGGTGCGGGCATGGCGGTCTCGGAGATGGTGACCTCGCGGGCGGACCTCCGGGACAGCCTGAAGACCCGCCGGCGCCGCGACCACGAAGGCGAGGTGGAACCTCGCATCGTGCAGATCGCGGGCGCGGAGCCCGGGATGATGGCGGAGGCGGCGGCCTACAACGTGGCTGAGGGCGCCCAGATCATCGACATCAACATGGGCTGCCCGGCCAAGAAGGTATGCAACAAGGCGGCCGGGTCCGCGCTGTTGCAGGACGAGGAATTGGTGAAGCGCATCCTGGACGCGGTGGTGGGCGCGGTGGATGTGCCGGTGACCTTGAAGATCCGCACCGGCTGGGACAGGGAACACAAGAACGGGGTGAAGATCGCGCAGATCGCCGAGCAGGCGGGGATCCAGGCACTGGCGGTGCACGGCCGCACCCGCGCCGACCTTTACCAGGGCGAGGCGGAATACGCCACGATCCGCGCCATCAAGGCGGCGGTGAAGCTGCCGGTGATGGCCAACGGCGACGTGGATTCGCCGGAGAAGGCGCGAGACGTGCTGGACGAGACCGGCGCGGACGCGGTGATGATCGGACGCGCGGCACAGGGAAGGCCGTGGATCTTCAGGGAAGTGGAGCATTTCCTGGCGACGGGGCGGCGGCTGGCCGCACCCATGCCTGCGGAGGCGTGCTCGATCATGTTGGGCCACCTGGAAAACTTGTATTCGTTCTACGGGGAATTCAGCGGCGTACGGGTAGCACGCAAGCACATCACCTGGTACCTGAAGACCCTGGAGGGTTCCTCGGGTTTCCGGGAACGGGTGATGCGGGCCGAGACGGCATTAGAACAACAGACACTCATCCGCGGATTCTTCGCGGACCAGGACATCAGGGAGCTGGCGGCATGAACAAGACTGGGGCGCAACGGGTCAATCTCGAAGTGGTGGACAGCAACGGCAGCCACGCGGCGGCAGCGGCTTCCCCCACCCATTCGCTGCGCGAGCATGCGGAGAAGAACCTGCGACGCTATTTCGCGGACCTGAAGGGCCACGATCCGTCCGACCTCTACGAGATGGTGCTGGGCGAGATCGAGCAACCCTTGCTCACCACGCTCATGGAATACACCCGCGGTAACCAGTCGCGGGCGGCGACGATATTGGGTCTGAACCGCAGCACGCTGCGGAAAAAGCTGAGAAAATACAAGATCAATGCCTAATCGAAGATGCCGCCTTCGGGCGGCGTCTTGTTTTACCCGTCAAAGAACTTAGGGAACCTCCGTGCCGGTCAAGCGCGCTCTGCTCAG
>DATIVR010000206.1:0-9185 GCA_035465695.1 Gammaproteobacteria bacterium
CCCTTGTCGCTCTTGGCCGTGACTTTGTCCGCGTCTGCCGTCTCAGGCAGAGTGAATTGGCGGCGAAATTCGCCGTACGAGCACTCGACGCGGCGATAGCCGTCCTTGACGTCCTTGACCTCCGACTCGCGCTTCCCGGAGATGCTGAGCACGCCGTTCTCCAGGCTGACATCGATATCCTTGGCATCGACTCCAGGCAGGTCCGCATGGACCACGAACCGGTCGGCTTCTTCCTTGATGTCCACGGCCGGCGACCAGCCGTCGGCATAGAACTGCGGATCTCCCGGATAGACGGCGCCGAAGGGATCGTTCAGGAAGCGGTCCATCTGGTTCGACAGGTCCCGCAGCAGGTCACGGGACTGATAACGTGTGATGTTCATGATGCTGTTCCTCTCGATATGGCCTTTGACCTTACCCGGTCAATCTATGGCCCGACGGCGGCGGGTGCATTGATTTGGGTCAATGACCGGCGCTGGCTGTAGGCTTGTGCACCGCGGCGGAGTGGATGAGCGACAACGCGGCCAGTGCGCCGTCCAAAACCGCGTCTGTCACTTTCCGTGCACTCACCGCATCGCCCACGGTGATGAGGTTCGACACCAGGCCGCTGAGTTCCTTCTCCAGCGCCTTCTGGGGGCGGGATCCCAGGCACAACACCACGCTGTCCGCGGTGAAGCCGAAGATCTCCTCACCCGATTGCAGGTTGATGGCGTCCAAGCCGATGCTCAGCAGGCGGGTGTGGGTCATGATCTGCACTCCGAGTCCTTTGAGGCGGCCCAACAGCAAGGTGCGATCGTCGAGCGGAGCATCCGCCGCGATATCGCCTTCTGCTTCGACGATCGTCACCGCATGTCCGCGCTCCGCGAGATATTCGGCGGTCTGGGCGCCGGCGCAGCCGCCGCCCACCACCAGTACGCTGCCTTGGGCCTTGGTATGACCTTCGAGCAGGTCGTAAGCGGTGACCACGTTGAACTGGCCAACGCCCGGAAGATTCGGCCGGATCGGTGTCGCGCCCGTGGCGACGATCACCGCGAAGGGCTGTTCCCGCTGCACCAATTTCTTATCCACCTTGGTCTTGAGCCGTACCTCGACCCCGCGGAGCTTGAGTTGATGGCGTTGGTCGTGCAGGAGCTCAGCCCAACCAGGGCGATGGGGCGCGGCGGCGGCGGCTGGCAGCTGGCCGCCGAGCGCATCTTCGGCCTCGCAGAGGATCACCTTGAAACCCGCCCGGGCGGCGATGTTCGCGGCTGACATGCCGGCAGGGCCGCCGCCGGCGATCAATACCTTGCGGCCGCCGCCCGTGTCCGCGATGTGCGCGAATTCAGTCTCGCGGCCGCATGCCGCGTTCACCGTGCACCACACGTCGCGCTGCTCGAACAGGCGGCTGATGCACCCCTGGTTGCAGGCGATGCAACTGTGGATCTCATCCGCCAGCCCCAGCTCAGCCTTGCGCGGCCAGTCCGGGTCCGCCAACAGTTCGCGTCCGAGCGCGACGAAATCAGCCTGGTCATCCTGGAGCGTGGCATCCGCAAGCGTGGGAGTGTGCAGCTTGCCCACGGCGATGACGGGGATGGTGGCCACCTCCTTCACCGCGGCCGCGTACTTGATCAGTGGTCCGTCATCCACCGCCATCGGCGGGATCATGCGACCCCGGGTGTAAGAGCCGTAGTTGCCGACGGATACGTCCACGGCGTCGACACCGCGGGCCTGCAACCACAACACCAGCTCTTTCGCATCGTCGAGCTGCATGCCTCCCGGCACCATCTCATCCGCCGAGATGCGCACGACGATGGGGAAGTCGGCCCCGACTTCCTTGCGCACCGCCTCGATGATCTCGCCCAGGAAACGGCGGCGCTTCTCGGCGTCGCCGCCATAAGCATCCGACCGCTTGTTGCTGAACGGCGAGAGGAACTGGGTGATGAGGTAACCGTGCGCGGCATGGACCTCCACGAAATCCAGACCGGCCGCCTTGGCGCGGCGCGCGGCGTTGCCGAAGGCTCGCACCAGGCCGTGGATCTCCATCCGATCGAGACCGCGCGGCAATTCGCCGAGCAGCGGGCAGGGGATCTCCGAAGGCGCCACCGGCTGCTCGCCACAGACGGCGGTGGTGGTCTGGCGGCCGGCGTGGAACAACTGGATGCCGAGCCGTGCGCCATGGGCGTGTACTGCCGCTGCCGCTTGATTGAGGCCGGCGATGACCGCGTCGGAGTGCAGCCCCAGCTGGTGGCGGAAGCCACGGCCCTCGGGGCTCACGAAACTAGCTTCCAGGATCATCGCTCCCACGCCGCCCGCGGCGATGCGCTCGAGATGTGCCAGGTAGCGCGGCGTCATGCGGCCGAGTTCATCGCCGTAATTGCGAACCATGGGCGCCATCACCACGCGATTCTTGAGCGTCATCTTGCCGATGCGACCGGGGTTGAACAGCAGCTTGGATGTCTCCATGACGGCACCTCTGACTTACCTGCCACCAGACTATGGCCGGCTGGCGCCACCCACACTGACCTAGGTCAAGCCCGGCAAGCCCTCGCGTGCCGCGGGGTGGCTGACCTGGGTCAATGCGGCGGGGTTTGCGCCCATGCTCGAATGGGTCCATCAAGCCCTGGGAGACATGCATGCTCGCATCCAATCTCGAGAGACATCACCTGGCCGGTTTCCGGCAACAGCTCGGTGTCCGCGCTGCGGACCTGAGACGCAGGATAACGGCGGTGCGTGACGACGCCGCGCTCGCCGTCCGGGAGGTGAATGACACCAAGGACCAGGCCTCGGCCGATGCCGCCGAGGAAGTCAGGTTCGCGGACCTGGAGCGCGACCGGGCCGAGTTGGCGGACGTGGAGCAGGCCTTGGCGCGTATCGATGCGGGGACCTACGGCATGTGCTGCGACTGCGGCAGACCCATCGGCCGCAGGCGCCTGGAAGCTTACCCCACGGCCAAGCGCTGCCGTGACTGCCAGGAACAGCATGAACAGCACCGCGAGCGGCTCCGCCACTAGGCGGATGTCAGCCAGTTGTGCAGCGCCGGGACCAGCCGCGAGCGATCTTCCACGAGATGGGTGACGATCTCGAGAAGCCGGTGCTTCCCGGACGCGATGTGGTCCCGGGATCTGAGCACTCTCAGGCTGTGGACCCCTTCGCACTCGAGGTTCTGGAAGTCGCCGCGGGCGATCCGCCGGCCCAGGGCGTAGTGGTGGGAGTTCGGGCTGGTGACCGTGGTGACGAAATCGGCGAGCCCGGCATCGGCGTAGACCTGCATCTCGTCGCCGGTGAGTTCACCCAGGATGGAATGCATCTCGCGCAACGCGGCCATCACGATGTGGCCGCGTGCATTCTCGCCCCATCCCAGCTCGTCCGAGACGCCCACCAGCGGCGCGTAGATGTTCTTCAGCACCCCGCACCAGGAGATGGTCTGGGGATGATAGATGCCTGCGATGCTCAGCCCAGGCCGCGGATACAGATCCCGGGTGCGGGCCAACAATTCCGTGTCATGGCTGCCGAGTGCGGCGAACGCCGGTTTCCCCGCGATGATCTCGTTGGCGATCATCGGCCCTCCCAGCACTCCCCAGGAGCGTCCATCCCAATGGCCCTGCAGGATCTCGGCGGCGCAGCGGCCGATCTCATCGAGACCTTTGGCGATGCTGAGCAGGGCGGTGCCGGGGCGCAGCAGGTAAGCCAAGCCATGCAATACCGCGGCATGGGCCACGGTGGGGGTGCAGATGAGCAGGAAATCAGCTTCGGCGGCGGCCGCACGGACCGCGGCAGGAGGTTCCAGGTCAGCGGGCGAGATGGGCCAGATGACGAGTTCAGCCCTCTGCGCCAGCAGCGCCTCCATGGCATGACCCATCTGACCATGGCCCGCGACGATGACCTTGTTCGCGGTCACGGCGGTCCCTCTTCCTCACGTCGCGGTTCGCGATGAGCGCGCCGGCCCGACATGTGGTGATGATCCCCGGCAAGAACCCCAAGCCACCGGCGTCCATCCACAGGGAAATATTGTGGCGGTGCATCGCTGCAGGCGCGTCCGGCGCCGATGGTGAAGCCATATCCGGTCTCGCCGCTTTGGAGCGCAACTTCCACATCGCGGGATGGAACCACCTGTATTATGGGCGCGACGCCGATATCAATACGGATCTGCCCTGGGTCGCAGGGATGCTCATCGGCAAGGCTCCGCCGCCGGCGCCGCCCGGCGCGGCGTGGCGGATGTTCCTGCGGCGCGTGATGTACACCTTGGGCGACCTGATGCCCCTGCTCACGAAGCTGGCCGCCGACGCCGAGGCGCAGCAACTCATGGAGGAGACCCGCCGTTATTTCGAGGATGAGGACGGCGTCGCCACCGCGATCCGTCGCTTTATCAAGGCCGAGCTGCAGCCCCTCTTCGCGTCTGGCGCCGAGGTGATGGTGATCGGCCATAGCCTGGGTTCGGTGATCGCCTATGACGTGCTCTGGGAGATGACCTGGCAGGACGGACAGCCCTGGCACGTCGACCACCTGCTCACCTTGGGCAGTCCGCTGGGGATGTTCTATGTGCAGCGCCGGCTGCGTGGGCGCCGTGAGCGCGGCATACGCCGCTACCCCGGCAACGTCCTGCACTGGAGCAACGTCACCGCCGAGGGGGACCTCACCGCGCTCGACCGCGGCCTGCGCAACGACTTCCACGAGATGCTGGCCCTGGGGTTGGTCCGGGACCTCACCGACTACAAGCATGGCATCCATACTTCGTTTCGCACCGCTGACGGCCCTAATCCACATCGTTGCTACGGCTACTTCTTCAATCCCGTGGTGGCGCGCATGATCACGGGCTGGATGCGGGGTGAACCGTATCCGCCTTCCGCCCATTCCCACTTCTGATGTGCACGGGCATCCGCCCGAGCTTCTCGTAGATGCGTCGCCGCCGCAGCAGCGGCCACCAGCCGTAGAGATACGTCTGCATGGGTTGCCACATGGCCACCCAGCCGCCGATGATCAGGCTCTCCCGCAGCACGCCGGTCAAGGCACCGGGATATTCGGGGATGGACCCGCTCAGCAACAGCGCCAGCGACAGCGCCACGAGCCCGATGGCGAGACTGCGCGAGCCCAAGCGCATCAGCTTCCTCAATTCCAGGCGCGCGAGCCGCGCCTGATTGTGGAAGTGGTTATGCACCGCCTTTTCCACGCGCGGGGTCTCCGCCGCAGGGTCCGGCACTTCGACGTGCAGCACCAAGGCCACGTGATCCTTGAGCGGGAACTCCTCCGCCCAGCTGACGATGAAGTGCTCAGCATCGGGGTCCAGGTCCTTCTCATAGAAGGGTGAGGGGTCCATGGAGTTGAAGAACTGCTTCAGGCTGTCCAGGTGCACTTCCACCGCATGGCGGCGCGCCTTGCGGGGATGCGCCTCGTGCGGGCTCATGCCCGACGCTCCGCTCGGGCGAAGGATGTCAGGTCACCCAGGTCCAGGGAGTCACCCCGCGCAGGGATCGTCACCGGACAACCGAAGCGTCTGCGTAGTTCTGCCGCCAGTGCGGTACTGGCCTGCGGTTCGCCGTGTACCACGGCGACACGGGGCCGGTCCTTGAAACCCGCATACCAGTGGCACAAGGCCTCCTGGTCGGCGTGCGCCGAGAGCCCTCCCACGGTGTGCACCTGTGCGGCCACGGGGACGGATTCGCCCCATAGCGTCACCTCGCGCGCGCCTTCCACCAGGCGGCGGCCGAGAGTGCCGGCGGCCTGGAAGCCGACGAACACCAAGTGAGTGTTGCGATGGGAGAGTCTCTGCTTGAGATGGTGCAGGATGCGGCCTCCGGAGCACATGCCGCTGCCGGCGATGATGATGGCGCCGCCGCTGACGCGGTTGATGGCGATGGATTCCCCGGTGGTGGGCGTGCAGTGCAGCCCGGGAAAGCTGAAGGCTGCCGCGCGGCCCAGGTCCGCCGCCTTCGGCGCCAGTAGCGCGGCATGATGCACATACACGGCTGTGGCTTCGATGGCCATGGGGCTGTCCAGGAACACGACCCAGTCCTTGAGGCCCCATTCCTCATGGTGGCGGCCCAGCACGAACAGCAGTTCCTGGGTGCGCCCGACGGAGAACGCCGGGATCAGGATGTTGCCACCGGCGGCGCGGGCGGCGGCGATGATCTGGCCCAGTTCCGCGAGGGTGGACTCGGCACTGCGATGACGGCGGTCGCCGTAGGCACTCTCGAGGATCACGCAGTCTGAGTCCTCGATGCGCACAGGCGGCGGCATGATGAAGCCCTGTTGGCTTCCCAGGTCGCCGCTGAAGACCAGCTTGCGCGGCTCACCGTCGCCTTCGAACCAGAGTTCGGTGATGGCGGCGCCGAGGATGTGCCCGGCATCCTGCAGCCGGCAGTTGAGTCCGGGCAGGACTTCGGCGCGCTTGCCGTACATCAGCGCGTGGAATCGGTCGAGGCAGCGTTCCACGTCAACCGGGCCATACAGGGGTTCGGTGGCCGGCGTGCGGCTTCGTCCATGCTTCGCCGCAGATTCAGCGTCCCGGCGTGCCAGCTCCGCGGCATCCAATAGCATGATGCGTGCCAGGTCACGGGTGGCGGCATGGGCGTAGATGGGACCGCGGAAACCCTGGCGCACCAGCGAGGGTAGACGCCCGCTGTGGTCAAGGTGGGCGTGACTCAGGATCACGGCGTCGATGGAAGCCGGGTCGAAGGGGAAAGCCTGGTGGTTGCGCAATTCCTGCGCCGGACTGCCCTGGAACAGGCCGCAGTCCAGCAGGATGCGGTGGCCGGCCCATTCCACCAGATGGCAGGAGCCCGTGACCTCACCGGCGGCCCCCAGGAAGCGGACGCGTGCGTTCATGGCGGATCCCTTGCGAGCGACGCAGCCAGCATGCGCAAGGCCGCTTGGGGCTGCATTGACCTGGGTCATGGCCGCGTGCCCAGGTGCGGCCCAGACTGGCGCCCATGCAAAACTCCAAATCCCCGAGTTTCGATCCGGCACTCATCTCGCGTTACGACCGGTCGGGTCCGCGCTACACCTCGTACCCCACCGCCCGCCAGTTCGAGTCACCCTTCGACATCCAGCGCTATCTGGGCGAAGTGACGCGCAGCAATGAGGATCCCATCCCGCGTGACCTCTCGCTCTATGTGCATCTGCCGTTCTGTACCAACCCGTGTTTCTACTGTGGCTGCACCCGGCTCATCACCCGCGACCCCGAGAGCCTGGCGCGATATCTGCAGCGCCTGCTGCATGAAGCGGCCCTGCAGGGGTCGCTCTTCGATCGTATCCGCGCGGTGCGTCAACTGCATCTCGGCGGAGGCACGCCGACCCAATTCAACGACGAGCAACTCAACTCGCTCTTGCAGGGTCTGCGTGCCGGCTTCAGCTTCGCCGCGGCTGTGGAGACTTCCATCGAGGTGGATCCCCGCGGCGTGACACCGGCTCGGATGCTGGCGCTCGCCGAGTTGGGGTTCAACCGGGCTAGCTTCGGCATCCAGGACCTGGATCCCGAGGTACAGGCAGCGGTCAACCGCCGCCAGGACCGACAACATTGCCTGGACATCATCGCCGCGGCGCAGTCAGCCGGTTTCGAATCGGTGGCCGTGGACCTGATCTACGGCTTGCCCAAGCAGACGCTCGACGGCTTCGGCGACACCCTGGACACCATGATCGGTGCCGGTGTGGGACGCGTCGCCATCTACGCTTACGCGCACATGCCTTCCCAGTTCAAGGCGCAGCGCCAGATCCGGCAGGAAGACCTGCCAGGCCCGGCGATGCGGCTGGAGTTGCTTGCGCTGGCGGTGGAGAAGCTCACGGATGCGGGCTACGAGCACGTGGGCATGGATCACTTCGCCTTGCCGGGGGACAGCCTGGCCCAGGCGTGGCATCACGGCCAGTTGCAACGCAACTTCCAGGGGTATTCCACGCTGGCGGGACTCGACCTCGTCGGCCTGGGCATGAGCGCCATCGGGCACGTCGGGCGTGTCTATAGCCAGAACGCGAAGACCCTGGATGCCTATTACGCTGCCCTCGACGATGGCCGCTTGCCGGTGGTGGCGGGACTGGTCATGAGCGACGACGACGAATTGCGCGCGGACGTGATCAACCGGCTCATGTGCTATGACGGCGTGAGCTTCGAAGCCATCGAACGCAGATACGGGATAAAGTTCTGGCATTACTTCGCTCCTGAATTGGCGCGCCTTGAGCCGCTGGCGCAAGACGGCCTGGTGACCATCGACCGGTTCGGGATATGGGTCTCCACCAAGGGCCGCTACCTGTTACGGACCCTGGCCATGCAGTTCGACGCCTATCTGCCCGGCTCGGGCGGTACCCCCCAGTATTCGCGGGTGATCTAGCAGAATCAGCCGTCCGCTTAGCGGCACTTCAGGGTTTCCCTGATGGGTCTTCAGCTCCCGATATATCAGGCTTGGGACAGTTACAGGGGAGCCGAAGCCATGCAGACCGCCACCGTCATGAGATTGAGACCCGCAGATGCCAAAGTGCGTCTAGCGGCCTGCAGCAACTGCTCGCTGGCGCAGCTCTGCATTCCTACCGGCCTGGGCCACGACGACCTGGAGCGCATGGATGACCTCGTCACCCGCTCCACACCCATGCATGAAGGCGAGCACCTGTTCCGCATCGGTGACACCTTCGATACGGTGTTCGCGGTGCGCTCGGGTTCGTTCAAGACCTACACCGTGGACGCAGAGGGACGCGAACACGTGCTCGGCTTCCACCTGCCCGGCGAGCTCATGGGTCTGAAAGCCATCTATTCGAAGCGGCATTTCGCCAACGCCATGGCGCTGGATACGGCTACCGTCTGCATGCTGCCGTTCGACGACCTGAGTGCGTTGGCCCACACGGTCCCCGGTCTCCAGGACCAGATGATGCGGCTGATGAGCAAGGACCTGGCGGAAGCCGTGGTCCTGGCGGGCGACTTCACCGCCGAGGAACGGCTCGCCGCCTTCCTGACCGGTCTCTCGCGCCGCTATGCCAAGCGCGGATTCTCTGCCCAGGAATTCAACCTCACCATTTCCCGTCGCGACATCGCCAACTTCCTGCGCCTGGCGCCGGAGACCGTGAGCCGCGTGTTCGCACGTTTCGAGAAGGACCGCCTGATAGCGGTGGAACGCCGCTCCATCCGGTTGCTGGATCCGCCCAAGCTGCACGCCATGGCCCAGTGCATGGAAGAGATGTAAGCCGCGGCTGCCGGCTGATCCTTCATCGTAGATGACCCAAGTCATGGC
>DATIVR010000207.1:0-6292 GCA_035465695.1 Gammaproteobacteria bacterium
GACATGAACAAAGCCCGAATAGCCATCCTCGCGTTGTCGGCACTCACGGCGGCATCCGCCCTGGCCGTCGGCACCCAGACCCCCAGCGACGTGCATAAGGACAAGGCCAGCTATAACGGCTACGTCAACCGGGAACTGACCGCGGCCATCAACTCTGCGGACAAGGCTTCGAACGCCAAGGACGTCACCGCCATCCATCAGAACCTGCGCGAAGTCCTCAACTGCCTCGCGGGGCAAGGTCAACCTGGTTATGACCCGAGCATCCAGGACCCCTGCCGCCGCATGGGCCGCGGTGCCCTGGTGGATATCACGCCGGACAGCGACGAGCATCGTCTGGTGACCCAGGCCTTCAATGAAGCCAAGAATGGTCTCAGCCAGACCACGGTGGATTCGGCGCGCGATCTCGCCAGCAAGGCCCTGAACGACCTCGAGAACGCCCAGAAAGACACCGAGCAATAGAGCTCGATGCTGAAGCCCTCAGTCCCGCTGCTGCGCTGATGAAGGGGTGAAGCGCCGGCGGGACTGATGGCGCAGCGCCGGCTAAGTCCTACTGGATCTGCCCGCTCGCCTGGGCGCGGGTCTTGTCCGCCTGCGCGCCCTTGAGCATGGTCGAGGCGTTGAGGTTGGCGATCTCCGCCTGCTCCATCGCGTTCGGTGCCGGGCTCCCCGGCGCGGGCTGGCTGGATTGTTTGAGCTTCTTCACCATCGCTTGTGGGAACGGCGAGTAGTCCAGCGCCACCGCTGCCACCTGCGGCGTGATGAGTTGCGGCACTTTCGTCGCCAGCAGGGTGAAGGCTTCCCAGGTCCGCTGCTTCACGTTGGGAGCCGTGGGTGCCTCATCCACGATCACGTCATACTCTATGTTGCTGTCGTCATAGATGAGCGGCACATATTGGATACCTTCCGGCCCCGCGACTCTTATCAATCGCCCCTGCGGTATGTACCGGCGGATCATCTTCAGCAGCACCCGCCCCTGTTCCTTGCGATAGCGTCGCAACCCGTCGAACAGATACGCCAGCATGTTGAGGCCCGACTGGCGGCGGCCTTCCTCCAGCACACCGGAAGGGTCCAGCGCCTGGGATAGCCCCATCACTTCCGGGTTAACGCCCGCCACTGCATGCAGCGACTCCTCGCAATATTGCATCAGGCTCAGCATCTGCGGCGGCATGGCGTTCACCGGCCTGGGCATGATCTTGTTGGCGGAGATGGCGCCGTCCGTCATGGCCACGTTACGCGAGGGGTCTGCCCAGTCCTCCTCGGCCTCGCGCAGGTTCAGGAACGCATCCGGTTCGTACAGGATGCCGCCCTTGCCCGACGTGGCGATGATCTCCAGCATCGAGGACATGAATTTGTTGGCCCAGCGCTGGGGGTCTTTCATCGCCCGCACGATGCCGAACCAGCACTTCAGCTTGCGATCCCGCTTGGCGGTGATCGCCTTATAGGTGAAACTGTCGCCGGTGGGCGTGTCCTGCTGTTCCAAGAGCTCATCGCCCGAGAAATACATCCGCTGGTAACGCCTGCGCTTCTGCTTCAGCACCTGCACGCCTTCCAGCAGTGACGCCACCCGTCTGTGTTCGTCAGCATCCAGGGTGATCAGCCCCTGGGCATCCGGTTGCAGTTTGTGGGGTGGCAGCAGGGGGCTTCCTTCTTCATCGGGCGTATTTACCATCAGGAATGCCCGCTCCGGCCCAAGGGCCTGGAGCGGAACCCGGTACACCGGTTCGTGTTCCCACCACTGGAAGTCGTGCACGATCACCTTGTCCGCGCGTCCGGCGTCACGGCCGCCGCCACCTGAATCCGCCCGATAGAACGCCGCGGCGATCACGTCCACCGGATCGCCGGGTTCGCGCGTCCTGTCCGGGGCGGCGAACTCCCCCTCCGGCCAAAGCGTCAGCGCCTCCTTGCGGTCATACACCTTGGAGCGGCACACCCACTTGGCATCCGCATGGTTCTTGCGCGTGGCGCCGGGATCCACGTCCATCTCCAGGGGATCCACACGTGAGATCTCGATGCGTCCGTCCAGGTCGATGTCGTAGTCCAGTTCCGTGGCTGTCCAGCCTTCGCCGCACACCGTGGCGTCATAGAAGGCCTCCGATTCTTCCTGCTCCGCGTCGCATTCTTCCCGCACCCATTCCGCCGCCGCCGTGAGCACCTCGCTCACACCCGCAGACCCGGCCTGCCGGGGCAGGTAGCTCACTTCCTGGCGGTTCGAGACCTCGTGCCCGGCGATGGCGTCCGCCACCGGCGCGATGTTGTTGAACGTGGTGCGCGGCCTCAAGCTCTCGTCCATCTGCGAGGCATCCTCCTCGCTCCACTGGTGGCCCGCCACGAAGGCGAAGTCCTCCCGGGCGTCCGCGCGCCACTGGCGGCGCTTCGCCACGGAGAGTGCCAAGAGTCTCTGTGCTTCTTCGATGTCCATCGGGTTCTCGCTGGCAAAAGCCGCCCGTCGCCGCACGAGCAGCAGCGGGCGGGCAGCCATGGATGGGGACGTTAGGTCGCGGGGACCGGGATCAGGAAAGCCGGGTCCGGGACCGGCGGCTTATCCTCGAAATCGTAGTTGGTGGTGTTGTCATGCCGCGGAGCATCCGGCGCCGGTGGCAAAGCCTGCGCATGGAACCACATCGGTGCCGACTCCGGCGCCCACTGCAAGCACGCCGGGACCTCCGCCACCCTGTCGGCGGGAAGCTGCGGCAGCGTCGCATACACCACCCAGCAGCGGCGGTATTGCCCCATGCTCCTGCTCAGGAGCTGCACCACCTTGAGTCGGGTGCCCTTGGGCACCCAGATCAGCCGCGCCGCCGCTTCCGGCGAGGTGCTCAGTATCTGTGGGTCGGCAGGCAGTTTCTTCCGCAGGAAACTGCCGGCGCCCGGCGCATGGGGGTCTTTCACGTAGTAGTAGCCCTGCACCACCTGCAGTTGCGAGCAGTACTTGGCCTTGAAGTTGTCGATGCAGGCATCCTTGATCAGGAAGGCATCCTGCACCGTGGCGAAGCTCTGGCCCACCACGGCGTCCATGCCGGGGGCATGGGTCTCGTCGTGGTTCATGTACATGCAGCCGCTCAGTGCCGCCAACAGCACGGCCATCGGCAATCCGGCGCGGCGCGGCCGGCGAAAGGACCAGTTCTTCATGGGGACTCCTGGCGGGCATTCTATCAGGACCGCGAGCCAGGCATCCCAGGCGATCAGTCTTCACGTCCCTCCATCAGGATGATGTCGCGCGCCTGTTCCAGCAGCCACAACACGTTGGGACCGTCGGCGTAGGACGACTTGAGATACAGGGTGCCGTCCTTGTCCCAGCCGATCACCACCGCGTCCGTGAGTCCTTCCGCCTGGGCCTCCGCCAGCACGCGGGTGGCCGGCGGCGTTTCGTTGGGGACCAGTTTGATGACCTGTGCCATGGCAGACCTCTCTAGTTCCGTGTCATCCGTTTGTATCATTCGTCCCCCGGGGTTTCTTGCAGGAGTTCACGTTTTCATGCCGTGGCGCGCGACCTCGCGACATAAGGCTGGCTCATGTTCATTGGCTCATGTAACTCGTGCGCCGCCGTCCTCGCGGTCCATGAGGTGATCTCTCTATTGCGTGTCTCTCCCGGTTCGTGACGGCGCCGGTGCGGAAGGCGTCCGATCCGTGCGAGGACCAATCGTGTACCGGATGCGGCAGGTACGCTTGCCGCCGCTCGTTGAAACCCCGGTGGTAACTCTTGAGCGCCCTCAGTCCCTCGCGGCACTTCTCCGCGTCGAACCAGGCGCGCGGCAAGAGGTTCCGTACCGCCTCGATCCCATCCTCCACGGAGAGACGCGGCGCCACCCGGAACGGGATGCCGAGGCCCTTCGCCACTTCCAGGCGCGACTTGCCGGTCCCCAGTTCCCGCACCTGGATGTCATGGGGCGCCCAATGGGTCCCATATACATAACCCCGGTCCTGCAGCGCCTTGGCGTAGTGCGCCAGCCCTTCGCCGCTGGCCTCGTAGTAGTCGATGAGATGCAGCTCCAGGCCGGCGCGCTGCGCGAACCAGATGGCCGTGCTGTCCCCTATCCCCAAGTCCCACCAGGTATCCACCGCCAGTTCCGGCTGCCAAGGCACCCGCGTCACCCGGCCCGCCTGCTCCGCCTGTTCTAATAGTCTTCCGTAATAGCTGCCCTCGTTCGCCGCCTCGAAGGAACAGTAATACTCCTGCCGGATCAAGGCCTCGCTCATGCCGCTGGAGCGTTCCGCCGCCAGGATCTCCGGCCGCAGGATGCCGGTGTCCTCCACGCTCAGTTGTTCCGCGAACCAGTCTCCATGATGACGGGCGATGTCGTAGAGCTCGAAGCCGTGGTTCTTGCCCCGCGGGGTATAGATAAACAACGCCCATCCGCCGTTCTCAGCGAGAATCGGTCGCACATAGTCCCAAGCACGCGGATCGGTGAGGCTCCATTCGCTAAAAACCACCCCGACGGGGTTGGCTCCCACCAATCGATCGTAATTGTCCGAACCCAACACTTGCCAGATAGATCCACACTTCAACTCCACCGTCATCCGGTCGTTACGCGTCGCCTTGCGCAGGGACGGCGGGAATGCCTGGTCGATGAACCGGCGTCCTTGCGAATCGCGCCCGTCCCATACCACCAGCCGCCCCTGCGTCGCCGTCGGCAGCATGTGCCAATAGGTCCCGATGCGCTGATGTGCCGCCACCGCGGTCCAGTTCAGCGCCGTCGCATCCTTGCCGGCGCGCCGGTGCCATACCGCCACCGCCCGCCTGCCGCCGCCCTCCATGTGATCCCACAGCCGCTGCTGGTGAGGCCGCGGGCGCCAGCCGCTAGGCAGCGTGAGATCCGTCATTCTTCTTTCGGCTTCTTTTTGGCCTTGCGAGGCTCTCGTTTAGCTGCTGCTGCTGACATGCCGCAGTCATCCCCGGGCGGGGCGCCGGCCCCTGGTATATCCGTCTGCGGCCCGTCGCCGACTTGCGGTTCGCTATCTTCACGCGCCCGCTCCCGGTGCACCTCGGGCAGTCGCGGATCAGGGGGAACGCCAAGGTCCCGTGGTCCTTGCCATCCCCCATACACCATGGGCAGCTCATGATGTCGAACGTCTCCATCGTCTTTCCCCTCCTTGAAGTGCTTGATCGTCACCTTGATGCTCTCGTCGAGCTTCTTCTTCATGTGCCTGGGCGTGCCCGCCGGCACCCGGCCGTTGGACCCCTCCAGCACCGAGCGCACCGCGCCCAAGGCCGCACAGTCGTTCCCGCTGAACATGAGCTGCACCAGCCGTTCCAAAGCCAGTTCGCGGTTGTCGCGGGCCAGTTGCCTGATGTTGGTGGAAGGCCGGCCACGCCGGTCCAGGAACGCGCGGCGGATCTCATCGTCGTGAGTCATCTGTGAGTCTCCGATGTTGTGAGTGATATGAGCGTCTTTCGGGTGCGAAACACCGGGCTGGCCAAGGACCGGACGGGTTTCGGTCGTGCGCTCGGATTCGTGGTTCAACTTTCCCAATTTGCCCGTCGGAGCCCGGTCTTCGGGACCCACCGGCGACTTCCGGCCGTGAGGTTCCGCCTCGCCGTGCCCAGACCTGACCTGGGTCAGTGTTCTTTGGCATTTCGTTGGTTCATTCTTACGACATATAAAGGACTATCGGGGAAGGCCATGTCAGGGGAATTGCACAAGGTCGCGGTCACTGAACTGCGCCTCGGGATGTATGTAGCCCAACTTGATCGGCCATGGACCGACACTCCCTTTCTGTTCCAGGGCTTCTACCTGCACCACGACGATGAGATAGACCTCATCCGGCGCTACTGCCAGCATGTATTTGTCGATGGTGAGCGCAGCCAAGGCTCTCCCGAGCCCGAAGCCGAATCCCGCACCATCACCCGCGTCACCAACCTGCGTTGGCCCACGCCCGGCAAGCCCCAGCCATCGGGAGGCCGCAAGCGGGTCGAGTACGTGCGCAGCGCACCCATCGAGTACGAGTTGCCCGCGGCGCGCGCCATATATGAAGAGAACGTCAAGGCGGCCGAGGACGTCTTGCGGCGGCTGCGCGAGACCGGCTACCTCAATCTCGAATTGGTGCAGCAAACGGTGTCCCAGGTCATGGACAGCGTGCTGCGCAATCCGGACACCATGGTCTGGCTCTCACGCCTGCGCCGTCATAATGAGTATGTCTACCAGCATTCCATCAATTCCTGCATCTGGGGCCTGGCCTTCGCCCGCCACCTGGGGCTGGATCGCCAATCCATATACGAGATCGGCTTGGGCGCCATGCTCCAGGACGTCGGCAAGACCAGCCTCCCGTCCTTGCTGCTTTCCAAGCCGGGGCC
>DATIVR010000208.1:0-10847 GCA_035465695.1 Gammaproteobacteria bacterium
GTGCCGGCGTGGATCATATTTATCGTCCTTGCCGTCATCCTGAACCTCCGGCCTCTGCGCCGGATGCTCATCACCGATCACCTGTTGAGCTGGTTCCGCAAGGTGCTGCCGCCCATCTCCGAGACCGAACGCGTCGCCATCGAGGCAGGCGATACCTGGTGGGACGCGGATCTCTTCACCGGCCGGCCGGACTGGAAGAAGCTGCTGGCGACTCCCGCCGCCACCCTGAGCGACGAGGAACAAGCCTTCCTGGACGGCCCAGTGGACGAGTTCTGCAGGACGCTGGACGACTGGCATATCACCCACGAGCTGCAGGATCTGCCGCCGGAAGCCTGGGAGCAGATCCGCAGGCACCGCTTCTTCGGCATGATCATCCCGAAGCAGTATGGCGGCCTGGGGTTCTCGGCCCTCGCCCATTCGACGGTAGTGATGAAGATCGGCACCCGCAGCACCAGTGCGGCGGTCACGGTGATGGTGCCCAACTCCCTGGGACCGGGCGAGCTATTGCTGCACTACGGCACCGAAGAACAGAAGAGCTATTACCTGCCGCGCCTGGCGCGCGGCGAGGAGATCCCCTGCTTCGCCCTCACCGGCCCTTATGTGGGTTCCGACGCCGGCGCATTGCCGGATATCGGCATCGTGTGCAAGGGGACATATCAGGGCAAGGAGACGCTGGGGTTCCGGGTGAGCTGGGACAAGCGATACATCACCTTGGCGCCCGTGGCCACCATCCTGGGCGTCGCCTTCAAAGCCTATGATCCGGATCACTTGCTGGGCGACAAGGAAGACCTGGGGATAACCCTCGCGCTCATCCCCACCAACCTGCCGGGGGTCGAGATCGGCCGGCGCCACAACCCGCTGAATGCCGCCTTCATGAACGGTCCCACCCGCGGCACGGACGTGTTCATCCCCTTCGATTACCTGATCGGCGGCACCCAGTACATCGGCAAAGGCTGGATGATGCTGATGAATTGCCTGTCCGTGGGTCGCGCCATCTCGCTTCCCGCCCTTGGCACCGGAGCCGGTAAGCACGCGAGCCGCGTGACCGGCGCTTATGCCCGGGTACGCAAGCAATTCCGCGTGTCGATCGGCAAGTTCGAGGGCGTCGAAGAAGCCTTGGCTCGCATCGGCGGCCTGACCTACCGCATGGATGCCGCACGACGCCTCACCGCCGGCGCGCTGGACCGCGGCGAGAAACCCTCTGTGCTGTCAGCCATCCTCAAATATCACTGCACCGAAGGCATGCGCCAGGTGTTGGGCGATGCCATGGACGTGCATGGCGGCCGCGGTGTGATGATGGGCCCGCGCAACTACCTGGCTCGCGGTTACCAGGCGGTGCCGGTGAGCATCACCGTGGAAGGCGCCAACATCCTCACCCGCAGCATGATCATCTTCGGTCAGGGCGCTATCCGCGCCCATCCTTATCTGCTCAAGGAGATGGAGGCCGCGTCCAGCGATGACCACGGCAAGGCAGCCGTGGAATTCGACAAGGCGCTGTTCGCCCATATTGGTTTCACCATCAGCAACGCGGCCCGTTCGCTATGGCTGGGGTTGACGGGGGCGATATTCACCTCATCGCCGGTGAGCGGCCCCACGGCCCGTTATTACCGGCAGCTCACGCGCATGAGCGCGGTCTTCACCTTCACCGCGGACGTAGGCCTGCTGCTCCTCGGCGGCGAGATGAAACGCAAGGAGAAACTGTCGGCTCGCTACGGCGATATGCTGAGCCACCTGTACTTGGCGTCGGCTACGCTCAAGCAGTTCGAGGAACAGGGCCGGCCTGAGGCCGATCTGCCTTTAGTGCACTGGGCGTGCCAGGATTCGCTATATGCGATGCAACAAGCGTTGGAAGGCCTGTTGCGTAACTTCCCGACGCGCCCGATGGCCTGGCTGATGCGCCTGGTCGTGTTCCCCGTGGGCCGGCCCTACGCTCCGGCTTCGGATAGATTGGGTCACAAGGTGGCGACCCTGCTGTTGTCGCCGTCCGACGCCCGTGACCGGCTTACGCGCTATGCCTTCACCTCGGCTGATCCTCAGGATCCGGTGGGCCGCATGGAACATGCCATGAAGCAGACTATCGCCGCTGAGCCGGTGGAAGAGAAGCTGCAGATCGGCCTCAAGAAGCGTCTGGCGCCGGCCAACTACCTGAAGCTCGTGGATGATGCCGCCAAGCGGAACGTGCTGACCGCGGAAGAGGCGAAGCTTCTGCGGGATACGCATGCGGTGGTGCGCGACGCCATCGATGTGGACGACTTCGGGAAGATGGGAAGCGAATGACCCGGTCGGTAACAAGCCCGTCCCATCCGGGGACGGGCTTGCTGGCTAGATTTCGAGGTCCGGGGCACCGCGTAAGAGGCGATCGCACTGTTCGGCCGGTAAGGGCGGGCTGAACAGGAACCCTTGCATCAGGTGGCATCCTTCCGCAGCCAGCTGTTTCATCTGCGCCACCGTCTCGACGCCCTCGGCGATCACGCGGAACTTCAAGCGATCCGCGAGGGTCAGGATCACCCTGGCGATGGCAGCGTCATATTCGTTGGTGGCGATGCCCTGCACGAATGCACGGTCGATCTTGATGATATCCACCGGCAGATGCTTGATGTACATCAGCGAGGAATGGCCGGTGCCGAAGTCATCCAGCGCGATGCGCACTCCCAGGGACTTCAGGTCTTCCAGGATACGGATGCTGGCTTTCACGTCCTGCATGATCAGGCTTTCGGTGATCTCGAACTGAAGCGCCGAGGGTGGAAGACCCGAGGCCAAAAGCGCATCTTCGACCACCCGCTTCAGGTTCTGCATCGTGAACTGGCGCACCGACAGGTTCACCGCCACGTGCAGGCGCTTGCTGCGTGAACCCTTGTACCAGACGCCTGTCTGACGGCAAGCTTCCTCCAGCACCCATTGCCCAAGCGGGACTATCAGGCCTGTCTCTTCCGCAAGCTGGATGAACTCGCCGGGCGGCACCAAGCCGAGCTCCGGATCCTGCCAGCGCACCAGCGCTTCCACCCCCACCACGCCGCCTTCATTGATATCGAACTGCGGCTGATAGTGCAGCACCATCTCGTTGTTCTTGAGGGCGCGGCGCAGGGCATTCTCATTGGAAAGCCGCTGCATCGCCTTGGCGTGCATGTCCTGGGTGAAGAACTGGTAGTTGTTGCGGCCGCGATCCTTGGCCTTGTACATGGCACTGTCCGCGTTCTGCAGCAGCGCCTGCACCGTGGTGCCGTCACCGGGATACATGCTCACACCGATACTGGCGCCGAGGTTCACTTCGGTACCTTCCAGCAGCACGGGCTCGGACAAGGAGCTCAGGATGCGCTCGCAGGTGAGCGTCACCGACTTGGGATCCACGCAATCCTCGATGATCACGGTGAACTCGTCACCGCCCAGGCGCGCCACGGTATCCGAGGTGCGCACGCACTCCAAGAGACGCTGGCCTATCTGGTAGAGCAGCTGATCCCCCACGTTATGGCCCAACGAATCGTTGACGCTCTTGAAGCGGTCCACATCGATGAACAGCAGTGCCATGGGCTTGCGCGAACGGCGCGCGCGCGCCAGGGACTGCTCCATCCGATCCAGGAATAAGGTGCGGTTCGGCAGCCCGGTGAGATGATCGTAGTTGGCGAGACGCCGCATCTCCTCTTCGGCCTGCTTGCGGTCTGCCGCGGAGAGCGCCAGGGCCATGAAATCGGCCAATGCGCTGGCGTAGTTGATCTCCTCGGCGGTCCAAGGGCGCGCTCCGCCGACCCACTCGTGGAATACGACGCCGCGTACCTTATAGCCGTGGCGAAACGGCACGAACAGCACAGCGGTGGTGCTGTTCGGCTTGAAATAATGATGGTAGACCTTGCTCAGATTGGCGTCGTGCTGGATGTCCGGGACCGGGACTGCGCGGCTCTGCTGCAGATCTTCGAACAGCTGCTGGCACTCGTCCTTCTCGATGTTCGCGCGGGATTGGGTGGAATGTTCCCCGCGTTCATAGACATGCACGCAACGCATGGCGGTGCCGATGGAATTCATGAGCCAGATGCTGATGCGCTCGCACTGGGTGGCCTGCGTGGAACGGGAGCTGATGACCTCGAAGGCGGAGCGCAGATCGCCCGTGGAGATGCTCGGGTCGCGGGTCAGCTCATAGAGCTGCGAATCCTTATGGCGGGTCTTCTCCTCCTCGCGCTTGAGACGCGTCTCCAGGCGGGTACGTTGATTGACCTCATTGTCCAGCTCTTCGGCGACACCTTCATAGGAGAGTTTGATGCGCAAGCGCTCGGCGATCTCTGCCTGTTGGGTCCGGGCGATGAGGCACAGGGTCACCATCACCACGGCGCTGACCACCACCACGGCAAGACTCGCGTATCCGGGTTCCATGGATAGCCGCACGTCGATGGGCAGGAACAGGACGGTCAGGTAAGCCACATAGAAGGCGGTGCTGCCGGCGAGCATGGCGGCTGGCAGCGCCCCCATGATGGCCAGCAAGAGCAGCAGCGTGACTTGATGTTGGATGGATCCCGGTTGGAACATGATCCATCCGGCAGTGCCCCAGGCGATGCCGAGCAGGACCGTCAGCGCCAGGAACAGCTTCTGCCAGTGGGTGGCACTCGTAACGGAGTCGATATCGCCCTCCGTGCGCCAGCTGAGCCAGATGCGGATGCCGCTGACGAAGGCCATGCAGCCCAGCCATGCCACCATGGCGAGGTGATCGATCTCCGGCCAAAACGCCGCGGCGGCCACTGCTGCGGCGCAGAGCACCGCCACGTCCGTCCAGCGACCGAATTTTCGGAGCGCATTGACCCGCGCCAGCTGCACGTGCTGGTCGAAAGACATGAACTTCTGGACTGGCTGCTCTGCGGCCACTGCCCAACCCCTGAGCTTTAGTGTGCCGGAAACCGGAGGTTCCCTCGCCTTCAGCACATAATCTGCTTGGCATTATGTCATGTAAGGAAGGAAAAATCAGAAGAATTTTTCTTTTGCGTGCGAACTATATGCTCAAGTCGAGGATCCCCCGCAGGAGACGGTCACAGTCTTCTTCGACCAACGGCGGACTGAAGAGATAGCCCTGCATCACCCGGCAGCCTTGGGCCCGCAAGCTTTGCATCTGCGCCACGTTCTCCACGCCTTCTGCGATCACGGCAAGTTTAAGGCTCTCCCCCAGCGAGATGACGGTCCGCGCGATGGCAGCATCATATTGGCTCTTGTCGATCACATCCACGAATTCCCGGTCGATCTTCAGCACATCCACTGGCAGCCGCTTCAGATACAACAACGAAGAATGGCCGGTGCCGAAGTCGTCCAGCGCGATCCGCACCCCTAGCAGCTTCAGCTGCTCCAGAACCACGATGCTGTTCTCCACGTCCCGCATGATCAGGCTTTCGGTGATCTCAAGCTGCAAGGCTTCGGCCGGCAAGCCCGAGTCCTTGAGTGCGCCCCGCACCACCTCCACCAGGTTCTTCATCCCGAACTGGCGTACTGAAAGGTTGACAGCGATGTGGAACGGCCGGCCATTGGCCGCGTCATACCATTCCTTGGCGCGTCGACAAGCCTGCTCCAGCACCCACTGTCCCAGAGGGACGATCAAGCCGGTCTCTTCGGCCAGAGGTATGAACTCGCCAGGCCATATCAGGCCCAGTTCCGGGTCGTGCCAGCGCACCAGTGCTTCCAGGCCAACGATGCCACCCTTCTCCACGTCGAACTGCGGTTGGTAGTGCAGCACCATCTCGGTGCGCTGCAACGCCTTTCGTAGCGCGTTCTCCCGCGAGAGATGCAACATGGCTCGCGCGTGCATGTCTTGAGTGAAGAACTGGTAGTTGTTGCGACCCCGGTCCTTGGCCTTATACATGGCACTGTCGGCATTCTGCAGCAGCATGTCACCATCCTCGCCGTCTCCTGGGAACAGGCTGATACCTATGCTGCACGTCAGGTTCACTTCGGTCTGACCGAGCGGTATAGGCTCGACCACGGCCGCTAGGATGCGCTCACATACCATGGTTATGAATTCTGCGTCTTGGCAGTTTTCCAGGATCACCGTGAATTCATCTCCGCCGAGGCGCGCCACGGTGTCTGATGCCCTGACGCAAGCCAACAGCCGTTTGCCAATGGACCGCAAGACCAGATCCCCGGCATGGTGTCCCAGTGAATCGTTGATGCTCTTGAAGCGATCCACGTCTATGAACAGCAGAGCCACGCGTTGCCTCGCACGTCGCGCCTTTGCCAGCCCCTGCGCCAAGCGATCCAGGAACAAGGAGCGGTTCGGCAATCCTGTCAAACGGTCATAATTAGCCATCTCCCGAAGCTTGTCTTCGGCGGCGCGGCGATCATTTGAAGTGATGCCCAGCGAGACGAAATCCGCCAGCGAACTGGCGAAGCTGGCCTCATCCCGGGTCCAGTCGCGGGTGCCGCCCTGATACTCATGGGTGATGATGCCCCGCACCTTCTGGCCATGCCGGAACGGTGCCACCAGCACGGCTGTCACCCCGTTCGGCTTCAGGTATTCCTGCCGCATCTCGGCGATACGTGCATCTGTAGCGACATCGCTCACCGCGTAGGTGCGGGTCTCGGAGATCGACTGGAATAATGAGGGACTACGCCGGTTATCGATGAGTTCGCCGTTACCGGTGCTATGTTGACCATGGCTGAAGACATGTGCACAGCGCAGTGAAGTCCCCGCCTCGTCCAGGAACCAGACACCGATGCGCTTGCAGTTCAATGCCTGTGCGGCCTTTTCGCTTATGACCGTCAACGCTCCCTTGAGATCGCCGCCGGAGATGCTGGATTCGCGCGCCAAATCCAGCAACGACTGGCTCTGGCGTCTCATCCGCTCCTCGCCTTCCCGCAATTTGGTCTCCACTCGGGTGCGTTCCGAGACCTCGCCGGTGAGTTCCTCCACGATCGTGGCGTATGAAAACCTGAGGTTCAGACCTTCCAACAACCTCAGATTGGCGAGACGTGCGATGGCGCAGAGCAAAACTGCCACGGCCGCCACCGATGCCAGTACCAGCCACCACTGCCGATCCCCGCTGAACATCAGCCTCAGCCCCATCGGCAGCAGCACCAGACCGACAAAGCAGAAATAATCGATTATCCCAGCGCTGAGCAAAGGCAGCGCCAGTGCAGCCACACTGATCATCAGCGCGGCTGGCAGTGCAGCAGCTTCCCATGCACCAGGGCGCAGCAATGTCGCCCCGAAGCCGCCCCATGCGGCGGCCAGGATCAGGGTCAAGGCCAAGTGGCCACGCCGCCAGAACTGCGCCTCCTCTATGGGGATCGTCCGGCGCCGGAATAGCAACCCCAGGCCGCCGCGCAGGAGGCCTGCCATGGTGAGGCAGGCCGCGAAAAGCGTCCGCCCTGAGCTGCCATCCCATGAAAACCAAAGTAGGCCTGCCCCCGCCACGGCGCTGGGCCAGTCGGCTGCCCACCCGAAACGAAATAACAAGTTTGTCTGCTCGGCCCTTACCTGCCGAGTGACTTCCTCATTGTGGATCTCGGGACAGACCGCGGTGGTAATGGGCACGCCAAAGCCTCGCCGCCAATTCGTTTAGTACGGGTCCGGTGGAACCCGCCTTCTTCATGAGTCTTCCGTCCGCACAGGAAGCTCACCCCTACGACGCGATATTAGTTAACTTAACGCCCGCGCGCCACCCGGGGTGAATTCTGCGGATTCCGCGGGTGATTGCCCGAGTGATTTCCATGTTCAAAATCCTCAAGATTTTCACTCAGCGCCGCACTGAGGCGAACCCTCAGGCACAGCGCAAACCGGTGCGGCACAGGATGTGACCTACGCATCACGCGTTACTCAAAACGAAAGAGGGACCTTCGATGTCTTCCCCAAGCTTCTCATCCCGTCTGTTTCTCGGCATCGCTTTAGCACTTGCACTTGCCCTCGCGGGCTGTGGCGGAGGTTCCAACTCTTCATTGTCGGGCAGTGGCGGTGGCGGCGGCGCAGGCGGTGGTGGTAGCGGCGGATCCACCGGATCGGGAACGGACTGCACCCAACCCACGTCCAGCGATCTCGATGGCTGCACCTATGTTTCGCTGAGCGACGACACCGGTGACTTCCTGGCCTATCGCGTGAAAGTCGCCAAGATCGTGCTCACTCGCCGTGACGGTACGGCGGTGAGTCTGATCCCGAGTTCAACGACCGTCGATTTTGCCCAGTACACCAGCTTGAGCGAGTTCCTCTCACTCAACGCGGTCCCCGCTGGCGACTACGTGAGCGGCGTCATCACCTTGGATTTCACTGGTGCTGACATCGAAGCGCAAGATGCTTCAGGCAATGCGGTCCGTCTATCGCCCGTTGACAGCAGCGGCCACGCGCTTGCCGCGAAAGATGTGACCATAGCGTTCGATGGCGATCACCCGCTGAGTTTGTTCCCAGGCCAAGCCCATCTTCTTGGCATCAACTTCGACCTCAATGCATCCAACGTGATCCATACGGGGAACGACACCGTCACGGTAGAGCCCTTCCTGGTAGCGTCTATAGATGCGGCCACCGGCACACAACAAGTACGCGGCCCCTTGAGCGCGGTAGGGAGCAGCACCGTGACGTTGGCGCTTCGCCCCTTCCAGGCGGACTCCCAAACCTTCGGCAAATTCGTGGTCTATACCACGGCTTCCACCAGCTATATCGTCAACCAGAAGATCTACAGCGGATCTGCCGGACTCACCGCGCTGCACTCGGCCAACGCAGGCATCGGCGTGATTGCTTTGGGCAATTTTGACTTCACCAACCGCCGTTTCGTCGCGACTCAGATACTCGCAGGTACCAGTGCCCCCGGCGGCAGCAGCGACGCCGTGGAGGGTGTAGTCACTGCTCGCAACCTGGATACTCTGACCGTGCGCGGTGCGGATCTTTACCGCAGCACAGGCACAGTGAGTTTCGATGATACGATCACGGTCACCGTAGGTTCCGGCACTGTGGTACGTGAAGTCGATCAAATCGGGTTGTCCAGGAACAGCGCCGACATCTCGGTGGGCCAGCATGTGCTGGTGTTCGGCAGCCTGAGTGGCTCCACGCTGGATGCCACACATGGTTTTGCGCTGCTGCGTTTCACGGCCGTCGATGGCCAAGTTCTCAGCCTGGTGAATGCGGCCGCCAACTCAAGTGTGAATCTAAACGTGGACCAGATTCAGGATCGTCCCATCTCGCTCTTCGACTTCTCGGGCACCAACAGCGACCCCACCAACTATTTGGTCAGCCTGCCGTGCAGCTGCCTTAACACGGGGGTCACGGTGGGCGACCCAGTGACCGTAGCGGGATTCCCCTCTGCCTTCGGCACCGCCCCGCCGGATTTCAATGCCCAGGCGCTCACGGACTTCGGGCTCTCCGGCACAGTCCTCAGTGTCGTCTGGTCGAATGCCGCCGCGAACGCCTTCAGCAGCATCAACGCCAACAGCGGTGTGGTACCCAATCTTTCGAGCTCTCCGGCGACAGCGACCTTGCGCGAAGGTGGACAAGTGACGGACTTGACCAGCAGCGGTACCCCGCCGGCGGTCTTCAGCAAATCGCTCGGTATCTATGCCATCTCGAAGGGCGGTACGGTGCAGCTCTATCTGAGCTTTACCAACTTCGTGAATGCCCTGCATGCCGATCTCTCCGCAGGGAGCAAGGTGCGTGGATTCTATGCGGTAGGAGGTTACGATGTGCCGGACGATCTGCTCAACGCCACCACGATAGCCGTCGTCCTGGACTGACGAGACCCGTGGGAGGGTCCCGGACGGCCCGCGCGAGCGGGCCGTCCGCTTATGCGGGTTCGGCGAATAACGGGAGTCCATCACGTAGCAGGACTTCGATATGCGCTGCGGTCTGGGGGTGAGCGAACAGGAAGCCTTGGCCCTGCTCGCAGTCCAGCGTCTTCAGGAATTCCCATTGGGCCGCGGTCTCCACGCCCTCGGCTATCACCTGGATATCCAGGCTTTTGGCCATCGCGATGATGGCGCGCACGATCGCCTGTTGATGGTCATCGTGCGGCAGGTTGTTGACGAAACTGCGATCCACCTTGAGGTAATCCACGCGATAGTGACGCAGATAGTTCAGGGATGAATAACCTGTACCGAAGTCATCGATGGCGATGCCGACGCCCATGTCATGCAGCGCCGCCAACACCTGTTGGGCTCGCTCCGGGCTTTCCATCATGCTGCTCTCGGTCAGTTCCAAGACCAGACTGCCGGGAAGGAGACGCGTCTCATCCAATATTGATGTGAGGCGATCGAGGAAATCCGGTTGTCTCAGCTGCCTCGCCGAGATGTTCACAGCGATGTGCATGTCCTGGATGCCGGCTTCCTGCCACGCTCGCATCTGCAGACAGGCGCTGCGGAGTACCCACTCGCCGAGCTTCACGATGTGCCCGGTCTCCTCCGCCATGGGGATGAAGCGCGAGGGAGGGATCAAGCCCAGCTCAGGATGGTTCCACCGTAATAGCGCTTCGGCGCCGCTGATCTGGCCGCTATACAGGTCGAAATACGGTTGGTAGTGGAGGAACAACTCTCCGTGTTCGACTGCATGCTTGAGTCCGGTGGTCAGCCGCAACGATTCAGTGGCATCCCCTTCTGCGCCAGCGAAGGTCTCTACGTTGCCCGCACCACGGCGCATGGCTGCATGCATAGCGTGTCCGGCATGGCGGAACAGGGTTTGGGCATCCTGGTCCGGCGGCGAGGTGGCGATGCCGATGCTCGCGGAAAGCGAGAGGGCATGCCCTTGGCTGTCCAGCGGAGCTTCCATTGCAAGCAGTATGTTCTGCGCCATCTCCTCCGCCTCACCCTCGGAGCGCAACTGGCTGAGCAACACGCCGAAGCCGTCGCTTCCCAGGTGGAAAGCCTCGCCCCATCCCGCTACAGTCTCCTGCA
This sequence comes from Gammaproteobacteria bacterium, assembly GCA_035465695.1. GTDB lineage: Bacteria > Pseudomonadota > Gammaproteobacteria > Natronospirales > REEB76 > DASUBN01. Next base: position 10,834 of record DATIVR010000208.1, read on the forward strand.
AGCGACGCGCCAAC
>DATIVR010000209.1:0-29518 GCA_035465695.1 Gammaproteobacteria bacterium
CCATTGGGAAGTGTTCTCGGATGAGCAGGACTACGACCGCTTCCTGACCTCCCGCATTGAAGTCCCCGCCGAGAGCATCGAGCGGCTGGCGGACCTCGACAGCCACGGCGTGCAGCGGCAACTCCGCCACACGCGACGTTCCCACAAGAACGCCGTGGACATCCTGGTGCGGGCCATGGAGACGCGCCAACGCCTGCGCTACCTCTGGGGCATGCTGGACGTGGACAAGGTGCCGGACGAGCAGGACTGGCCTTCCATCCTCTTCGCGATAGGCAGCAACGACCGCAGTTCGGACAGCGCGTTGCGCCTGACCCTGACCCATTCCATCCACTACCTGGAGTCGCGCCGCGACATCCTGGAGACGCTGGGCCGCGAATACCGTGCCGGCCTTGCCGCCAGCGGCGGCGGTTCCCGGCCCGTGGTGCCCCGCGCCATGCGCTCCGAGGCGGTACCCATGTCCTCGCGCTTCACCACCCGCCTGAACCAGCTCTATGCGCGCTTGCCGCGCCGCCGCGCCGTGAACCTGGATCTGAACGCCCATCCCGACATCGTGATCTACCTGGCCCGCAACCGCTTCACGCTGCGGCTGGTGGAAGGCCAGGTGGTCCTGCAACAGCAAGATGGGGTGAGTTACGAGGTGCGGCCCGGCCGCACCATGGTGGGCCGTTCCGCCCAGTGCGACATCGCCGTGGATTCCGCCGGCGGCGACGTCTCGCGCCAGCACCTGCTCATCGAGATGACCGTCGAGCATCACCTGCGGCTCACGGACCTCTCGTCCCGCGGCACCTATCTGCCGCCGGAGCTGCTTGAGAAGGTGGATACCGGCACCAAATCCAACCGCATGCACTGAAACCGCCGTAAAAGCTGCTGCGCTCGGTATAGCTTCGTCTGTAGCAGGATGCGTACGTGCCGCGGAGCACAGGGATGTGCGGGAGCGGCGAGCGGGTAGGCTCGCCCATTCGCTTCGCAATCCTGCTGCGCTCATGGTCCAGAGCGGACATCCTGTCCGTCCGTGCCCGCATGCGGGCACCCTCACGTACACCAAGAGTACGCTCCGGCGGCTCGCCTCCCGCGCCTCGCTCTACCTTCGCTCGCGACGCTTTTGCGGCGGTTTCCGCTCAATAAAAAAGCCCCGCTTTGGCGGGGCTTTTTTTCGGCGGAGAGCAGGCTTTTAATTTTTCAACGCTTCGCTCACCCGGGCGTGCTCCGTCTCCAGGCCCGCCGGCATGCGTTTGCCGAAGGTCTTGAAGTACTCACCCAACTCCTTCATCTCCTGCTGCCACTTGCTCTTGTCGATGTTGAGCAGCGTATGCAGGGTCTTGGGATCGATATCCAGGTCATGGGTGTCGATGGCCTTGTCCGCCGGCACGAAGCCGATGGGTGTCTCCACCGCCTCGGCCTTGCCTTCGCAGCGCTGCAGGATCCAGCGCAACACCCGCAGGTTCTCGCCGAAGCCCGGCCACATGAACTTGCCGTCCGCATCCTGGCGGAACCAGTTCACGTGGAAGACCGTGGGCAACTGGGTGGAGCGGGAGCTGAACGAGAGCCAGTGGGCCCAATAGTCGGCGAAGTTGTAACCGGCGAAGGGTTTCATGGCCATGGGATCGCGGCGCACCACGCCCACCTTGCCGGCAGCGGCCGCGGTGGTCTCGGAGGCCACGCTGGCACCCACCAACACGCCGTGGTTCCAGTCCCGGGCTTCGTAGACCAGCGGCGCCACGTCCGCGCGGCGGCCGCCGAAGATGATCGCCGAGATCGGCACGCCAGAGGGGTCCTCGCTGTGGGGTGAGTAGCTGGGGTTCTGCCTGGCGGACACAGTGAAGCGCGAGTTCGGATGCGCCGCCGGGCCGTTCTTGGGGTCGTAGGGGCGGCCCTGCCAGTCGGTCACCGGCGCGCCTTCCTTCAGGCCCTCCCACCAGGGCTCATCCCCGGCGGTCACCGCCACGTTGGTGAAGATGGTGTCGTGGCGGATCATCTCGAAGGCGTTGCGGTTGGTCTTGGGATTGGTCCCGGGCACCACGCCGAAGTAACCTGCCTCGGGGTTGATCGCCCACAGGCGGCCGTCCTTGCCCACCGTCATCCAGCAGATGTCGTCGCCCACGGTCCACACCTTCCAGCCCTTGTGGGAGGCAGGCGGGATCAACATGGCCAGGTTGGTCTTGCCGCAGGAGGAGGGGAAGGCGGCGGCCACATAGTGGGTCTCGCCTTCGGGATTCTGGATGCCCACGATGAGCATGTGCTCGGCCAGCCAACCCTCATCCTTGGCTTGCCAGCTGGCGATGCGCAAGGCATGGCACTTCTTGCCCAAGAGCGCGTTGCCGCCGTAGCCGGAACCGAAGCTCTGGATGCTGAGCTCCTCGGGGAAATGCATGATGAAGCGGCGATTCGGGTCCAGCTCGCCCGTCGAGTGCAGGCCCTTCACGAACTTGCCCTCGCGCTCGATGCGCTTCAGGGCCGGGTTGCCCATGCGGGTCATCACCGACATGTTGGCAGCCACGTACGGGCTGTCCGTGATCTCCACGCCGCAGCGGGAGAGGGGGGAATCGATGGGGCCCATGCAGTAGGGGATCACGTACATGGTACGACCCTTCATGCAGCCCTTGAACAGGGCGTCCATCTTGGCGTGGGCCTCGGCGGGCGCCATCCAGTGATTGTTGGGGCCGGCATCCTCCTCATTTCGTGTACACACGAACGTGAGGTGCTCCACCCGGGCCACGTCCGAGGGGCTGGAGCGGTGCAGGTAGCACTTGGGGTGGGTCTTCTGGTCCAGTTCCAGCAGCACGCCGGATTGGAGCATCTCCGTGACAAGTCTGTCGTATTCGGCTCGGGAGCCATCGCACCATACGATGCGGGCGGGGTCGGTCTGTCGCGCTACGTCGGCGACCCAATCGGCAAGGGCTTTGTTGCTGGTCATTCCAGGATCCGTGGCTAGGTGTCTTGGGTAGGGAAGCGGCCTGAGGGGGCCGCGTCCCGGCGGGAGGCTTATTATATAGCCTACGGGCCCGGGTTTCCCGGGTGCTAGAATGCGCGCACTCAAGCAGCAGAGGTGGACCATGGGGGAGCACACGATCCGGGAGATACTGAGACGTCGCAGTCCGGAGACGCAGCGCGCCATGAAGCGCCGCCGCGAGCTCTCCGGAGTCTCGGAAGGCAGCCCACTGCCGAAGATCGTCCTGCTCGTGGCGGTGCTCGCCATCCTTGGTTATGTCGGCTATCTGGGCTGGCAGGCTCACGCGGTGGGCCAGCGCTTCGCGGCCGCCAAGGCTTCCGAGGACAAGCCTCTCACGCTCGCGGGCATGACCGAGTTCCTGCCCAATACCCTGCTCGCCGCGATCGATCCGGCTTTCTATAGCCCGAACACCCTGAGTGGTACCGCCCTGACCCGCCGGCTGGTGCGGCTGTACTACCCGGACGCATCCGCTCTCACGCTGCGCGTGATGACCGTGAGCATCGAGTCCCAGTATTCTAAGACGGATATTATGGAAAGCTTCATCAACCAGGTGGGCATGGGTGGCAGCGCTCATCCGGTGAAAGGCGTGGCCGCCGCATCCGCGCAGTTCTTCGGCAAGCCGTTCGTCCAGTTGTCGCCGCAAGACGTGGCGCTGCTGGTGGCCTTGATGCAGGACCCGATCCTCGACCCCGTGGCGACGCCGGACAAGGCCATGGCGGCGCGGAACGCGGTGCTGCAGGCAGACCTGCAGCAGAACGTGCTGAGCCAGGCGCAGGTGGACAACCTCGCCAAGATGCCGTTGGACCTGGTCACTCCGGCTCCCGCCACGACGCCTCCCACCACCCATTGATGGCGCTCGCGGGCGCCGCCTCGTTTCATGCATGACCTGGAGGACCTGCTGGGCAGCGACGGCCCCCTGGCGCGCGCGCTGGAAGGCTTCGCGCCCCGCGAACAGCAACAGGTACTGGCGGCCGCGGTAGCCCGCGCGCTTGAGGACATGCAGGTGCTGGTGGCGGAAGCCGGCACCGGGACCGGCAAGACCTTCGCCTACCTGCTGCCGGCGCTGCTCTCAGGCCGGCGCGTGCTCATCTCGACCGGCACCAAGACGCTCCAGGACCAGCTGTTCCACAGGGACTTGCCCACCATCCGCACCGCCATCGGTTCCCCGGCGCGCGTGGCGCTCCTGAAGGGGCGCGCCAACTATCTCTGCCGGCACCGGCTGACGTCCACGGCGGAGCAGGGGCTGTTCGACAGCCGCGAACGCATCCGCGAACTGGAGGCGGTGCGCAAATGGGCCGCGGTGACGCGTACCGGCGATATCGGCGAGCTGGATGTGGTGCCGGAGAACTCGCCGCTCTGGCCGCAGGTGACATCCACCCAGGACAATTGCCTCGGGCAGGAATGCCCCGAGTTCAGCCGCTGCCACGTGCTGGAGGCACGCCGTGCAGCACAGGAAGCCGACGTGGTGGTGGTGAACCATCATCTTTTGCTGGCGGACATGGTGCTGAAGGAGGACGGCTTCGGCGAGATATTGCCGGGCGTCGATGCGGTGATCGTGGATGAGGCTCACCAGCTCCCGGACATCGCCACCCAATATTTCGGCCTGTCGGTATCCACCCGCCAGTTCACCGATTGGGTGCAGGACTTGCGCGCCGAATACTTGCGCACCGCGGCCGACATGCCCGGCCTCGAAGTCCAGCTCAAGCAGTTCGAAGCGACCATCAATGCCTTGCGACCACTCTTGTCCGAGGGCGCGGGCCGCCAGGAATGGGATGCGCTGCCCAATGCCAGGCAACTGCGCGCCCGGCTGGAGGACGTGTTGTCCGCCATCGCGGCGCTGAAGCCGGTGTTGGATATCCTGGCGCCCCGTTCGCGCGGCCTCGAGAACGCACGCGACCGGTCCGAGCTCATGCATGCGCGGCTCGCCACCTTCCTGGACGAAGGCCAGCGCAAGCAGGTGCGTTGGATCGAGCATTTCGGGCGCAGTACGGCCTTCAACCTCACGCCCTTGGATGCCGCCGAGCGCTTCTCAGCCCGCATGCAGCAGAACCCGAGCGCCTGGGTGTTCCTGTCCGCGACGCTCTCAGTGGGCGGCCGCTTCGATCATTACCGGGAACGGCTCGGAGTAGGGGAGGCCGAGGAGCTCCTGTTGGGCAGTCCCTTCGACTTCGCGGCCCATGCGCTCCTGTATCTGCCGCCGCGCATGCCCGCCACGGACGACCCGGGATATACCCGCGCCGTGGTGGAGGCGGCGCGGCCCATCATCGAGGCCAGCGGCGGCCGCGCCTTCCTGCTCTTCACCAGCCACCGCGCCCTCAAGGAGGCCGCAGAACTCCTGAACGGCACCCTCGACTACCCGCTGCTGGTGCAAGGCGACATGCCGCGGCGCCGGCTGCTGGAGACCTTCCGGCAGCAAGGCAACGCGGTGTTGCTCGGCACCTCCAGTTTCTGGGAAGGCGTGGATGTGAAAGGTCCGGCGCTCTCGGTGGTGGTCATCGACAAGCTACCTTTCGCTTCGCCCGGCGATCCGGTGCTCAAGGCCCGGCTCGACCTCATGAAGAACGAAGGGCGCAATCCGTTCATGGAATACCAGTTGCCCCAGGCGGTGATCGCCCTGAAGCAGGGGGTGGGCCGCCTCATCCGCGACACCACTGACAAGGGTGTGATGGTGATCTGCGATCCGCGGCTCACCGGCAAGCCTTACGGCCGCGTGTTCCGCGAGAGCCTGCCGCCCATGCGTCCCACCCGTGACTTGGAAGAGGTCACCGCTTTCCTGCATGACGTCCTGGAGGAGACCGCGTGAGACTCCTCGCCCTGGATACCGCCGGCACCCGCTGCTCCGTGGCCTTGCTCCTGGACGACGAGCTCAGGGAGCTGGATGCGCCGGCAGAGCGGCTGCAAGCGGAGCATGTACTGCCCATGGTGGAACGGCTGCTCGCCGAAGCGGGTCTGACGCTCAAGGCGCTGGATGCCATCGCCTTCGGCCGGGGACCCGGCGCCTTCACCGGTCTTCGCGTGGCCACCTCCGTGGCACAAGGCCTGGCCTACGGAGCCGGCGTGCCGGTGGTGCCGGTCTCGGATCTGGAGGCGCTGGCCGCCGCGGCGGTGCGGGTCCACGGTGTCGAGCGAGTCATGGCCTGCCTGGATGCCCGCATGCACGAAGTCTACTGGGCCGCTTACCGGGCGCGGCCTGAAGGATTGACGGCCATGACCGAGGAGGCTTTGAGCCCGCCGTCGGACGTCGTAGCTCCGGATGCCGGGCCGTGGTTCGGAGCCGGTCCCGGTTGGGCTGCCTATGGAGAGACTCTCCAGTCGCAGCTCCCCGCATTGGCGGGCATCGACCCGGTCTTGGTCCCCACGGCGGGCGATGTCGCGAGGCTCGGTCGGCTGGCCCTGCAGCGAGGGGCCGGCCTGCCACCCGAACGGGCCTTGCCGGTCTACCTGCGGGACAAGGTCGCCACCCCCAAAGCCTAGCTGGCACAAGGCTTCCAGGCCCTTTTAACCTGGCTGTCATGTTACCTTGCTTTAATATTCGTCCGGTCCCACCCCCATCGAGGGACCGGACGGGAAACAAGCATGGAAGAGAAGAGCATATTGGTGGTGGAAGACGAGCGCGCCATCCGCGAGATGGTGGTCTTCACCCTGAAGCGCGCCGGCTTCTCCGTGCGGGAAGCCGAGGACGCCAATGCTGCCCGCCATGCCGTGGCGGATCGCCGGCCCGACCTGGTGCTGCTGGACTGGATGCTCCCGGATCTCTCCGGGCTCGAGCTGGCCCGCTCCTTGCGTCGCGAGGACGCCACCCGCGAACTGCCCATCATGATGCTCACCGCCCGCGCCGCCGAGGACGACAAGGTGCTGGGCCTGGAGAGCGGCGCGGATGATTATCTGACCAAGCCTTTCTCCTCCCGCGAACTGGTGGCCCGCATCCAGGCGCTGCTGCGGCGGGCTTCCGGCGCCGAGGGAGAGGCTCTCGCGGTGGGCAAGCTCAAGCTCGATCCCGCCAGCCACCGCGTCAGCGCCGATGGCACCGAGGTGACGCTAGGACCCACCGAATACCGGTTGCTGAAGTTCTTCATGTCCCAGCCGGAGCGGGTGTTCAGCCGTGCCCAGGTGCTGGACCGGGTGTGGGGCGGCAACGTGTACATCGAGGAGCGCACGGTGGACGTGCACATCCGCCGGCTGCGCAAGGCGCTCACGCCGCACGGCTGCGAGAGCTACATCCAGACGGTGCGCGGGAGCGGTTACCGGTTCTCCGCCCAAGGCACGGTGCAATGAACCCCAGTTGGCGGCAGGAGGCGAGCGTAGCGCTGTTCCTCGCCGTCATGGCGCTGGTGGCCTGGCTCATCGTCGGCCATCTGTTCGCCTGGCTGTTCCTCGCCACGTTCGTCTACCTCTGCTGGCATCTCCTGAACCTCTATCGCCTGGACAGCTGGCTGCACCGGGGCCGCCAGCTGGTGACGCCGGCGTCGCTGGGCGTCTGGGGCGAACTCTTCAACCACTTCTACCGCCTGCGCCGCCGTGACCGGGAACGCAAGCGCCGCATCGCGTTCCTGCTGCGGGAGTTCCGCGATTCCACCTCGGCCATGCCGGACGCGGTGGTGCTGCTGGATTCGCTGTGGGAGATCATGTGGTTCAACGTCGCCGCCGAGCGCCTGCTCGGCCTGCGCCCGCAGCAGGACCTGCGCCGGCGCATCGGCAACCTGATCCGGCACCCCGATTTCGTCGGCTACCTGCGCCACGGGGTGTTCGACGAACCGGTGGACATCCCGGCGCCGGCCTCGCCCGGCGTGCGCATCTCGCTGCGGGTGGTCTCCTATGGCAGCGACCAGCGCCTGCTCATCGCCCGCGACGTCACCCGCCTGCACCGGCTCGAGGAGATGCGCCGCGACTTCGTCGCCAACGCCTCCCACGAACTGCGCTCGCCGCTCACGGTGATCGGCGGCTACCTGGACGCGATGCGGGCGGACCAGCACCTCGAGCACGATTGGGGCGTGCCGCTGGCCGAGATGGAACATCAGATGCAACGCATGCTGGCGATCATCAAGGACCTGCTGGAGCTGTCGCGCCTGGAGACCGAGGCCCGCGAGGCGCCGTTCGCGCCGGTGGACGTACCCGCTCTCCTGCAGCGCATCCAGCGCGACGCCCTGGCTCTGGGCCACGGTCCCCGCGACGTGACGGTAGACGTCAAGGACCAGGCCTGGATACTCGGATCCGACAGCGAGCTCTTCAGCGCCTTCTCCAACCTGGTGTTCAATGCCATGCGCTACACCCCGGATACGGGGAAGGTGACCCTGCGCTGGTGGGTGGCCGAGGACGGCGCGCGCCTGTCGGTGGCCGACACCGGCGTCGGCATCGCGCCGGAGCACATTCCCAGGCTCACCGAGCGGTTCTACCGGGTGGACCGCTCCCGCAGTCGGGACAGCGGCGGCACCGGGCTTGGGCTCGCCATCGTGAAGCACGTGCTGCAGCGGCACGACGCGGACCTGATGGTCGTGAGCGAGCCGGGCAAGGGCAGCACCTTCACCTGCCACTTCCCCATGGAGCGGGTGGCACGCGAGGCGCGCACGGCTTGATTCATTCAATGCCGCGGACCGGGTATATACTCGGGGAAAGCCGCGGCGAAACGCTCATAACGCGGGTGCAACATGGATAAACTGAACCTCACACACCACATCTCCCAGAAGTTCAACGAGGAACTCGAGGACGTTCGCAACCGCGTGCTCGCCATGGGCGGGCTGGTGGAGCAGCAGATCGTGGATGCGCTCAAGGCCCTGACCGAAGGGGACAGCACCCTGGGCCGCGCCATCGAGCAGCATGATTACAAGGTCAACCAGATGGAGATCTCCATCGACGAGGAATGCAGCCGCATCCTCGCCCGCCGCCAACCCGCGGCCAGCGACCTGCGCCTGATACTCGCCATCATCAAGACCATCACCGACCTGGAGCGCATCGGCGACGAGGCGGAGAAGATCGGCCGCTTCGCGGCGCGCCTCGCCGAGCAGGAGCGGCCCACCAGCAACTACCGCGAGATCGAGCACCTGGGCAACCACGTGCGCACCATGCTGCACGACGCGCTGGACGCCTTCGCGCGCCTCGACGTGGAGGCCGCATTCCGGGTGGCCAAGGAAGATGAACGGGTGGACGGCGAGTATGATGCCCTGTCACGCCAGTCCATCACCTTCATGATGGAGGATCCGCGCACCATCCGCAGGGTGCTGGACGTGATGTGGTCGGCCCGCGCCCTGGAGCGCATCGGCGACCATGCCAAGAACATCTGCGAGTACACCATCTATCTGGTGCGCGGAAAGGACGTCCGCCACACCGGGTTCGAGGCCATGGAGCGAGAAGTCCAGGACCGCCGCTGACGCAGAAGCTACTGCGCCTCGCATAGCGTCGTTGTACTTCGGTCTCGCAGTCGGTCACTCTTCCGAATGATGCTCGCTACGCTTCCGGCTACGCTCGCGACCCAGCGGTTCGTGACGCTTCTGCTGGATATTTCTCTTAGTTGAACTGTGACAATTTGACCGGCATCATGGTCTTAACAGGACCTGATGTCGGAGTCCCCACCATGCCGTTCCAACGCCGCCAGGCCAATCTGCTGGGTTTCCTGATCTGCGCCGCCCTCATGGGCTATGCGCTCTACGCCCAGTTCCATCTGCATCTCGAACCCTGCCTGCTGTGCATCTTCCAGCGCGTGGCGGTGATCGCGATGGGGGTGGTGTTCCTGGTCGCGGCTTTGAACAACCCTAAGAGTTGGGGCGCGCGCGTCTATGGCGTGCTGCTGCTGGCCCTCGCCATCGGCGGTTCGGCCGTCGCGATGCGGCACATCTACGTGCAGCACCTGCCGGAATACCTGGCGCCGCCCTGCGGACCCGGCTTCGGCTATCTCTTCGCCCATCTGCCGCTCGGCAAGTTCTTGGTGCAGGCCTTCACCGGCAGTGCCGACTGCTCCATCGTCACCTGGCGGTTCCTGGGGCTGACCATGCCGGAATGGCTGCTGTTGTGGTTCGTCTTCTTGGGGATCGGTGGTCTGCTGGTGAATTGGAAGAAGTCACGCTAGGGCGTCGCGACTTCTAGCCCAGCAGCCTCTTCAGGACGTCGTGATAGATGTCCACGAGTTGTTCCAGTTCTTTCACCGCCACGCATTCATCTATCTTGTGGATGCTGGCGTTGCGCGGCCCGAACTCCACCACCTGAGCACCCATGGGCGCGATGAAGCGTCCGTCCGAGGTGCCGCCACCGGTGTCCAATCTGGGTCGCAGACCCGCGGTCCTCTGCACCGCGTCCTGCATGGCCTGGCTCAAGTCGCCCGGCTGGGTGAGGAAGGGATCCCCCATGGGCCGCCAGTCGATGCTGTACTTGAGCCGCGCCTCGTCCAGTACGGCATGCACGCGGGCCTTGAGTTCTTCCTTGGTCACGGCGCTGCCGTAGCGGAAGTTGAAGCGCACCGTGGCATCGCCGGGGATCACGTTGCCGGCGCCGGTCCCGGAGTTGAAATTGGAGATCTGGAAGCTGGTGGGCGGGAAGAACGCGTTGCCTTCGTCCCAGCGCTCCTGGATGAGGGTGGCGAGGGCAGGAGCCACGCGATGGATGGGGTTATCCGCCCGTTCCGGGTAAGCCACGTGACCCTGGATGCCTTCGACTTTCAGGATGCCGGTGAGAGAGCCGCGGCGGCCGTTGCGCAGGGTATCGCCGAACTTCTCCAGGCAGGACGGTTCACCCAGTACGCACCAGTCGATCTTCTCGCCGCGCTTCTCCAGTACTTCCACCACCTTCACCGTCCCGTCCACCGACGGGCCTTCCTCATCGCTGGTGATGAGGAAGCCGATGCTGCCTCTCATCGCGGGCTTGGACTCGAGGTAACGTTCCACCGCCACCAGCATGGCGGCGAGGCCGCCCTTCATGTCTGCGGTGCCGCGACCGTAGAGCAAGCCGTCCCGCACCACGGGTTTGAACGGGTCCGACTTCCACTGTTCCAGTGGGCCCGAAGGCACCACGTCGGTATGGCCGGCGAATACCAAGAGCGGCCCTGAGCTTCCAAGCCGGGCCCAGAAGTTATCCACCTGGCCGAAGCGCATCGGTTCCACCGCGAAGCCGAGCTTCGTCAGGCGCTCCATCATCATGATCTGGCAACCGGCATCGTCGGGCGTCAGCGAGCGGCGGCTCACCAGTGCTTCAGTCAGCTTCAAGACATCGCTCATTCAGACGTTCCGCAAGAGTTCATTGATACCCACCTTGGCGCGGGTCTTGGCGTCCACGCGTTTCACGATCACGGCGCAGGCGAGGCTGTACTTGCCGTCGGAGGAGGGCAGGCTGCCCGGCACCACCACAGCCCCGGCCGGCACCCGGCCGTAGGAGATCTGGCCGGTTTCCCGGTCGTAGATACGGGTGCTCTGGCCGATGAACACGCCCATGGAGAGCACCGCGCCCTGTTCCACGATCACGCCTTCCACCACCTCGGAGCGGGCGCCGATGAAGCAGTCATCCTCGATGATGGTGGGGGACGCCTGCAGGGGTTCCAGCACGCCGCCGATGCCGGCGCCGCCGGAGATATGCACGTTCTTGCCGATCTGCGCGCAGGAACCGATGGTGGCCCAGGTGTCCACCATGGTGCCGGAGCCCACGTAAGCCCCGATGTTCACGTAGCTCGGCATCAGGACCACATCCGATCCGATGAATGCGCCGCGGCGCACGATGGCATCCGGTACGATGCGCGCGCCTTCCTTGGCGAACGCGGCGGCATCGTGGTCCTTGTACTTCAGGGGGACCTTATCGAAGTAGCGGGTGTGGCCGCCTTCGATCACCTGGTTGGGATGCAGCCGGAAATAGAGCAGCACCGCCTTCTTCAGCCACTCGTTGACCATCCAGCGGCCGTCGCGCCTCTCAGCGACCCGGGCTTCGCCGCGGTCCAGAAGTCCGATGGCGGCTTCCACCGCTTCCTTGAGCGTGGCACTGGCGGTGGCCGGGGTGAGGCTGGCGCGGCCTTCGAAGGCCTGCTCCACGTGATTGCGGATGTCGTCAGTGTTCACTCGGACCCCATCTTTATATACATGTGACCTTAGGCCAGCACATTCTGCCATCGCGCGCCGTGCCTGTCTTAGGCGTGTTCCCCGATGCGGTCCAGGAGCGCATCCTGCAGCCGGCGTCGGGATGCCTCATCCAGAGGCCGATGGCCGGCATCGGTGATGAAGAACACGTCCTCCGCCCGCTCGCCCACGGTGGTGATCTTGGCGTTCTGCAGCCGCAGACCGCAGGCCTTGAGGGCCTGGCCGATCTGCGACAGGAGACCCGGCCGGTCACCCGCCGTTATCTCCAGAACCGTCCTGTGGTTGCGCGGATCGTCGCTGAAATGGATGTGAGTGGGGGTGGTGAACATGCGCACCTGGCGTGGGGCGCGGCGGGTCACCGCGATGGGCGAGGCATTGCGCCGGCCGGTCTCCCTGAGCAACACCTGTTCGATCTCAGTGAGGCGCTCGGGGTCCTCGATGGAGACTCCCGTGTCCTCCAACACCACATAGGTGTCCAGGCTGGCGTCGCTGCCCACCGGCACGATGCGGGCATCCAGCACCGTGAGTCCCAGCTGCGAGAGCACGGCGGTGACGCGGCCGAAGATGAAGTCATCGTCCCTGGAATACACGCATACGGCCGTGCCGCCGCGGCCGGTGTGGGGCCGCAGGAACACCTGGGGCAAGTCGCCCTGCAGGCGCGCCGTGAGGTGGGCGGTGTGCCAGGCGATCTCGTCGGCGCTGTGGCGCAGGAAATATTCCTCGGACAGCTCATCCCATACCGCGCCGATAGCGCCGGGTTCGAGGCCGCGCGACTTGAGCAGGCCGCGCGCCCGCTCCTGGGTCTCGGCGATGAGCGCTTCCTTGTCCAGGGGCGAGGCATCGCCGCGGCGCAGGGCCAGGCTCGCCGCCTGGTAGAGCTCGCTGAAGAGTCCCGCCTTCCAGGAGTTCCAGAGTTCGGGATTGGTGCCGCGCACGTCCGCCACGGTCAGCACATAGAGGTAATCCAGGTGCAACTGGTCTCCCACCTGGGCGGCGAAGGCCTGGATGACCTCCGGGTCGCTGATGTCCTTCTTCTGGGCGGTGATGGACAGCAACAGGTGGTGCTGCACCAGCCAGGCGCAGAGGCGCGCGTCATAATGGGAGAGGCCGTGCTCCAGGCAAAACTGTTCCGCTTCCACGGAACCCAGTTCCGAGTGATCACCACCGCGGCCTTTGGCGATGTCGTGGAACAGGCCCGCGAGGTAGGCCAGTTCCGGCTTGGGCAATGCCTGCATGATGCGACTGCAGAGCGGGAACTCGTGGTCGTAGCGCGCCAACATGAAGCGGCGCAGGTTGCTGACCACGAACAGGGTGTGTTCGTCCACGGTATAGGCGTGGAACAGGTCGTACTGCATGCGGCCGGAGACCGCGCCGAAGGCTGGCAGGTAGCGCCCTAATACGCCATAGCGGTTCATGCTCCGCAATTCGTGGGTCACGCCCTGGGGTTCCCGCAGGATGTCCATGAACAGGGCGCGGTTGACCGGATCGGCCCGGAAGGCGTCGTCGACGCGGTCGAGGTTACCGCGCAGCTGGCGCAAGGTCTCGGCGCTCACGCCCTTGAGCCGCGGGTGCTGCTCCAGCACATGGAACATCTGCAGCAGGGCAGAGGGCTTGCGCGCGAACAGGGTCGGGCTGCGGGCCGTGAGGAAGCCGCCCTGATCGGCGAAATCCGCTCCCAGCGGCACGGGGTCTCCCTGGCTCGGGTTCAGGATCGCCTCGTCGAAGAGTTGCAGCAGCATCTCGTTCAGGCGCGAGAGTTCCAGCACCGTGCGGTAGTACTGTTGCATGAACTGCTCGACCCCGAGGCTGCCGGGCGCGTCGCTGAAGCCGGCTTGTCTCGAAAGCTTGATCTGCGAGTCGAACAGCAGGCGATCCTCGCGCCGGCCGTGCAACAGGTGCAGGCCGTAACGCAGGCGCCAGAGGTAATCCTGGCCTGCGGACAGGCGCTGGTACTCGTCTTCGGCCAGGAACCCATGTTCCACCAGGCCGTGCAGGGTCTCCACGCCGAAGTGGCGCTTCGCGACCCAGCCGATGGTCTGGATGTCGCGCAAGCCGCCGGGGCTCTCCTTCACGTTGGGTTCGAGCTTGTAGGCGGTGTCATGGTACTTGGCATGCCGCTCCTGCTGTTCCTTGAGCTTCGCGGCGAAGAATTGTTGGGAGGGCCAGAGATGGGCAGGACCGGTGGCGGAGCGCATGCGCTGGAACAGGGCGGCATCGCCCGTGAGCAGGCGCGCCTCCATGAGACTGGTGACGACGCCCACGTCCGCCTGCGCCTGTTCCACGCACTCCTCGAGCGTGCGCACGCTGTGTCCCACTTCCAGGCCGATGTCCCAGAGCGCCGCGATGAAGCCCGCGATCCGCTCGCGCTCGGTTCCCCCGGAAGGATGTCGGACCAGCAGCAAGAGGTCCACGTCGGAGCAGGGATGCAGCTCGCCGCGGCCGTAGCCGCCTACGGCCACCAGCGCCAATTCCGCCTCGCTGCCGCGGAGGTGCAGGTGGAAGACCTGCGCCACCACCGCATCCACGAGCGCGGCACGGCCTCGGACCAGTTCGCCCACGGGTTCGCCGGCATGGTAGCGACGATGCAGTTCCGCGTCGCCCTGCTTCAGCAGTTGCTTGAGCGCAGCGGCAGGCCGCCGTTCGCCGGCCAGCCGGCGCCGCAGCGCATCCGCATCGAACAGTGAAGGTAGTGTGCCGGGAGCGGGGTGGGCGCCCACGCCTCAGACTTCGCCGTTGGCCCGGCGGGTGAGGATCTCATGTCCGGTGGATGTCACCAGCACTGTGTGCTCCCACTGGGCCGACAGGGAATGATCCTTGGTCACGACGGTCCAGCCGTCCGGCAAGGTCTTCACGTGGCGCTTGCCGGCGTTGATCATCGGCTCGATGGTGAAGGTCATGCCGGCCTTCAATTCCAGGCCGACGCCGGGGCTGCCGTAGTGCAGCACCTGCGGATCCTCGTGATAGATACGGCCGATGCCGTGACCGCAGTACTCGCGCACCACCGAGAAGCCGTGGCCTTCCGCGAATTGCTGGATGGCATGGCCGATATCACCCAGCCGTACGCCGGGACGCACCATCTCGATGCCCATGAGCATGGCATCGTGGGTGACCTCCACGAGGCGTCGCGCCAGCACCGAGGGTTCGCCCACGAAGTACATCTTGCTGGTATCCCCGTGGAAGCCGTCCTTGATGACGGTGACATCGATGTTGATGATGTCGCCGTTCTTCAGCTTCTTGTCGTTGGGGATGCCGTGGCACACCACGTGGTTCACGGAGGTGCACAGGGTCTTGGGGAAACCGTTGTAGCCCACGTTGGCAGGGATGGTCTTCTGCTTGTTCACGATGTAGTCGTGGCAGATCTGGTCCAGCTCGTCGGTGGTGATCCCCGGTTTGACGTGGGGAGCGATCATGTCCAGGACCTCGCCGGCCAGCCGGCCGGCCTCGCGCATCTTGTCCTGTTCTTCGGGGGTCTTGATGGTGACGGGCATGGGCTCTTTTGGGGGCTTCCAGGGGCTGAAAAAGGGCGTAAGCCCTTGGCTAGATTGCGTTTTAACCGGTCCGTATGGTATAAAGCGCGGCCTTTTTTGGCAAATACCTGCCGGACAAGACCTTTAATATGGGTCGAAACCGGTGTTTTTAAACCCACACATACGTCGTTAACCGTTCGTGGGGTGCCCGCCGGTCCATCAGGGGATCAGGGTCACGGCACGGGACGTATGGAGGCCTAACCCCGGGAACCTACCCTGCTCGCAGGGCGTTCCGAATTTGCAGGAGTCGATCCATGTCCGCGTCCCCCATGTCCATGCGCCAGATGCTCGAAGCTGGCGTGCACTTCGGCCATCAAACCCGTTTCTGGAACCCGAAGATGGCGCCGTTCATCTTCGGCGAGCGCAGCCGCATCCACATCGTCAACCTCGAGAAGACGCTGCCGATGTACAACGAGGCTGCCGAGTTCGTGAAGCGCCTGGTCGCTGACGGCGGCACCGTGCTGTTCGTCGGCACCAAGCGTGCCGCCCGCGAGACCATCGGTGAGCAGGCGCGCCGCGCCGGCATGCCCTACGTGAACCAGCGCTGGCTGGGCGGCACGCTCACCAACTACAAGACCGTGCGCCAGTCCATCCGCCGCATGAAGGAGCTCACCGCACAATCCGAAGATGGCACCTTCGAGCGCCTGGGCAAGAAGGAAGTGATCCGCCTGCGCCGCGAGATGGAGAAGCTCGAGAAGAGCCTCGGCGGCATCAAGGAGATGAACGGCCTGCCGGACGCGCTGTTCGTGATCGACGTGGGTCACGAGAAGATCGCCATCCACGAGGCCCGCAAGCTCAATATCCCGGTGGTCGGCGTGGTCGACACCAACAACTCGCCGGACGGCATCGATTACGTGATCCCCGGCAACGACGACGCCATCCGCGCCGTCGAGCTGTATGCGTCGGGCATCGCCGACGCGGTGCTGGCCGGCCGAGAGTCGGCTCCGCAGATGGCCGGCGGCGAGGAAGACGAGTTCGTGGAGCTCGACGAGAGCGGCCGTCCCAAGGCCCGTCGTGGCCGCCGTCGCGGTGCGGCTCCCCGCAAGGATGGCGAGGCCCCGGCCGCCGCAGCGGCTCCGGCCGCCGAGCGCGAGGAATCCTCCGAGCGTCCCGCCCAGCGCCGTGGCGCTGCCGGCGGTACTGGTGGCGGCGGCGCCCGCAAGAAGGCCCCGGCTCGCAAGAAGACCGGTGGTGGCCGCAGGGACGGCGGCACCGGGCAGTGATCCCGGTCCGTCCTCTGACGTAAGACAACCTATATAGATTCGGGTATCAAAGAAATGACGATCTCTGCAAACATGGTGAAAGAACTGCGCGAGCGCACCGGCGCCGGCATGATGGAGTGCAAGAAGGCCCTGGGCGAAGCCAACGGCGACATGGATCTGGCGGTCGAGAACATGCGCAAGTCCGGTCTCGCCAAGGCCGACAAGAAGGCCGGCCGCGTGGCTGCCGAAGGCCGCGTGGCCATCGAGCAATCCGGCGACGCCGTGGCCATGGTGGAAGTGAACTGCGAGACCGACTTCGTCGCCAACGGCGACGAGTTCGGCGATTTCGCCGTGGCGGTCGCCAAGGCGGTGCTCGGTTCCGCTCCGGCATCCATGGATGCGCTCAACCAGGTGAAGCTGGCCTCGGGCGAGGACGTGGACACCACGCGCCGCAACCTGGTGGCGAAGATCGGCGAGAACATCACCGTGCGCCGCACCGAGCGCTATCAGGCCAAGGGCACCGTGCTCGGCGCCTACACCCACGGTACCCGTATCGGCGTGGTGGTGGAGCTGAAGGGCGGTACTCCGGCGCTGGCCAAGGACATCGCCATGCACGTGGCCGCGAGCCGTCCCCTGTGCGTGAAGCCCGAGCAGGTGGCGCCTGAGGTGCTGGAGAAGGAGCGCGAGATCATCCGCGCCCAGTCCGCGGACAGCGGCAAGCCCGAAGCCATCATCGAGAAGATGGTCGAGGGCAGGCTCAAGAAGTTCCTGGCCGAAGTGACCCTGCTGGGCCAGCCCTTCGTCAAGGATCCGGACCAGAGCGTCGAGAAGCTGGTGAAGTCCGCCGGCGCCGAGGTGCTGCGTTTCACCCGTTTCGAGGTGGGCGAGGGCATCGAGAAGAAGCAGGAGGACTTCGCCGCCGAAGTCATGGCCCAGGCCAAGCGCAGCTGACCGGCTCCGGCCGGATTGCGTTACAATCGGATGTCGATCAGAGAGCCCCGCCACGCGGGGCTCCGTTTAACGGCCACCGCCCGGACCAGCAGCGACATGGCTACCCAAGCCCCCGCCTATAAACGCATCCTCTTGAAGCTCTCGGGCGAGGCCCTCATGGGCGGCGAGGACTTCGGCATAGATCCCAAGGTCCTGGCGCGTTTCGCCGCCGAGATCCGCGACATACGTGACGCCGGGGTGCAGGTGGGCCTCGTGATCGGCGGCGGCAACATCTTCCGGGGCGCCGGCCTCGCCAGCGGTGGCATGGACCGGGTCACCGCCGACCATATGGGCATGCTCGCCACCATCATGAACGCCCTGGCCCTGCAGGACGCCCTCGAGCGCCTGGGCGTCTACGCCCGCGTGCTGTCCGGGATGCGCGTCAATCAAGTGTGCGAAGACTACATCCGCCGCCGCGCCGTGCGCCACCTGGAGAAGGGCCGCGTCTGCATCTTCGCCGCCGGCACCGGCAACCCGTTCTTCACCACCGATACGGCCGCGAGCCTCAGGGCCATCGAGACCGGCGCCGAACTGCTCATCAAGGCCACCCAGGTGGACGGCGTGTATTCCGCCGACCCCAAGAAGGATCCCAAGGCCAAGCGCTACGACCATCTCACGTACGACCGTGTCATCACCGACAAGCTCGCCGTGATGGACGCCACCGCCATGGTGCTTTGCCGCGACAACAACATACCGCTGCGCGTGTTCGACATCTCCCGCACCGGCGACCTGATGCGCATGATCATGGGCGACGGCAGCGTGGGCACGCTGGTGGATAACGGAGGGAAGTCATGAGCATCGCCGACCTGAACAAGTCCGCCACCACCCGCATGCAGAAGAGCGCCGACACCCTGAAGGACGCGCTCTCCAAGCTGCGCACCGGCCGCGCCAACACCGCCATGCTCGATCACCTGCGGGTCGAGTACTACGGCAACCAGGTGCCGCTGAATCAGGTGGCCAACGTGGCGCTGGGCGACAGCCGCACCATCACCATCACCCCCTGGGAGAAGACCATGATCCCGGTGGTGGAGAAGGCCATCATGACCTCCGACCTCGGCCTGATGCCCGCCACCGCCGGCAACATCATCCGCGTCCCCATGCCCGCCCTCACCGAGGAGCGCCGCAAGGAGATCATCAAGGTGGCGAAGCAGGAGGCCGAGTCGGCGCGTGTCTCGGTGCGCGGCGTGCGCCGCGACGTGAACAACGAGCTCAAGGCCCTGCTCAAGGACCGCAAGGTCACCGAGGATGAGGAGCGCCGCGCCCAGGACGAGGTGCAGAAGCTCACGGACAAGTACATCGCGGACATCGACAAGATATTGGCCGCCAAAGAGTCGGAGCTCCTGGCGGTGTAAGCGCGCCGGGCTCCTTGCCCGGGAACCTGAGGGCGGAACATGACAGAGTCTCAAGCAGGCGCGCCGCCCGCGCATATCGCCATCATCATGGACGGCAACGGCCGCTGGGCGAAGTCCCGCGGCCTGATGCGCCATGCCGGCCATAAGGCCGGCCTCGACACCGCCCGCACCATCATCGAGCATTGCGCCGAACGCAAGGTCGGCGTGCTGACGCTCTTCACCTTCAGCAGCGAGAACTGGCAGCGTCCCGAGACCGAGGTGGGCCTGCTCATGGAGCTGTTCCTGATGGCCCTGGGCAAGGACGTGCGGGACCTGCACAAGAACGGCATCCGCGTGCGCTTCATCGGCGACCGGGCGGCATTCTCCACCAAGCTGCAGGCCGGCATGGCGGAGGCCGAAGCGCTCACCGCCGCGAACCCGCGCATGCTGCTGAACATCGCGGTGGGATACGGCGGCCGTTGGGACATCCTCGATGCGGCACGGCGCCTGGCCGCCGCGGGACGGTTGCAGGACATCGACGAGGCGGGCTTCGCCGCCGCCATGTCGCTGGGCGGCGTGCCGGACCCCGACCTCTTCATCCGCACCGGCGGCGAGCGGCGCATCAGCAACTTCCTGCTCTGGAACCTCGCTTATACCGAGCTCTACTTCACCGACCTGCTGTGGCCCGACTTCGGCAAGCCGCAACTGGACGAAGCCATCGCCTGGTTCCAGGCGCGTCAGCGCCGCTTCGGCAAGACAGGCGAGCAGGTGGGGGAGCAGGAGCGTGCTTAAGGTCCGCGTCATCACTGCGCTGGTGATCGCGCCGGTGGTGCTGGCGCTGATCTTCCTCGCGCCGGCCTGGCTGTTCGGCGTCGCCATGTTGCTCATGGCCCTGCTGGGTGCCTGGGAATGGTCGGCGCTGGCCGGCCGGCCCGACCGCGGCGCCCGTCTGTCAGTGGTCGTGCTGTTCGCGGCGCTTGCGGGGGTCGGGCTGGCATTGCAGAGATACGCGCCTCAGGTCCCGTGGCTCAAGGTCTACTGCCTGACGGCCCTGGCCTGGTGGCTCTTCAGCCTGCTGTGGATCGCTGCGTGGCGCGCTGATTTCCCCATGCCAGCCAAGGTGCTGTGCGGGGTGCTCACCCTGCTGCCATCGCTGGCCGCGGTGGTGGCGATCCGCGATGCCAGCCCCTGGTATCTATTGATACAGCTCCTCATCACCTCCGGTGCGGACATCGGCGCCTATTTTGCCGGCCGCGCCTTCGGCAAGCACAAGCTCGCGCCTCTGGTGAGTCCCGGCAAGACCTGGGAAGGTGTGGCGGGCGGCGTGGTGCTGGTCGCGGTGGTGGCATCGGTGGCCAGCCATTGGTTGCCGGTGGCGATACTGCCGTTCGTGCTCCTTTCTATATGTGTAGGCCTGTTGTCGGTGGTGGGAGACCTCTCCGAGAGCCTGTTCAAGCGGCAGGCGGGACTCAAGGATAGCGGCAGCTTGTTCCCGGGCCACGGCGGGGTGCTCGACCGTGTGGACAGCCTGACGGCGGCCGCGCCACTCTTCTGGCTCGGCCTGCACGCCTTGGGTTTGTTGCCATGATCGGCGTCGCAGTGCTCGGATCCACCGGCAGCGTCGGCGTGAACACCCTGGACGTGGTCGCGCGCCACCGGGACCGCTTCAAGGTCGTCGCGCTCACCGCGAACCGGGACGTGGATGGCTTGCTCAAGCAATGCCTCGAACATCAGCCGGCGCTCGCGGTGATGGTGGATGAGAGGGCCGCCGAGCAGCTGCGCGCCCGGCTCAAGGAGAGCGGCCTGCGCACCGAGGTGCGCAGCGGTGCGCAGGCTCTCGGGGAAGCGGCCGCCATGCCGGAGGCGCCTTATGTGATGGCGGCCATCGTGGGCGCCGCCGGTCTGGAAGCCACGCTCGCCGCGGTGAATGCCGGCAAGCGGGTGCTGCTCGCCAATAAGGAAGCCCTGGTGATGGCGGGCAAGTTGTTCATGGATGCGGTGCACAAGCACGGTACTGAGCTCATGCCCATCGACAGCGAACACAATGCGGTGTTCCAGTGCATGCCCGGCGTTTATCGTGCCGGGAGCTGGCCGCGCGGCGTGCGGCGCGTGGTGCTCACCGCGTCGGGTGGACCGTTCCGTGGCTGGCCGGTGGAGCGGTTGGCGACCGTCACGCCCGCCGAAGCCTGCGCCCATCCGACCTGGAACATGGGCCGCAAGATCTCGGTCGATTCCGCCACCATGATGAACAAGGGTCTGGAGGTGATCGAGGCCTGTTGGCTGTTCGATACGGGACCGGACCGCGTGGAGGTGGTGGTGCACCCGCAGAGCATCGTGCACTCCATGGTGGAATATGCCGACGGGTCGGTGCTGGCACAGCTCTCCAATCCGGACATGCGTACACCCATCGCCCATGGCCTGGGTTGGCCGGAGCGTCTCGAGGCCGGTGTCGCGCCTCTGGACATACTGGCCCGCGAGAGCCTCGACTTCGAGGCGCCGGACCTGGAGGCTTTCCCCTGTCTCAAGCTCGCCATGCAGGCGGCCGAGGCGCGAGAGGGCGCGCCGGTGGTGCTGAATGCCGCCAACGAAGTGGCGGTGGCCGCATTCCTGGCGGGACGTCTTTCATTCACTGGCATCGCAGACCTGGTGGCCGCGGCCCTCGACGAGCTCCCCGATTCCCGCTGCGGCAGTCTCGACGAGGTGCTGGCCCTGGACCGGCGCGCCCGCGACGCAGCCGAAGCGCGTCTCTCGCGGTTGGCGAGGAGCGCCTGATGCAGATCCTCATCAGCATCCTCGCGTACGTGGCGGCGGTGGGCATCTTGGTCACCATCCACGAGTTCGGCCATTTCATCGTGGCGCGCCGCCTCGGCATCAAGGTGTTGAGGTTCTCCATCGGCTTCGGCAAGCCGCTCTATACCTGGCGCCGCAAGGGCGACGAGACCGAGTACGTGCTCGCCGCGATACCGCTGGGCGGCTACGTGAAGATGTCGGACGAACGCGAAGGCGCGGTGCAGGAAGCCGATCTGCCGCGGGCCTTCAACCGCCAATCCATCCCGCGCCGCGTCGCGGTGGTGGTGGCGGGACCCGCCTTCAACCTGCTGCTCGCGGTGATCGCTTACTGGATCATCTTCATGGCCGGGGTCACCAGCCTGAAGCCGGTGGTGGGCTACGTCAGTCCGGATTCCATCGCCGCCAAGGCCGGCATGCGCTCCGGGGACCAGATACTCTCGGTGGCGGGAGACGCCACCGCCACCTGGGATGACGTGCAGCTGGACCTGTTCCGGGAAGTGCTGCGCAGCCCCGACATCTCCCTGACGGTGCAAGGCGCGGACGGCCGGCGGCAGGTGCAGCTGGCCATCGTCGACCCGCAGAAGCTCACCGAACCGAACCAGATGCTCAGCGGACTGGGACTCTCGGTGGTACCCCAGACACCGGTCGTGGCGCAGGTGGCGGCAGGCGATGCCGCGGCCAAGGCCGGCCTCAAGGTCGGGGATCGTATCGTCTCGATGGACGGCAAGCCGGTGCAGAGCTGGCTGGAAGTGGTGCAGATATTGCGGGCTTCGGCCGGCAAGGCCCTCGCGCTGGTGATATCACGCGGCGGCAAGACCCAGGAACTGACGCTGAAGGTCGGCAGCATCGCGGAGAATGGCGCCACCGTGGGCCACGTGGGCGTGGCCGGTCCCCTGGTGCCGACCGGCTTTTTTGACGGTCTGAAGGTGGAACAAAGGTATAATCCGCTGGCCGCCCTGGGACAAGGGCTGGCGCGCACGGCCGAGATGTCGTGGCTGACGCTGGTGGCCGGCTGGAACATGTTGATCGGCAACGTGTCCCTGAAGAACCTCAGCGGTCCCATCGATATCGCGCAGTACGCCGGCTACGCCGCCGAGGGAGGCGTGACCTCGTTCCTCGAATTCCTGGCCTTCGTGAGCATCAGCCTCGGAGTCCTGAACCTGCTGCCCATCCCGGTGCTGGATGGCGGGCACTTGTTGTATTTCGTGGCCGAGGGCGTCAAGGGTTCGCCGCTCTCGGAGCGCACGGAGGCGCTGGGCCAGAAGGTCGGCATCATGCTGCTCCTGGCGCTCATGGGGTTTGCGGTCTGCAACGACCTGATACGCGTATTCAGTTGAGGAGGCCTGCGTTTGGGTAATCTGAAAGGCGTCGGAGTGATCCTCGCCACCCTGGTCCTGCTGCTCTCGGCCTCCTTCGCCCGCGCGGATGATCAGACCTTCGTCGTCAAGAAGATCCAGCTGATCGGGTTGCAGCGCATCTCCGACGGCACCTTGTACGACTACCTGCCCGTGAACATCGGCGACACCATGGATCCTGCCCATGTGCAGCAGGCCATCCGCGCGCTGTACAAGACCGGCTTCTTCAAGGACGTGCAACTGCGGCGTGATGGCGACACCCTGGTGGTAGTGGTGGAGGAGCGGCCCTCCATCGCGCATTTCACCATCACCGGCAACAAGCTCATCAAGACCGAGGATCTCAACAAGAGCCTGACCAAGGCCGGGCTCTCGGAAGGCCAGATCTTCAACAAGGTGGTGCTGGACGGCCTGCAGCAGGATTTGCTGGACCAGTACTACAGCCATGGCCACTACGGCGTGACCATGAAGACCGACGTCCGCGACGTGGGCGACAACCGCGTGGACGTCACCGTCACCATCTCGGAAGGCATCACCGCGCGCATCCGCTCCATCAACGTGGTGGGTAACCACGACTTCACCGAGAGCGACATGCACGACGTCTTCAAGCAGAAGGTCTCCGACTTCTGGACGTTCTGGGGCAGTTCCGACGAGTATGCCCGCGAGAAGATGGCGGGGGACCTGGAGAGCCTGCGCTCCTTCTACATGGACCAGGGCTACGCCGACTTCAGCGTGGACTCCACCGAAGTCTCGGTGTCGCCGGACCACAACAGCGTCTATATCACCGTCGGCATCACCGAAGGCGACGTCTACAAGATCAAGGACGTGAAGCTGTCCGGCAACCTGGTGGTGCCGGAGGACCAGCTGAAGCCTTACGTGCTGTTGAAGCCGGGTGACACGTTCTCGCTGGGCCGCGCCAACGCCACCGCTGACCTGATCCGCAAGCGCCTCGGCGTGGACGGATATGCCTTCGCCCAGGTCAATCCGGTGCCCAACATCGACCGCGCCAACAAGGTGGTCTCGATCGACTTCGTGGTCGATCCGGGTGAGCGCACCTACGTGCGGCACATTGTCTTCAACGGCGCCGCCGACACCAACGACGAGGTTTACCGCCGTGAGATGCGCCAATTCGAGGGTGCTTGGCTCTCCAACCTCGACCTGGAACGTTCCCGCATCCGCATCCAGCGCCTGCCCTGGGTGGAAGACGCTTCGGTGAAGCCGGTGCCGGTACCGGGCACGGCCAACCAGGTGGACGTGTCCTTCGATATCAAGGAACGGCCTCCGGGTACGGCGAACATCGGCGTCGGTTACGGCAGCCAGTCGGGCCTGGTGCTCGACGGCCAGATCACCAACGCCAACTTCCTCGGCACCGGCGAGCGCCTGTCGCTGGACGCCAACCACACTGCGCTCGGCCACAGCTACACTTTCAGCTTCACCGACCCCTACTGGACGGTGGATGGCGTGAGCCGCACCTGGAACGTGTTCCAGAGCCGCATCGACGCCCTGACCATCAACAGCGCGCCGCTCACCACGTCCTCCTATGGCGGCGGGCTGAGCTTCAATATCCCGCTGACGGAATACAGCGCCTGGGGCGAAGGTCTCACCTTTGCCCACAACGAGCTCTTCACGACGTTCGGCTCCTCGAAGGAGTATGTGGACTTCATCCTGCAGGGCAACAATCCGAACAACCCCCAGCATAGCGACAACGGCAACCTGTTCTACACGCCGGGTGCCTGTGCGGATCCGCTGCGCGGCTTCAACTTCGTGTGCGAGTTCCCGGGGTTGAAGTACAACACTCTCGAGAATGCCCTGAGCTACGTCTACGATAGCGAGAACCGCGTGGTGTTCCCGACCGCGGGTTCCCGCGCTTCCGTGACCCTGGCGACCGCCGTCCCCGGCAGCGACGTCGAATACAACATCCTCACCTACCAGCAGTATGCGTTCCTGCCGCTGCCCTTCAAGTTCGTGTATGCGTTGAACAGCGAACTCGGCTTCGGTGCGCCTTATGGGAAGACCAGCGTGTATCCGCCGTTCAAGAACTTCTTCGTGGGCGGTCCGGATACGGTGCGTGGCTGGACGGCGGGGACCCTGGGTCCTGTGGATCCCATGAGCGGCTACCCGATCGGCGGCCGGGCCATGTTCTACGCCCAGAACGAGTTCGTGCTGCCCAGTTTCGGCAAGGTCAACACCGGCCCGTCCCAATACCGCCTGGCGTTCTTCGTGGACGTGGGCAATGCCTTCACCGATCCAGGTGACTTCAAATGGCGCGCCCTGCGTGAATCCTGGGGTTTCGCGGCCACGTTCCTGACGCCCCTCGGCGCCATGAAATTCAGTTATGCTTTCCCGCTAAACGCCAAACCGGGCGACCAGACCGAGCGCTTCCAGTTCACCCTGGGCGCCTATTACTGACGGATCCTCAGGAGCGATCAACGTGACCACCAAATCCTTGTCCCTCGCCGTAGTGCTCGCGCTCGCCGGCGTCGCCCAAGCCTCCGCCGCCGACCTCAAGATCGGCGTCATCGACATGGGGGTGCTGCTGCAGAAGTCGCCGCAGGCCCAGAACGCCACGGCGGAGATGACCAAGAAGTTCGATGCGCGCCGCAAGGACCTGATGGCGGAGCAGGACGAGATCAAGACGCTGCAGGACGACCTCACCAAGAACGGCGCCACCATGAGCGCTTCCCAGGCGCAGGACGAGCAGTCTCGTCTCGACGAGAAGCAGCGCGACTTCAGCCGCAAGTCCAGCGACTACCAGGATGACTACAGCATGGAGCGCAACAGCCAGCTCAGCAAGCTGCAGCAGGACGTGCTCAAGGCCACCCAGGAATTCGCACAGGCGCAGAAGTACAACCTGATTCTCGCGGAAGGCGTGATCTACAAGGATGGCGCCGTGGACGTGACCGACCAGGTGCTCGCGCAGATGCAGAAGGACTACAAGACCAGCGCCGGCTCCGCAAAGGGCGGTGGCTGAGCGGATGGCGGCGGGATACACGCTTGCTGAGCTGGCGGCCCGCTGTGGCGGCGAAGTGCAGGGAGATCCCGGTACGCGCGTGCAGGGCGTCGCCACCATCCAGAACGCGGGTCCGGGCCGCATCGCATTCCTGGCGAACCCCAAGTACCGTCGTTACCTCGCCGAGAGCCGCGCCGGCGCGCTGATCCTCTCGGCCCAGGACGCGGCCGAGTGGCCCGGTCCAGCGCTGGTCACCAAGAACCCATATCTGCTCTACGCCAAGGTCGCTGCGGTGTTGGCGCCGCTGCCGCCGGTGCAGGGCGGCGTGCATCCGCGCGCCTGGGTGGACCCTGCCGCCAAGGTGGCGGCGGACGCCTGGATCGGTCCGGGTGCGGTGGTGGAGGCGGGCGCCGAGATCGGCCCGCGTGTCTTCATCGGACCTAACTGCGTGGTGGGCCGCGATGCGAAGGTCGGGGAGGATAGCCGTCTCACCGCATCCGTGACGCTCTGTCACGAGGTGGTCATCGGCAAGCGCGTGCTGCTCAACCCCGGCGTGGTCATCGGCGGCGATGGCTTCGGCATCGCGCCCGGCGAAGGCGGCCGCTGGATCAAGGTGCCGCAGCTCGGCTCCGTGCGCGTGGGCGACGACGTGGAGATCGGCGCCAACACCACTGTGGACCGCGGCGCCCTCGAGGACACGCTCATAGAAGAGGGCGTGAAGCTCGATAACCTGGTGCAGATCGGGCACGGCGCACGCATCGGCGCCCACACCGCCATCGCCGGCTGTGTCGCGGTGGCGGGCAGCGCCAACATCGGCAAGCACGTCATGATCGCCGGCATGGCCGGTGTGAACGGGCATATCGAGGTGGTGGACAACGTGGTGATCACCGCCATGGGCATGGTCACCAACTCCATCACCGAGCCCGGCGTCTATTCCAGCGGCATCCCCGTGGATACCCAGCGCAATTGGCGCAAGAACAGCGTGCGTTTCCGGCACCTGGATGAGATGGCGCGCCGCATCTCCGAACTCGAGAAGAAACTTAAGGATTGACTCATGTCGAAGCCGTTCATGGACATCCAGGGGATCATGAAGCAGCTGCCGCACCGCTATCCATTCCTGCTGCTGGACCGGATCGTGGAGTGCACGCCGGGTGAATCGCTCACCGCGCTCAAGAACGTCACCATCAACGAGCCGTTCTTCCCCGGTCATTTCCCGCAGCGGGCCGTGATGCCGGGCGTGCTGATCCTGGAAGCCATGGCCCAGGCCACCGGCATCCTGGCCTTCGCCACCATCGGCCACCCGCCGGGCCCCAACGAGCTCTATTACTTCGTCGGCATCGACAAGGCGCGCTTCCGCGAGCCCGTGGTGCCCGGCGACCAGATCCTGTTCAAGGTGAAGATCCTCGCTGCCAAGAAGAGCATCTGGAAATTCGGCGGTGTCGCCGAAGTGGACGGCAAGGTCGCGGCGGAAGCCGAGCTCATGTGCGCCGGCAAGGTGCACGACGAGTGAGCGGCGTCCATCCACAGGCGCTCATCGACCCCAGGGCCAGGCTCGACAGCAGCGTCAGCGTCGGGCCGTTCAGCGTCATCGGTGCGGATGTGGAGATCGGCGCCGGCACCGTGATCGGCCCGCACGTGGTGATCCAGGGACCCACCCGCATCGGCCGCGACAACCGTATCCATCCTTTCGCTTCCTTGGGCGGCGCTCCGCAGGACAAGAAGTACGCCGGCGAACCGACCACCCTGGAGATCGGCGACGGCAACAGCATCTTCGAGTCGGTGACGCTGAACCGCGGCACCGCGCAGGACAAGGGCACCACCAAGATCGGCAACGACAACTGGCTCATGGCCTACGTGCACGTGGCCCATGACTGCATCCTGGGTGACCACGTGATCATGGCCAACAATGCCACCTTGGCCGGACACGTGGACATCGAGGACTGGGCCATCCTGGGCGGCTTCAGCAAGATCCACCAGTTCGTGCGTATCGGCGCCCACAGCTTCACCGGCATGAACGTGGACATCACCCGCGATGTGCCGCCTTACGTGATGGTCTCGGGCACCCCGGTGGAGCCCCACGGCATCAACAGCGAGGGTCTGAAGCGGCGAAACTTCACCGCGGACCAGGTGCGCAACATCAAGAACGCTTACCGCATCCTATATCGCTCCGAACTGCGGCTGGAGGAAGCGCTCCAGCAGCTGAAAGCCCTGGGCGAGACCCAGCCCGAAGTGGCGTTGATGGCGCGCTTCCTGGAGAAGAGCGAGCGCAGCATCACGCGTTGATGCCCGTCTCGACGCTGTCGAGCTGAAGTAATCGAAGGCAGATCTAATGCGTATCGGCATCGTTGCCGGAGAGAGTTCGGGCGACATCCTGGGCGCGGGCCTGATCCAGGCCATCAAGCGTCGGCATCCCGACGCCGAGTTCGAAGGCGTGGCCGGACCCCGGATGCAGGCCGCCGGCTGCAAAGCTCTCTATCCCGCCGAGACGCTCTCGGTGATGGGGCTCGCGGAGGTGTTGCGGCATCTGCCGCGCCTGCTCAAGGTGCGCGCCGACCTCAAGCGGCATTTCATCGCGAATCCTCCCGACGTCTTCGTCGGCATCGATTCCCCGGATTTCAACCTCGGGCTGGAAGAGGCGCTGCGCCGGCACGGCGTGCCGACGGTCCATTACGTGAGTCCCTCCATCTGGGCCTGGCGTTCCAAGCGCGTGTTCAAGGTGGGCCGCGCCGCCGACCTCACCCTGGCCTTGCTGCCCTTCGAACCGCCGCTGTACGACCGTCACGGTTTCAAGGCCACCTTCGTCGGCCATCCGCTCGCGGACGCCATACCCCAGCAGCCGGACCGGCATGCACTGCGTGAGGAACTGCACCTGCCGCAGGACAAGCAGGTGCTGGCGCTCCTGCCGGGCAGCCGGTATTCCGAAGTCCAGCGGCTCGGCCCGCTGTTCCTCCGCACCGCGGCCTGGTTGAACGAGAAACTGCCGGAACTCCACTTCGTCATCCCCGCTGCCACGCCCGAGCTCAACCAGCTCCTCAAGCGGCAGATCCGTTCCAATGAGCCGGACCTGGCCGTCACGTTGGTGCAAGGACATTCCCATGAAGCCCTGGGCGCGGCCGACGCCGTGCTGCTGGCGTCGGGCACCGCGGCGCTCGAGGCCATGCTCTTCAAATGTCCGATGGTGGTGGCGTATCGGGTCTCCACCATCACCAACGCCATCATCCGTGGCTTCGGGCTGCTGAAGATCCGGCACGTGTCGCTTCCCAACCTGCTGGCCGAGAAGGAACTGGTGCCGGAGTTCCTCCAATACAACGCGACTCCGGAGAAATTAGGTCCGGCGGTGTTACGACTGCTCACCGACAGATCGGCGTGGGAGGCGCAG
>DATIVR010000210.1:0-2411 GCA_035465695.1 Gammaproteobacteria bacterium
GGCGCCACCACCACCGCCAGGACGCCGATGGGCGCCGCGGCGATGCCGGCGTCGGTGGCGGTGTAGCCCATCTGGGTCTGCAGCCAGAGCGGGAACACCACCACGTTGGCGAAATAGGTGAGATAGCCGAAGGTGAGCGCCAGCACCGGCAGGGTGTAGCTGGGACTCTTGAGCAGGCTGAGATCCACCACCGGATGGGCATCGGTGAGTTCCCATACCACCAGGGCGCTTAGACCCACCAATGCGACGATGGCGAGGCTCCAGATGGTGCTGGAGGAGAACCAGTTCAACTCGTTGCCCTTGTCCAGCATGATCTGCAGCGCCGCCACGCCCACGACCAGCAGGCCTAAGCCCACCCGGTCGATGGGTGTCTTCACTTTGTCGGTCTCGCGGCCGCGCAGCGTGCTCCAGGTGAGCCACACCGCCAGGGCACCGAAGGGCACGTTGATGTAGAACACCCAGGGCCAGCTGTAGTTGTCGGTGATCCAGCCGCCCAGCAGCGGTCCCACCACCGGCGCCACCACCGCGGTCATGCTCCAGATGGAGAGCGCGGTGCCGTGCTTCTCCTTCGGGTAGTTGCTCATGAGCAGACTCTGGGAAAGCGGGATCATGGGTCCGGCAGTGATGCCCTGCAGCACCCGCAGGAACACCAGGCTCCCCAGGTTCGGCGCGAGACCGCAGAGCAACGAGAAGATCGAGAACAGCGTGGTGGCCCAGAGGAACAGCCGCACCTCGCCGAAGGTGCGCGCCAGCCAGCCGGTGAGCGGCACCGCGATGGCGAGCGTCACCGTGAACGAGGTGATGACCCAGGTGCCCTGGTTGGGGCTGATGGCGAGATCGCCGGCGATGGTGGGGATCGCCACGTTGGCGATGGAGGTGTCCAGGATGTTCATGAACACCGCCAGGGACACTCCCAGCGTCAACAGCGCCAGCCGGAAACCCGTGATGGGCGGATACTTACCGGTCACGGCCCACCGCCACGCCGGCCACGCCCGCCAGCAGGGAACGCGGACCGGCGCTGTTGGCACGGATGATGTCGGCGATCAGTTGCTCGGCGCCGGCCATGCGCTGACCATATACCGGCGTGGAGTATTGCGGCGCCGGCACGGACGCCAGGGCCTCGCCATCGGCGCCGGCATGGGTATCCACGCTCACCTCCATGGAGAGGCCGATGCGCAATGGATGCTGTGCGAGTTCGGCATCGTCGATCTGCACTCGCACCGGCACCCGCTGCACCACCTTGATCCAGTTGCCGGTGGCGTTCTGAGCCGGCAGCAGCGCGAAAGCACTGCCAGTGCCGGCATCGACGCCCGCCACGGTGCCGTGGAAGTCTACGCGCCCGCCGTACACGTCGGCATGCAGCATCACCGGCTGGCCCGGGCGGATGTGCGCAAGCTGGGACTCCTTGAAATTGGCGTCCACCCAGATCTGGGTGAGCGGGACCACCGCCATCAGCGCGGCGCCGGGGGCCACCCGCTGGCCGATCTCCACGTCGCGCTTGGCGACGTAGCCCGAGACCGGCGCCACGATGGTCATCCGCTGCACCGTGAGATAGGCGGCGCGGACTTCCGCCGCTGCCAGCTTCACGTCCGGGTTGTCGGCCACGCCGCCGTCACCCAGTTCGGCGTGCAATGCGGCGATGGCGTGCTGGTCCTCCGCCAGTTCGTGCTGGTCCACCTGCACCTGCGTGCCGCTCTGCTGCAGCGCGCTATCGGAGTAATAGCCGCGCTTGTTCAGGGCCTCATGGCGCTGGTAGTCGGATTGATGCTGAACCAGCGTTGCTTGCTGCGCGGCGGCCTTGGCGGCCAGCTGTTTGTCGGTGGCGTAGAGCTGCTCTACATGGCGCACGGTCGCGGCGAGCTTGGCCTCCGCCTCCTGCAGCGCCACCTTGGCGTCGGTATCGTCGAGCTTCACCAGCACCTGACCTTGCCGCACCTCGCTGGTCTCGTCCGCCAGGATGGATGTAACGGTGCCCTCCGCCTCCGCCATCACCGGCACGCGGTTGCCCGCCACGTAGGCATCGTCGGTGCTCTCATGGCGCGAGCCCACGGTGAACCAGTAGGCGCCGTAGGCGATGGCCGCTACGGCGAACACGCCGCCTAGCGCCATGAAACCGCGCCGGCGTAGCGCCGCGCGCTTCGCCACGACCGGATCGATGGCGGGAGTGGTCTGGTGGTTCTGGTTGCCGTCGGCCATGAGCTTCTCCTCATCCTCTGTTTCGAATAGTTGACTATCTGGTCAACTTGTAGCCAAAAAAATTCGCGAGGCCCATGCCCCGCGGTCTCGATCTCTTTAGGCCGTTCGCCTCTCCGGCTCGCGCGCCGTCGGCACCGCTTCCAGGAGACGCAGTACCTGCTCGTAGATGCCCTTGAGGGGTTCGGGATTGTCCTGGATACGTGCCCGCGCCAGCG